>NZ_JBVJMD010000015.1:0-157169 GCF_055584385.1 Streptomyces sp. NPDC104096
GGGCGGGGCGCCCCCCCCGCCCCCCCCGCCCCCCGCCCCCCCCCCCCCCCCCCCCCGCCCCCCCCCCGGGCCGGCGCCCCCCCCCCCCCCCCCCCCCCCCCCCCCCCACGGCCGTTCCGCGACCGCGGCCCTCGCCCACGCGGCCCGTGCGTACCCTGTCCCCGTGTCAGCCTCTCGTCTGCGTCGTGTAGCCGTCCTCGTCCTGGAGGGGGCCAAGCCGCTCGACGTCGGCATTCCCGCGCAGGTCTTCTCCACGCGGGCGAGCATGCCGTACGAGGTGCGGCTGTGCGGCGCGGCACCCGGACTCGTGACCGGCGGCGACGGCCTCTCGTACCATGTCGCGCACGGCCTCGACGCGCTCGCCTGGGCCGACATCGTGTTCATCCCCGGCTACCGCCACCCCGACCGTGACGACCCGCCGCGGGCCGTCGTCGACGCGCTGATCGCCGCCCACCGCCGCGGGGCGCGGCTGGCCGCCATCTCGACCGGCGCCTTCGCGCTCGCCGCGACGGGTCTGCTGGACGGCAGGCGGGCCACCACCCACTGGCACTACACGCGGGCCCTGATGGCCCGGCATCCGCGGGTCCAGGTCGACGAGAACGTCCTCTTCGTCGACGAGGGCAGCGTGCTGACGTCGGCGGGCGCCGCCTCCGGCATCGACCTGTGCCTGCACGTCCTGCGCGACGATCTCGGGGTGGCCGCGTCGAACCACGCGGCCCGGCGCCTGGTCGCGGCCCCCTACCGCAGCGGCGGCCAGGCGCAGTACGTGCCGCGCAGCGTGCCCGAGCCGCACGGCGAGCGGTTCGCCGACACCCGCGCCTGGGCGCTGCACCGGCTCCACGAGCCCCTCACCCTGGAGATCCTGGCGCGGCAGGCGGCGGTCTCGCCGCGCACGTTCTCGCGGCGCTTCGTGGAGGAGACCGGCTACACGCCGATGCAGTGGGTCATGCGGGCCCGTATCGACATGGCCCGCGAACTGCTCGAACGTTCACAGCGCGGGGTCGAGCAGATCGCCGCCGAGGTCGGCCTCGGCACCGGAGCCAATCTCCGGCTGCACTTCCATCGCATCCTCGGCACCACACCCACCGAGTACCGCCGTACCTTCGCCCAGGGCGAATAGCCCCGCGACCTGCGGCGATCCACCCCTGGCACGCCATGACGCGAGCCATGGGGGGATCATGGCGCGATCCTTTTGAACCATGGCGATCCCGCCACTGTCCGCTGCCACGGCGGCACGCGACGCTGGTGGTGAACCGAAGGGACATCACTCATGACTCGCATCGCCATCAACGGATTCGGCCGCATCGGACGCAATGTGCTGCGCGCACTGCTCGAACGCGACAGCGCCCT
This sequence comes from Streptomyces sp. NPDC104096, assembly GCF_055584385.1. Classification (NCBI taxonomy): domain Bacteria; kingdom Bacillati; phylum Actinomycetota; class Actinomycetes; order Kitasatosporales; family Streptomycetaceae; genus Streptomyces; species Streptomyces sp. NPDC104096. The sequence continues at coordinate 1,351 of NZ_JBVJMD010000015.1, forward strand.
GGAGATCGTCGCCGTCAACGACCTCACGGAGCCCGACACCCTTGCGCGACTGCTCGCCTACGACTCGACGGCCGGCCGGCTGGGCCGCCCGGTCACCGTCGAGGGGGACGTCCTCGTCGTCGACGGCCGACGCATCAAGGTGCTCGCCGAGCGCGAGCCCGCGCAGCTTCCGTGGGCCGAACTCGACGTGGACATCGTCCTCGAGGCGACCGGCCGCTTCACCTCGGCCAAGGACGCCCGCGCCCACCTCGACGCGGGTGCGAAGAAGGTGCTCGTCAGCGCCCCGTCGGACGGCGCCGACGTCACCCTGGCGTACGGGGTCAACACCGACGCGTACGACCCGGCCGTCCACACGATCGTCTCGAACGCCTCCTGCACGACGAACGCGCTCGCGCCGCTGGCCGCGGTGCTCGACGACCTCGCCGGGATCGAGCACGGCTTCATGACGACGGTGCACGCCTACACGCAGGAGCAGAACCTCCAGGACGGCCCGCACCGCGACGCCCGCCGCGCCCGGGCGGCCGGCGTCAACATCGTGCCGACCACGACGGGAGCGGCCAAGGCGATCGGCCTCGTGCTGCCCAACCTGGACGGCAAGCTGTCGGGCGACTCGATCCGCGTGCCGATCCCGGTCGGCTCGATCGTCGAGCTGAACACGACCGTCGCGCGTGACGTCACCCGTGACGACGTGCTGGCGGCGTACCGCACCGCCGCGGAGGGACCGCTCGCCGGCGTACTCGAGTACTCGGACTTCCCGCTCGTGTCCTCCGACATCGTCGGCAACCCGGCCTCCTCCATCTTCGACTCGGCCCTGACCCGCGTCGAGGGCCGCCATGTGAAGGTGGTCGCCTGGTACGACAACGAGTGGGGCTTCTCGAACCGGGTGATCGACACGCTCGAACTCCTCGCCGCCGGCTGACCGGACAGCACCGGGGCGCGGACACGCTATACTCGATCTTGAGCGCACCGCGAGATCACCCGAGATCGCCGTGACCGCGCCATGCGTTGGTGGTCCAAGGAAAGACGCCCCGCTTCCTGTGGGGAGATGCAGGTGCAAGGCCTGCCCGGCGCTCGAACAGACCCCGTCCCGGATGATCCGGGGCGGGGTTCTTCGTGTGCGGCGTGTGCCGCCGCCCCCGCACGACGGCCGCGGGCAGCCTTGATTCGGCCAGCGCCGCCCGCTCGACGCCGTTACTGTCGACGGCATGGGCGGTGATCGCCGAGGGTGGCGCGCGTGTGTGCTCGGCGGGACGGTGTTCGCCGTGTGCATGGCCGGCACCACGCTGCCGACTCCGCTGTACGGCCTCTACCAGGAGAAGTTCGGGTTCTCCGAGCTGACGGTCACCGTCGTGTACGCCGTCTACGCCTTCGGGGTCATCGGTGTGCTGCTGCTGGCGGGCAACGCCTCCGACGCCGTGGGCCGGCGCCCCGTGCTGCTGTGGGGCCTGGGACTCGCGGCGGCGAGCGCCGTCTGCTTCCTCGCCGCCACCGGACTCGGCTACCTCTACGCGGGACGGCTGCTGTCCGGGCTGTCCGCGGGTCTGTTCACCGGGGCCGCCACGGTCTACGTGATGGAACTGGCCCCGGACGGCGGAGCCTCCCGGGCGACGTTCGTGGCGACGGCCGCCAACATGGGCGGACTGGGCTGTGGTCCCCTGCTCGCCGGAGTCCTCGCACAATACGCGGCCTGGCCGCTCTACCTGCCGTTCGTCGTGCACCTCGCCCTGGTCGCCTGCTCCGCCGCGGCCCTGCTCCGGCTCCCGGAGACCGTCGGGGAGCGCCGGCCGCTGCGCACGGTACGACCGCAACGGCCCGGCGTGCCCGCGCAGGTACGGCCGGTGTTCGGCCCGGCGGCCACCGCCTCCTTCGTGGGATTCGCCCTGTTCGGGGTGTTCACCTCGGTCAGTCCGGCGTTCCTCGCCGAGTCCCTGGACGTACGCGACCACGCGGTGAGCGGGCTGGTCGTGGCGCTCGCCTTCTTCGCCTCGACGGCCGGACAACTCGCCGCCGGCCGGGTCGGGGTGGGCCGGTCGCTGCCCCTGGGCTGCGCGGGTCTTCTCATCGGCCTCGCGCTGCTGGCGGGCGCGCTGCGCTGGGAGCTGCTGGCGCTGGTGGTGCTGAGCGCGGTCGTCGGCGGATTCGGGCAGGGCCTGGCGTTCCGCGGGGCGCTGTCGGCGGTGGCCGAGGCGTCTCCCGCGGACCGGCGCGCGGCCGTGGTCTCGACCCTGTTCGTGGTGGCGTACGCGGGCATCTCGGTGCCGGTGATCGGTGTGGGGGTGCTGTCGGGTCCGATCGGCCTGGAGGGCGCCGGCCTGGTGTTCATCGTGTGCATGGCCGTACTGGTGTCGACGGCGGGTGTCTATCTGCTCAGACGACCGGTCCCGGCCCGGGCCTGAGCGCGCGGCGGACGGGACCGGACGGCTCCGGCCACCGGCATCGCGTGTTCCGTCGGCTCCGGCGACCGGCATCGCGTGTTCCGTCCGCTCCGCCGCCGCCCACGTCGGGTTCCGAATGGCCCGATCGGTCCCGCGCGGGCACCCTGGAGAGATGAAGCCCGAGGCACCCGCCACGGCAGGGGGTGCGGTCGCCGGATTCCTCGGGAATCCCGTCGTCGGCATGGCGCCGTGGATCATCTTCTCCCTGCTGGTCGGACCCGGCAGGTTCGAGATCGCGGTCCTGCTCGCCCTGGCGGCGACGGTCGTCCTGGTCGCGGCCGGCCGGATCGTGAACCGGGGCAGCTCCTGGAAGCTGCTGGAGCTCGCCGACATCGCCTTCTTCACCGCCCTGGCCGTCGTCGGCGCCCTCGCGAGCGACGGCACCCGGCGCTGGCTGGAGACGTACGCCGGTGAGGTCTCCAACATCGCCCTCTGCCTGATCGCCTTCGGGTCCATGGCGTGCGGGACGCCGTTCACCCTCCAGTACGCGCGGGAGCAGGTGGACCAGGAGTACTGGCACACGCCCGCGTTCGTGCGCACCAACTACCTCATCACCGGGGCGTGGGGACTGGCGTTCCTGGTCGCCGCGGTCTCGGGCGCCTACGGCGACCTGGTGCTGCACGATCCGAACGACCTCTGGACCGGATGGATCATCCAGATCCTGGCCATCGTGGCGGCCCTGCGCTTCACCGCCTGGTACCCGGACGTCGCACGGGCCCGCGCCCGGCGCGCGGCGGGCCTTCCGGGGCCGGAGCCGCCGAGGCTGAGCGGGATGTTCCTGCCCCTGGCAGGGCTGCTGGTGCCGATCGGGATCGCGGTCCTGGTCTTCGACGACACGTGGTGGCTGGGCGTGGCGCTGATCGTGGCGGGCGTCCTGCTCACGAAGGCCCTGACCGCCCGCGGCGCCGCGTGACGAGGGCGGATCCACCGGTGGGGCGTTGTCAGTGGTGCCTTCTAGTCTGCGTTCATGACCACCATGGAGTCCGGAGGCTGTGCGGACGAGGTTCTCGCGGAGTGCCTCGCGTCGATCGACGAGCTGCTCGCCCGGCCGTTTTCCCCGACGTGCCACGACGACGCCACCGAGAGCGGCGGTCCCGGCCATCACGTGCGCGTGCTGCGGGCCAGCCACGACTTCTGGGAAGACATCGGAGGCGAGGCCTGGCACCGGGCGGACGCGGAGCTGCGGGCCTGCCTCGACGCGTTGGGCGCGGAGTTCACCACCCGCTGGGGCGAACCGTTCGACGTCGACCTCTGGTCGTATCTGATAGCCGGGTACGAGGGGGCGGAGGTGCCCGATCCGCTCGACCTGCTCAGCCAGCTCGCCGTCAGCATGCGGGTCTGGTCGCTCGCGGACCGCGGCCGCTGGCTCGGACTCACCGTCGGGCAGGGGGACACGGAACTGCCGCTCGAACTGCTGGCGGTGGTCGGCCGGACGCCCGTGCCCGAGCCGAGCGTGCCCGCGGGCGCGTGAGCGGAGCCGGACGGGCGTCGCCGCCCCGGTGAGAGGGCGCACCGGGAGTCCGGCCGGGGCGGCGCGCGTGGCGGGCGCGCGCCCCGGCCGGTGCGGTCAGGACAGGTCCGTCTGGAGGTAGGGGACCAGCCGGACCGGGCCGCTCAGGCCGTGGTCCTGGCGGGCCACGGCGCCGAACACCGCGGGCTGGGCCACCCGGAGACGGTTGATCAGCGGTGTCGCGACCTCCACCTCGATGTGGTTGACGCCCGCGCGCAGCAGGCCGGGGCCGAGGTCGACGACCGGGTCGAGCCGGTTGACGGCCGGCAACCGGGTGCCGTTGACGGTGACCCGGCAGGTGTCGCTGACCTGCCCCAGCTCCAGTCGGGCACCGTGCGCGGAGGTCCAGCCGGCGGGCAGGTCGACCGTGGTGCTGTAGTGGCCGACACCCGCGCTGTCGGCGAGTTCGGGGATCTTCGACCACGGCAGGAGCGCGTCCAGGGTGACCGAGACGTCGACGACCTCGGTGCGGGTCGCGGTGGAGCCGGGACGCCAGTCCTCGACGTCCAGCCGCCACCGGGCGGGGACGACGACGTCCGGCAGGGCCGGGACCGTCGTGGTGAAGGTCCGGCCCCGGTCCGGCCGGGTGGTGTAGGTGCCGGCCGCGGTCGCCCGTACGGCCAGACCCTTCTCGGTGAACAGGACGCTGTCGGCGTCGGTGGCGACGACGTGCGGCCGGGCGCCGTGCCGGTCGCCGAAGAGGCCCGGACGGCCCAGCGCGATGATCGTCGACTCACCCGGCTGGAGCTTGATCCGTACGGTGAAGTCGTCGCCGTCGCGCGTGTACCGGGCGAGCCGGACGGCGTCCCCCGTCCAGGGGTCGAGGAGGTAGGGGACGGTCTCCCCCTGGCCGTCGCGGCGCAGGGTGACCTCGTGGTCGATGGCGGCGACGGCCGGCTTGACCGTCTCGGCGTGCTTGCCGTTGCAGAAGTAGTAGTAGTCCGCCTCCGCCGTCGAGCGACGGCCGTTCAGCAGGGTGGAGGCGGTGGCGTAGCGGGCGTCGCGGGTGACGCCGAGCTGCGCCAGGGCGTCTCCGACGGCCGCCTTGTCGGTGACGCGTACGACGTTCGGCAGGGCGAGCAGCCGGGCGAGCGTGTCACGCAGCCGGTCCGTCTCGCCGTCGGCCGGGACGCCCGGGGTCAGGCCCTGGTCGAACGCGCCGAGCAGGACGACCGGCAGTCCGGCCCGGGCCAGCGCGAGGATCTTGCCCGCGTCGTCGACGGACAGGGTGGGCGTGGAGCTGTAGAAGAAGTCGCCCTCGACGAACAGGGCCTTGTAGGCGGGGCCGTCGGGTGCCAGCCGGCCCTTCCTGACGGTGGCGCTGGGCAGGTCGAGCAGCGGGCTGCTGAGGAACTGGTGCGTCCAGCCGAGCGTGATGCCGGTCGCGGTGAACCAGGACGCGCCGATCCCGGTGGCGGTGTACCCCGTCTGCCGGAAGATGGCCACGTCGGCGCCGGCGGTGCCGGTCTGCATGACGCGGTGCACACGGCCGAGGTAGCCGGAGATGTCCGCGATGTGCGTCCAGGTGGGCTGGCGGGGGCCCCACGACTCGCTGTAGCCGGCCGCGCCGTTGTACGGGCTGAAGGCGGCGAAGCCGGGCCAGGCCACCCCGGGCGCGATGGCGTAGGAGAAGCCGTGCAGGTTCGTCTGGTTGACGCCGGCCGCGTACGCGCCGCCCATGGTGCGCAGGAACCGGTCCCAGGTGGTGCTGTACGCGGAGCCGGTGTACGCGCCCGCCTCGCAGGACAGCTCGGTGTGGCCGGCCATGTCCCGGCCGCCCGCCAGGCAGCGGTAGTCGTCGAGGTTCTTGAAGCCGAGGGACTCCCCCTCGGGGATGTCGAGCAGGGCCGCCGAGGCGATCGCGTCCGTCTGGAGGCCGTACGGCTGGGAGCGCAGCCCCATGCCGAGCGAGTGCGCCCAGTCCCGCAGGGCGGTGATGTGGTGACGGTTGAACAGTTCGGAGACGGTTCCCCAGAAGTCGTGCCGGATCTGCCGGGTCACCTGGGCCTCGAACGCGAAGACCTGGTTGCTCTTGTCCAGCACGAGCGCGGGCAGGCAGGGCAGCAGCGGCCGCCCGGTCCGCTCCTCGAAGGCCTCCGGGAGCCGGGTCGTCCAGACCAGTCCGTCGGTCTCCATCTCCACGGAGTCCTCGAAGAAGGTCCTGCCCGCGGCCCGCAGCAGCCGGCGCAGTTCGGGCGTGAGGATCTTCCGGTCCCAGTGGTCCGTGACGGCCCTGGTGCCCGCGGCGCTGAAGTGGTCGACGACGTAGGCGGCCGGGGAGGTGTGCGGTCCCGACTCGGGCTGCTGGGCCGAACCGCGCTGCCAGTACGAGATCAGCTCCCAGGCGCCGTCCGCCGGCGCGGTCCAGGACAGTGTGCCGTCGGTGACCAGCGCGGTCAGGTCCCGGACGCTGTCCAGGTCGAGGCCGGTCTCCTTGCGGGTGGAGTTCGCGGTGTTCACCCGGGCGGCCTGGACGGCCACGAGCCGCTGCCGGGTGACACCGTTCTCGGCCGCGCGCACGGACGCGGGCACCGGGCCTTGATACGTTTCACCGGAGGTCAACGAGACGCGTCCGTAGGCGAGTTCCTGCGCGGCCACCTCGTCGTCGGGGACGACACCGGGGACCGCGACGGGCCAACTCGGGCCGAGCGTCAGGTCGACGGTCACCCCGCGCCGGGCGGCTCTGCCCAGGGCCGCGGCCACGCCCTCCTGCCAGGGCTTGCTGCCCCAGCCGTGGTAGGCGGTGTCCAGCACCGACTTGTCCTTGATGCTGTGGTGGACGCCCGCGATCTCCATGCCGCCGAAGCCGGCGTCGGCGATCTGGTCGATCTCGCGGGCGACCTCGTCCGGGTCCACCAGCCCGTCCGGCCACCACCAGCGGAACCTGGGGCGCACGGAACGCGCCGGATTCGCGAACCAGTCGGCGTCCGGGGCCGGTCCGGCGGCCGCCGCCGCCGCCACGGCGGCCGGAACGGCGGCCGCCACACCCGGCAGCGCGCTCAGGACCGTCGCTCCGATGCCTGCCGCGAGGGCCGCACGCCGGGAAATTCCGCCGGGCCGCGGCGTCTCTTCAATCATGGTGCGCCTCAAAGTAGAAGGAGGAATGGGGAGCCAAATGACTGAATCGTTTCAATTCAGGTCGACGCGGGAACGCTAAGCCTGTGCTTCGTCGAAGGTCAAGAGATCGGCAACGATCGGATGCGCGCGGGCGCCGGGGGAGGGTGCCACCGGACCGGTCGCCGGACGGGTCGTCAGACGGCTTGCCGGGCGGTTCGTGGGGCGGGTCGCGAGCGCGGGCGGACACCGGGCCCGTGCCGCGGATAACGTGCCGGTCATGTCCGCACAAGTCCCCGCCCCGCCCCCGGCCGCCACTCCCCGCAGAGCCCGTGAACTCGGCATCGTCGTGGGCGATCTGCCCACCGGGCGGTACAACGCGCTGACGGACGTGCCCGGTGTCCGCGTCGGACACACCACGCTGGTGGAGCCGCCCCGGGTGCACAGCGGTGTCACGGCGATCGTGCCCGAGGGAGTGGGGCCCCGACGTCCCCTGCCCGCCGGGGTGTTCGCGGGCAACGGTTACGGCAAGCTGCTGGGCACGACACAGATCGCCGAACTCGGCGCGATCGAGACGCCGGTGCTGCTCACCTCGACGCTGTCCGCCTTCCGGGCCGCGGACGCCCTGGTCGGCTGGATGCTGGAGCGGCCCGAGGGCGCGGGCGTACGGAGCCTGAACCCGGTGGTGGGCGAGTGCAACGACGGACTCCTGTCCGACATCCGGTCGCGCCCGGTGCGCGAGGAGCACGTCCGGGCCGCGCTGGACGGCGCGTCGGGCGGACCGGTCGCCGAGGGGTGCGTGGGGGCGGGTACCGGGTTGACCGCCCTCGGCTTCAAGGCGGGTATCGGCACCTCGTCACGGCGGGTGCGGGCAGCCGGAGCCGAGGCGGCCCTCGGGGTCCTCGTGCAGGCCAACTTCGGTGGCACGCTGCGGGTCCTGGGACGCACCGTCACCCCCGCCGACGTCGGGATCCCCACCGCGGACCCCGGCACCCAGGACGGTTCCTGCATGGTCGTGGTCGCCACCGACGCGCCCCTGGACGCCCGGCAGTTGACCCGGCTGGCCCGCCGCGCCGTCTTCGGACTCGCCAGGGCCGGAGCCTCGTACGGTCATGGCAGCGGCGACTACGGTCTCGCCTTCGGCACCCGTCCCCTGGGCGCGCCCGCCGGGCCCGCCGTGCTGTCCGACGCCGATCTCGACCCCCTCTTCACCGCCGTCCTGGACGCCGTGGAGGAAGCCGTCCTCGACTCGCTGCTGACCGCCACCACGACCACGGGCCCGTACGGGGACACCCGTCACCCGTTGCCCGCGACCCCGTTGCTCGCCCTGCTGGGGTCGACGCTCGCGTGAAGGGCGAGGAGCTGGCGGGTGTGGCCGGGCACGTGGTTCTCGGCGAGGCCGTCGACCAGGCCCGCCAGCGGGACCGGCCGGTCCAGCACGAGGGAGTCGCCGGACATGAGGAAGGCGGGCACCAGGACCGAGGCGGCCTCGGCGTCGAGCCGGTCGGCGAGGTCGCACAGCAGTCCCGCCTGGCTGCGGACGTGGTCGATCAGTTCCTCGCGGCCGGCGTGTCCGGCGACGATCCGGTCGAGGTCCCAGGTGTCGAGGCAGACCCGGTTGTCGAAGGCGGGCCGCGCGCCCGCGACGACACCCAGGGCGACCGCCGCGACCGAGGCGTCGACGCTGAGGAGATGGGCCAGGATCCGGTCGGCGTTCCAGCCGCCGTCCGCCGCCTCGCCGAGGCCGGGCCCGGCCGCCACGTCGAGCAGCCGGTCGTAGGCGTCGCGCAGTGCTGTCGTGTCCACGGGATCAGTTCCCTTCGGTCGGGCCGGGCGGCCCTGTCTCCTGGTCGGCCGCCTCGGCGGCGTCCTTGATGGCGGCCAGCCGCCGGTCCCAGTCGGCCGCCAGCGAGGCCATCCACCGTGCCGTCGTGTCCAGTGCGTCGGGTCGTACCGCGTAGCGCACCTCGCGTCCGACCCGGCCGCCGCGCACCAGCCCGGCGGCGTCCAGCACGGCGAGGTGCTTGACCACGGCCTGGCGCGAGACGGGAAGGTGCTCGGCGAGCGACGTGGCGGTGGCCTGGCCCCGGGCGGCGAGCAGTTCGAGCAGTCGGCGCCGGGTCGGGTCGGCCAGTGCGGCGAGCACGCCGTCGACGGTGCCGGGGGTGTCTTCGGTGCCGTCGGCGCCGGGACGCTCCGACGTCACGCGGAGGGCTGTTCGGCGCGCGCCTTCAGCGCGTCGAGCTCCACCGGCCAGCCCGCGGTGTGGTCCTTGAGGTTCTGGGCGCGCAGCTCCTCGGACCCGGCCAGGGACGCGAACCCGCTCTCGACGACGCGCAGCCGCGTCCCGTCGCCCTCCGGGGTGAGGGTGAACTCCACCAGGGTGCTGTTGTCGTCGCGCAGCTCCTCGCCGGGGAAGGCGCTGGTCCAGCGGTACGCCAGGTACGTCGGCGGCTCCACCTTCTCCACCCGCACCGGGAAGTCGCCGTGCTCGGGGTTCTTCGCCACCATCGACTCACCCTCCTTGGCCACGGTGCCGGGCAGGCTCGCCTTGTCGGCCACCCAGAAGCCGGGCTGGGCCACCAGCGACCAGACGCGCTCCAGGGGCGCGGAGATCAGGGTCTCGCGTTCGATCCGGTCCTCGCTCATGAGGGACTCCTCTGTCGTCACCGTCCATGTGTGCAACTCCAGGGTTGCACATCGATTCCGGAGGTGCAACCGGAGGGTTGCGTCCGGCGATGGGTGGCTGACGGAGAGCGGAGACCGGAGGGTGGAAGGTGGCGGGCGGAGGCCGGCGCGTGGTCCGCGGGTGCATTCACGGCCCGGTTCGGGGAAGACGCGGGACGCGGGCTCGACGCGGGCGCAGCCGCCGAAGGCCGGCGGAACCATCGAAGAGGGAGTCACAGTGACCACGTACGTCATCACCGTCCCCGGCACGTTCCTGCGAACGGTCCCCGACGGCGTGCGCTCGGGCATCGAGCGCAGGCTCCGTCCCCGCGACCCGAGGAACACGGATCTGGGGGAGAACGAGGAGCTGAGCCTGCTGACGGTGGACGAGGGCGGCATGTTCGCCGCCCGGGTCGAGGTCGACGCCGCCGACAGCGCGGGCGCCGAGGCCGAGGCGGTACAGGTGGTCGAGCGGGCCCTGCGGGACAGCGGCCTGGCCGAGGAGGACGCGCCGCTGGGCGAGGCGATCGTGACGGGCATCGACAGCGGGCTGTGAGACGCCCGGCCGCGTCCCGGCACCGGGGACCGCCCCCGCCGGAGCGCGGCCGTCCGGTTCTCGGGCCGTCAGGCGCACTCGTACGTGAAGTGGGTGGTGGCCGACGGGCCCTGGCCCGACCCGCCGCCGGGGGAGAGGACCCGGAGTTCCGCCACCGCCCGGTAGGCCCCGGGCCCCTGGAACGACCAGCGCAGACGCACCCGGGCGCGGTCCTGCCCCGAGGACACCGCCTCGTGCAGGACCTCCGAGCTCGTGCCGTCGTTGCGGACCCAGCGGTAGGACAGGGTGCCCGGCCGCCCGTCGGTGGTGATCACACCCACGACGTCCATCGTCCCGTCGCACCCGACGGTCGACGTGCGGGTGGTGACGCTCACCCGTTCCGGCGTCACCTCCGGGCCCGAACGCTGCCAGGCCAGGAACGCGATCGCCGCGATCAGCACCAGCGCGGGCAGGGCATGGCGGCGCGGGTCCCGGCGCGCGCGGGCGGGGCCCGGCTCGACGACCGGCAGGGTCACGGAGGAACCGCCGGAACGCTGGGCCAGGACGTGGGTCACGCCGGGGCCGAAGCGCAGGACCGTGCCCTCCACGCGATCGGGCGGCGTCTCCGGCGGGGGAGCGGTCGGGACGGTCGCGCTGTCGAGAAGCGTGCCGTTCCCCGCGGGCCCCTGGAACCAGTGGCTGCCCAGCACGGTCGCGCTGTACTCGGCCGGGCCGCCCGGTCCGCCAGGCGTGTCCTGCGGGTTCGGTGCGTCCGGCCCGCCGTCCGTGCCGTGAGCGTCGGCGGTGGACGGGGTCCCGGAGTACGCGGGTCGAGTGCGGTCGTCGTCCGGAGTCATCGCAGGGTGCACCCTCTCGTCAGAAGCTGCTGCGAAGCGCCGCCGTCGGCGGACGCGGGCTTGGTGGTGGCCTGTACGCCCCAGTAGCAGCCGCCGCCCTGGAACGAGTGGTCGACGGCGATCGTGTACTGCGTCGCACCGCTGCGCTCGAAGGCCTGGGACGCCCCGTCCGGGGTGCCGAGTTGACCGCTCGTGGCGCCGGTGTACCAGGAGACGACGAGGGTCAGGGGCCCGGTGCCGTCCGTGGTGACGGTGACCGTGGCGGTGCCCGTGGTGGGACCCGTCTGCCGGAATCCGGAGAGGGTGACGGCCTTCACGGCCGGTGCGGCGGGCGCCGTGGGCGAGGCGGGCGCGCTGGGCGTGGCGGACACCGTGGGCGGTGCGGCCGTCGGCGTGGCCGTGGTCGTCGCCGGGCCGGTCGGCGGATCCACCGGGGCCGGACTCGAAGTGGGCGGCGCCGACGGACCGCCGGGCGCGGTGGTCCCGCTCCCCGACGGTGAGGGGCCGGGCGACCCGGAGGGGTCGGGCGACCCGGAGGGAGCGGCCGACGCGTCGGCGGCGGGTGTCGCTCCGGGCCCCGCGCTGGTCGTGGCCCGGGCCTCGCCGGCCCGCGCGCCCGCCGGAGCGCCGCCGAACGGTACGCCGCGGGCCAGCAGGACGAGCAGGAGCGCGACGACGACGGACACGAGGACGCCGGGGAGCGTGGGCCGCCACGCCTGTCCCCGCCCGGTGCGGTGGCCCGGTGCCCGCAGCCGGCTTCGCCGCAGGACGGTGCGGGCGGTGTCCGTGGTGGACAGCCGGGCGGTACGGGCCGACGGGCGCAGCAGCGCCAGCAGGGCCACCAGCGCGGCGAGCCGGCTGCGGCCGCGCTCCTCCCAGTCCGGGCCGTAGGCGTGGACGGCGGCCGCCTCCAGTTCACCGACGAAGGCCTCGGCGTCGGCGGGCCGCTGCGCGGCCGACTTGGCCAGGCCCTGGCGGACCAGTGGCCGTACGGACTCGGGGACCTCGTCGAAGGGGACGGGCGCGTCGAGGTGGCGCAGCGCGAGTTCGGCGAGGTTCTCGCCCGCGTACGGCTTGTGGCCCGTCAGGCATTCGAAGAAGGTCGCCGTGGCCGCGTACACGTCACCGGCGGGGGAGGCGGGGGCGCCGGTCCACTGTTCCGGAGCCATGTAGGAGGGCGTCCCGGCCACGCCCGCGCTCTCGCCCGTGCTCACCGCGATGCCGAAGTCGACCAGTTTCGACGTGCCGTCCGGCAGGACCAGGACGTTCTCCGGCTTGTAGTCGCGATGGACCACGCCGATCCGGTGCGCGTCGGCCAGGCCGAGCAGCGAGCCCTTGAGGACGACGAGCGCGGCCTCGGGAGTGAGCGGTCCCTCCCGCTTGAGCAGGGACCGCAGGGAGACCCCGTCCACCAGTTCCATCACGATGGCGGCACCGTCGGGGCTCTCGACGTACTCGTACAGCCCGGTGACGTACGGGCTGTCCAGGCCGGCCAGCAGCCGGGCCTCCGCCCGGAAGCCGCTGACGAAGCCGGGGCGGGTGTACAGCGACTCGCTGAGGTACTTCACCGCGACCGCGATGCCGGTGTCCCGGTGCACGGCCAGCACGACCCGTCCGCTGGCACCGGAGCCGAGCTCCAGCGACTCGGTGTATCCGGGAACCGTCCATGCGCTCATCCGTATCCCCCCAGGACCCTTCGTGGTCCCGGCGCATCACCGCTTCGGATGCCTCCGGCCACGGGATGACAGACACCCCTGCGGCCGCCGCGGTTGCGGCGAAGCTGCGTGTGTCGCGCACGTATCCGCGGTGCGACCGGGCCGGGGGACGGCGAGGCGGGCGCCCGGAGTCCCGGCACCCGCCTCGATCGTGCCCGCCTCGGCCGCCCCGGTTCCGGCCGCGCTCGTCCCCGCCTCGGCCGTGCCCGTCCCGACCGCCCCGGTTCCGGCCGGGCCCGTCCCCGCCGCGCTCAGTTCGACAGCAGTGCCGACAGCTGGGGGGAGTACGTCGCGTGCAGGACCAGCGCGGCGCTGCCCACGACCGCGGCGTCCGTCCCGAGCGGGGAGGCGGCGACCTCCACCGTGCGGATGTGCCGGGCCAGCGGTCTGCTCGCCAGCGCCGAGGCGACGATGTCCAGGTAGCGCGACTCCACGTGCTGGATGCCGTGACCGCCCAGGATGATCAGATCCACGTCGATGAAGTTGGCGATGGTGACCGCGACCGTGGCGACGTGTCCCGCGGCCTCGTCGACGACCGCCGTCGCCACGGGGTCGCCGGCCCCGGCCGCGAGCTGGATCGCGGCATGGTCGACGGATGCCGGATCCCGTTCGAACGATTGCGAGAGCGTACTGTCGGCGCGGGGCCCGGCGGCGAGCCTGCGGTGTACCTCGGCGACGATCGCGGAGGGGTTGACCAGGCGCTCCAGGCAGCCCCGGTTGCCGCAGTAGCACTCCGGCCCGTCGGTGAGCACGGAGGAGTGGCCGAACTCGCCCGCGTTGAACGAGCCACCTCTGTACACCTGGTGATTGAGGATCAGGCCGCCGCCGATGCCGGTGCCGAGGTAGAGGTAGGCGAAGTTCGCCACCCCCTTGCCGAGGCCGGACCAGCGTTCGCCGATCGCCGCGGCGGTGGCGTCGTTGTCCAGCGTCACCGGCAGACCGGTGGCCTCGCTCAGCATGCTTTGCAAGGGCACTCGGGTCCAGTGCACGAGCTGCGGGGGCGTGACGATCACGCCGAGCTCCTGGTCGATCGGCCCCGGTGTGGCCAGGCCCAGCCCGAGCACCTTCTCGCGGGGCACCTTCGCCTCGTCGAGCACGTCGGCGACCAGTTCGGCCATGGCCGACACGACGTGCGCCGGGTCGGTGCGGGCGGGCGTGGGGCGCCGCTGGACGACCAGCGGGCGGCCCAGCAGGTCGACCACGGCACAGGTGAGTTCGACCGGGTCGAAGGCGAGTCCGACGGCGCTGCCCGCGTCGGCGTTGACCCGCAGGGTGGTGCGGGGTTTGCCGCCGCTGGCGACCCGGCTGGCTCCGTCCTCCCGGACGATCCCCTCGTCGAGCAGTCGGCGCACGATGCCGGAGACCGTCTGCGGGGTGAGGCCGGTCTGCTGGGCGATCTCGACCCGGCTGATGCCGTCCGCGAGCTGGATCTGGTCGAGGACCACCGCTCTGTTGTATCGCCCGACCTTGGGGAGGTTTGTTCCTGCTTGCCGCACGCATCGTCCTCTCATGTTCCAGCTCGTCGACGATACCGCCGCCGGGGCGTTGACTTAGTAAAACAAATGGATTTAAAGTCCGGTCCCGCAGACGAAACACGCAGGACCTGGAGGCACGAGGCAGTGCCATCGGAGGCAAGTTGATGTCCACGAAATGTCGCATCCCGCTACGCCGGGACCCGCGTGCTCGGCGCGGTCTCCGCGGCGCGGGGCCCGGCTCATGACCCGGCCCCCGACCCTTCTCGAGATGCGGTCGATCACCAAGACGTTCCCGGGCGTGAGGGCTCTCGCGGACGTCAGCCTGGTGGTCGCCGAGGGGGAGATCCACGCGATCTGCGGCGAGAACGGCGCCGGCAAGTCCACCCTCATGAAGGTCCTCAGCGGCGTGCACCCGCACGGCAGCTACACCGGCGACATCGTCTACCGGGGCGAGAACGTCCAGTTCCACGACATCCGCGCCAGCGAGCAGGCCGGCATCGTCATCATCCACCAGGAACTGGCGCTGGTCCCCAACATGTCGATCACCGAGAACCTGTTTCTCGGCAACGAACCGCGCAGGCGCGGCTCGATCGACTGGAAGACCGCGCAGCGTCGGGCCCTGGAGCTGATGGAGCAGGTCGGGCTGCAGGAGGACCCGGACACGCTGATCAAGGACATCGGCGTCGGCAAGCAGCAACTCGTGGAGATAGCCAAGGCGTTCGCCAAGGACGTGAAGCTGCTCATCCTCGACGAGCCGACCGCGGCCCTCAACGAGGCGGACTCGCAGCATCTGCTGGACCTGCTGCGCGGCTTCCGGGAGCGGGGCATCACCTCGATCATCATCTCGCACAAGCTCAACGAGATCGAGGCGGTCGCCGACACCATCACCATCCTGCGGGACGGCCGGACGATCGAGAGCCTGGACGTCCGGGCCGACGGCGTCAACGAGGACCGCATCGTGCGCGGCATGGTGGGCCGGGAGCTCAACAGCCGGTTCCCCGACCACACGCCCGACATCGGCGAGGTGTTCTTCGAGGTCCGCGACTGGACGGTGAAGCACCCGAGTTCGGAGGACCGGCTCGTGTGCAAGGGGTCCGGTTTCACCGTACGGCGCGGTGAGATCGTCGGCTTCGCCGGACTGATGGGCGCGGGCCGCACCGAACTCGCGATGAGCCTGTTCGGCCGCTCCTACGGCCACTACGTCTCCGGGCAGGTCTTCAAGGACGGCCGGGAGATCCAGCTGAAGTCGGTGCCGGACGCCATCAGGAACGGGCTCGCGTACGTCAGCGAGGACCGCAAGTCGATCGGCCTGAACCTGCTGGACGACATCAAGACCTCGATGGTGGCCGCCAAGCTGTCGAAGATCGCCCGCCGCCTGGTCGTCGATCCGGTGCGCGAGCACCGCGTCGCCGAGGAGTACCGCCAGAGCCTGCGGATCAAGACCCCGAGCGTGGACGAGGGCGTGGTGAAGCTCTCCGGCGGCAACCAGCAGAAGGTGGTCCTCGCGAAGTGGATGTTCACCGATCCCGACCTGCTGATCCTCGACGAGCCGACCCGCGGGATCGACGTGGGCGCCAAGTACGAGATCTACGGGATCATCCAGCGCCTGGTCGACCAGGGCAAGGGCGTCATCGTCATCTCCTCCGAGCTGCCCGAGCTCATCGGACTGTGCGACCGCATCTACACGGTGTTCGAAGGCGCCATCACCGGTGAGGTGACCCGGCAGGACGCGAACCCGGAACTCCTGATGAAGAAGATGACCTCTCTCACGAAGACAGCGACCCCATGAGCCGCATCACAGACCTGCAGAAGAACCTCTTCGGAGGTACGACCTCCAACGCCCGGCAGTTCGGCATGATCTCCACGCTCGTGGCGATCGTCCTGCTGTTCCAGATCTGGACCGGTGGGCTGACCCTGACCTCCGGCAACCTCATCGCCGTGGTCAGCCAGTACTCCTACATCCTGATCCTGGCCATCGGCATGCTGATGGTGATCGTGGCCGGCCATATCGACCTCTCCGTGGGCTCGGTCGCCGCGTTCACCGGCATCGTGGTCGCCAAGGCGATGCAGGAGTACTCGATACCGTGGCCCCTGGGCATCGTGCTCGGCCTGCTCGTCGGCGCGGTGATCGGCGCCTGGCAGGGATTCTGGGTCGCCTACGTGGGGGTGCCCGCGTTCATCGTCACCCTGGCCGGCATGCTGCTGTTCCGCGGCGGCAACCAGTACATCGGCAACGCCGACACGGTGCCCGTGCCGCTCGGCTTCCGTGACATCGGCGCCGGGTTCCTGCCCGAGGTCGGCCCGGACACCGGCTACAACAACCTGACCCTGCTGCTCGGCCTCCTCGCCTGCCTGGGTGTGGTGGCGCGGGAGTTCAAGGCACGGCAGACCCGGCGCGAGATGAACGCCGACGCCGCTCCGCTGTGGGTGACCGGGATCCGGCTGGCGGTCATGGTGGGGGTCATCGTCTTCGCGACGCTGCGCTTCGCCGGCGGCCGCATCGGCACCAGCGTGCCGATCTCCGGCATCATCCTGATCGTCCTGGTGCTCGCCTACTCGTACTACACGCGCAACACCATCGGCGGCCGGCACATCTACGCCGTCGGCGGCAACGCCCGCGCGGCCGAGCTGTCCGGTGTGAAGCTCAAGCGGGTCAACTTCCTCGTCATGATGAACATGTCCGTGCTCGCCGCACTGGCAGGCATGATCTTCGTGGCGCGGTCCGCCGCCTCAGGACCGCAGGACGGACTGAGCTGGGAGCTCGACGCCATCGCGGCCGTCTTCATCGGCGGCGCGGCGGTCTCCGGCGGCCTCGGCACCATCAGCGGCTCCATCGTCGGTGGTCTCGTCATGGCCCTGCTCAACAACGGACTGCAGCTCGAGGGCGTCGGCTCCGACATGGTCCAGATCATCAAGGGCCTGGTCCTGCTGCTCGCCGTCGCGTTCGACGTCTACAGCAAGAAGCAGGGACGCTTCTCGATCATCGGAGCCCTGTCCCGCCCCTTCCAGCGCGACCAGGCGGACACCCCCGCCGATCCGCCGAAGCCGGCCACCGACACCGACACCGACAAGGCGCAGGTCGCAGGCTGAACGCCGAGTCCGCACCCCGTACGCCGTCTCCCACGGCGTTCCACTCACCCCGTACCACCGCAAGAAAGGCTCATCCCACCATGCGCAGAGGCATCATCAGAGGCATCGCCGCCATCGGCGCCGTCGCACTGCTCGGCCTGGGCACCGCGTGCTCCAACGAGCGCGAGGGCTCCACCTCGGACAAGGGCGCCGCCGCCAAGGGATTCGCGAAGGACTCCCTCGTCGGGGTCGCGCTGCCCGCGAAGACCTCGGAGAACTGGGTGCTCGCCGGTGACCTGTTCACCAACGGCCTCAAGGACGCCGGCTTCAAGGCCGACGTGCAGTACGCGGGCGCCTCGACCACGGTCGCCGACCAGCAGGCGCAGATCTCCTCGATGGTGACCAAGGGCGCGAAGGTCATCGTGATCGGCGCGACCGACGCCTCGCAGCTCTCCACCCAGGTGGCCGCCGCCAAGCAGGCGGGCGCGACCGTCATCGCCTACGACCGCCTCATCACCAACACGCCCGACCTCGACTACTACATCGCGTTCGACAACTTCAAGGTCGGCCAGCTCCAGGGCCAGGCCCTGATCGACGGCATGAAGGCGAAGAAGCCGAAGGGCCCCTGGACGATCGAGCTGTTCTCCGGCTCGCCGGACGACAACAACTCCAAGGTGTTCTTCGACGGCGCGATGCAGGTGCTGCAGCCCCTGATCGACAAGGGCGACATCGTTGTCGGCTCGGGTCAGAAGGACATCAAGCAGACCGCGATCCAGGGCTGGAAGGCGGAGAACGCCCAGTCGCGCATGGACGGCCTGCTGACCTCGACGTACGGCTCGAAGAAGCTGGACGGCGTCCTGTCGCCGAACGACACCCTCGCCCGCGCGATCATCACCTCGGTCAAGGGCGCCGGCAAGCCGGTCCCGGTCGTCACCGGTCAGGACTCCGAGGTCGAGTCGGTCAAGTCCATCATGGCCGGTGAGCAGTACTCGACCATCAACAAGGACACCCGCAAGCTCGTCGCCGAGACCATCAACATGGTCAAGTCCCTCCAGAAGGGCGACAAGCCGCAGATCAACGACACCAAGTCGTACAACAACGGCTCCAAGGTCATCCCGTCGTACCTCCTCCCGCCGGTCATCGT
This sequence comes from Streptomyces sp. NPDC104096, assembly GCF_055584385.1. Lineage (NCBI taxonomy): Bacteria > Bacillati > Actinomycetota > Actinomycetes > Kitasatosporales > Streptomycetaceae > Streptomyces > Streptomyces sp. NPDC104096. Next base: position 19,812 of record NZ_JBVJMD010000015.1, read on the forward strand.
GACCAAGGAGAACGCGGCCGAGGCCTACGCCAACGACCCCAAGCTGTCCCCTCTCACCAAGTAGGACGGCCCGCCCACGCCGCTGCCCCGCACCCGGAGACCCCGGGCGCGGGGCAGCGGCGCTCCGGTGCCCCGCCGCGGTGGCGACCCGCTCCGTCGCCCGGACGGACGTACCCGGTCAGCGTGGCCCGCATCCGGCGGGGCGGCCCGGCGGGAAGATCGGTCGAGGAGGCCGCGCACGGGCGTGCGCGGCGGCCGGCGCGGGCCCGGACGGCCGCGGCGCCGGATCCCACGGCCCGTCGAGCGAGGAGAGTGCCCATGGCCACCACCCACGGCGTACCGGATGTGCTGGTGGTCGGCGCGGGCCCGGCCGGTCTCGCCTGCGCCCGCGACCTGCTGGCGAGCGGGCTCGACGTCACGCTCCTGGAGGCGTCCGACGAGGTCGGCGGCCGGATGCGCTCCGACCGGCACGAGGGCTTCGTCGTCGATCGCGGCTTCCAGGTCTTCAACACCTCCTACCCGCAGGTGCGCCGCAGGCTCGCGCTGCGCGCACTGCGGCTGAGGCCCTTCACCCCGGGCGTCCTGGTGCACACGGACGACGGACCGCTGCGCTTCAGCGACCCGACCCGCCGCCCCCGCGACCTGGGCGACCTGCGTCCCGGACGCCTCGCCGGACCGCGCGACCTGCTCGCCCTCGGCGCGCTCTCGGCCCGCGACCTGCTCGCCCCCGTGCGACTGCTGAAGCGCGGTGAGGACCGCACCACGCGGACCGCGCTGGCGGCGGCCGGCTTCTCCGAGGAGTTCGTCGAGCGGTTCTTCCGCCCCTTCCTCTCCGGCGTCTTCCTGGAGGACGAACTGGAGACCTCCGCACGCTTCTTCCACCTCGTCTGGCGCAGCATGCTGCGCGGCACCCTCTGTCTTCCGGGGGAGGGGATCGGCGCGGTGCCGCGCCTGCTCGCGGACGCGCTGCCCGCGGGGACCGTACGCCTGGAGACGGCGGTGGCCGCGCTGACGGACGACGGGGTCGAACTGGCCACGGGGGCCGAACTCCCGGCCCGCGCCGTGGTGGTGGCCACCGGGCCCGGCCCGGCCGCCGTGCTGCTGCCGGGGCTCGACGTGCCGGCTTACCGCGTGGTGACGACGTACTACCACGTCGGCGCGCGCTCCCCGCTCGCCGAACCGACGCTGCTCACCGACACCCGCGGACGGTTCCTGAACACCTGCGTCCTCACCGAGGTCGTACCCGGGTACGCGCCCGTCGGCGCCGCCCTGATCGCCACCTCGGTGCTCGGCGAGGACGCCGCGGGCCGCGAGCGCGCGGTCCGCGAGGCGATCGGCGACGCGTACGGCGCGGACAGCGACGGCTGGGACCTGCTGACGACGCGCACCGTGCGCGACGCGCTGCCGGTCATGACACCCCCGTGGCCGCTCGGCCGCACGGCCCGGGTCGCTCCCGGGCGGTACGTGTGCGGGGACCACCGGGCCACCGGGTCCGTCCAGGGCGCCCTGGCCTCGGGGGCGCGCGCGGCCCGCGAGGTGGCCCGGGACCTGGGGCGGTAGACGGCCGGGGGCGCTCGGTCAGGCGGTGGGGGTGACCAGCAGGAGGGAGGTCTCCCCGCAGGGGAACAGGGCGAGACCGTTGTGCTCCGTGGGCAGGGCCGGACCGGCGTGCAGCGCGGCGAAGTCGAACCCCTTGGTGAGCGAGCCGACGAGATGGTGCGGGTCGGTCGAGGCCGCCACCCGTCCGCGCGCGTTGACCAGCCGGGCCGGTGCGGGCAGGCGCCGCAGCAGCGGGGCGACGGTCCCCTCGAAGTGGCGCAGGTACACGTCCGCGGCGGCGACTCCCGCGAAGCGGCCTTCGGAGACGACCGGCAGGGAGAACGTGAGGCTGTACTCGTCCGAGCACAGGTAGTCGACGTAAGGACCGGCGACGATACGACGGCCGGTGTCGCGCGGGTGCGCGTACCAGTCCCAGTGCGTGTAGTCGGCGTAGGGCGAGTCGGAGCCCTCCAGGTCGAGCAGCAGCGGTGCGACCTGTCCGGCGGCGTCGGCCTGCCACCACTCCAGCAGGGTGTCGGTGTCCGCCAGCAGACCGGGGGCGGCGACGAACCCGAGCCCGGAGACCAGACCGCCCTGGCGCAGACGGCCGGTCAGATGAGGCCGGAGCGCGGCGAGATCGGCCGAGAGGGGGCGACGGCCCTCGGCGGCCACCGCCGCCAGCCGTGCCGTACAGACCGCCCGGGTCTGCGCGACCGTGTCGAAGACCCGCTCCACCACGTCACGGACGGCGTCGGAGAGGTCGTCGAGGACCGCCCGGTCGATCCCGGTCCCGGCCGGGGTCGTGGCGCGGAGGCCGCTGACCATATGAGTCCTCCTCCGGCCGCAGCCTCGTCGCCGTCACAGTGTCCGCAGGCGCAGCTCCACCAGGCGTGCCACGGAGGTCCGGACGCACTCCTCCATCAGGGCACGCGCCTGGTCGCCCACCCCATTCTGTAGGGCGCAGATTACGTCATGGTGACGACGCGTGACATGTTCCGCGTAGGAGTTGTCGGCGAGGACCAGGCACATCAGGGCACCGGCCTCGGCCTGGAGCGAGATGGCCGCCCGGGTCAGCCGCGCCGACTGGGCCGCCGCGGCCGCCTCGACATGGAACCGGCCGTAGATCCTCGCCCGTTCCGCCGGTTCGCGGGCCTGCCGCAGGGCCTGGAGCGAGCGCTGCATCGGTACGAGGTCGCCGGGCTCGGTGCGCTGCGCCGCCAGGTGGGCCGCGGCCCCCGAGACGGCCGCCCAGTGGTCACCCAGGTCGCGCAGTTCCTCGGTGCTCCAGTCGGCGAGCTGCTCGTGCAGCCGCTCGGCGGGCGGCGCGGCGGGCAGCGTCACGAAGCTGCCGCCGCCGCGGCCCCGCCGCGTGGTGAGCAGGCCGCGGGTCCTGAGGGTGACGAGTGCCTCGCGCAGGGTCACGGTCGAGACGCCGAGCAGCGAGGCCAGCTCCAGCTCCCCGGGGAGCTGCTCGCCGTCCTCCAGCAGGCCGAGCTCGATGGCGTTGCCCAGCCGCCGGACGACGACGTCGACCCGCGCCTGCGAGTCCACGGGCACGAAGACAGCCCTGCGCGCTCCATGTGTCTCCTGCTGCACAGCCACCACCCCTAACCACTTGGATCACTCTTTACCCTAACGAGCTCTTGAGTTTTGAACTATGACTTCATATCTTTCGCTCCAACGCTCGACCACGCAGAAAGGTTCCCGTATGGGAAGCAACGCCATCCGGCTCCGGGGCGTACGCAAGTCCTTCGGTCAGACGGAGGTCGTCTCCGGGGTCGACCTCCGGATCGCGGACGGGGAGTTCTTCTCCCTCCTCGGCCCCTCCGGTTCGGGCAAGACCACGGTCCTGCGCATGATCGCCGGATTCGAGGAGCCCACCGACGGCGTCATCGAGCTCGCCGGGCAGGACGTCACCCGCCGCGCCCCGTTCGAGCGGGACGTCCACACCGTCTTCCAGGACTACGCGCTGTTCCCGCACATGACCGTGGTGCAGAACGTCGCCTACGGCCTGAAGGTCCGCAAGGTCGCCAAGGCCGAGCGCCTGGTCCGGGCGCGCAAGGCCCTCGCCGAGGTCCGCCTCGACGGCTTCGGCGAGCGGCGCCCCGCCCAGCTCTCCGGCGGCCAGCGCCAGCGCGTCGCCCTGGCCCGCGCCCTCGTCGGCCGCCCCCGGGTGCTGCTGCTCGACGAACCCCTCGGCGCCCTCGATCTCAAGCTGCGCGAGCAGATGCAGACCGAACTGAAGGCGATCCAGCGGGAGGTCGGCATCACCTTCGTGTTCGTCACCCACGACCAGGAGGAGGCCCTGACGATGAGCGACCGCATCGCCGTCTTCCACCAGGGCCGCATCGAACAGGTCGGCACCCCGGCCGAGATCTACGAACGGCCCGCGACCCCCTTCGTCGCGTCGTTCGTCGGCACCTCGAACCTGCTGGAGGGGGACGCGGCCCGGCAGATCGTCGGCGCCCCCGGCACCTACAGCATCCGCCCCGAGAAGATACGGGTCCTCGCCGCCGGCGCGGCCGGGACCGACCCGGCCGGCGACCCCGACGGGACCGACCGGGCCGAGTTCTCCTCGGCCGTCGGAACCGTCGCCGAGGCCGTCTACCTGGGCGACGCGACCCGCATCCTCGTCGACCTCGACGCCGGCGGGCGCCTCACCGCCGTCCAGCAGAACCTCGACACCTCCTCCGAGGACGTCGCCGCCTACCGCGGCACCCGCGTCCGCCTCCAGTGGCGCCGCGGCCACGCCTTCCAGCTCCCCGACCGGTCCTGACCTCCGACAGAGACCCCCACTGACCCCGGTCGCCCGGCACCGACCTCCGGCACCACCCGGCTCCCGCTTCCCAGCCCTTCCAGCCCTCCCAGCACGGAGAACCTCATGCGTCTCAACCGCACCTTCCGGGCCGCCGCCGCGGCCGTGGTCCTCCTCGCCGCCGCCGCCTGCGGCTCCTCCGGATCCGGCGCGGGCTCCGCCGCCACCGGACTCAACCCGCCCGACCTCGAGGCACCTTCGAAGCTCGGCACCACCGAGGGCCAGGTCAACCTGGTCGCCTGGGCCGGGTACGTCGAGGACGGCTCCAACGACCCCAAGACCGACTGGGTCAGCGACTTCGAGAAGCAGACCGGCTGCCAGGTCAACTCCAAGGTCGCCGCCAGCTCCGACGAGATGGTCAAGCTGATGAAGACCGGCGAGTACGACGCCGTGTCCGCCTCGGGCGACGCCTCCCTGCGCCTGATCGCGTCCGGCGACGCGGCACCCGTCAACACCGACCTCGTCCCCAACTACAAGGACGTCTTCGGCGGCCTGAAGCAACAGGCCTGGAACTCCGTCAAGGGCAAGGCCTACGGCATCCCGCACGGCCGGGGCGCCAACCTGCTGATGTACAACACCGACAAGGTGAAGCCCGCGCCCACCTCCTGGTCCGCCGTCTTCGACGGCGCCTCCCGCTACAAGGGCCACGTCACCGCGTACGACTCGCCGATCTACATAGCCGACGCGGCCCTGTACCTCAAGGCCACCCGCCCGGAGCTGAAGATCAAGGACCCGTACGCGCTGGACCAGAAGCAGTTCGACGCCGCCGTGGACCTGCTCAAGAAGCAGAACGCCGACGTCGGCGAGTACTGGAGCGACTACCTCAAGGAGATCTCCGCCTTCAAGAGCGGCGACTCCGTCGTCGGCACCACCTGGCAGGTCATCGCCAACCTCGCCGCCGACGAGGGCGCCAAGGTCAAGGCCTTCGTCCCCACCGAGGGTTCGACCGGCTGGTCCGACACCTGGATGGTGTCCGCCAAGGCCAAGCACCCCAACTGCGCCTACAAGTGGCTCGACTGGATCGTCTCCCCGAAGGTCAACGCCCAGGTCGCCGAGTACTTCGGCGAGGCGCCGGCCAACTCCAAGGCCTGCGCCGAGACCGGCGACAAGAACTGGTGCGCCACCTACCACGCCAGTGACGAGACGTACTGGAAGAACATCGCCTTCTGGAACACGCCCATCCAGCAGTGCCTGGACGGACGCACCGACGTCACCTGCGTGCCCTACGCCAAGTGGGTCCAGGCCTGGACCGAGATCAAGGGCTGATCGAGATGACCTCTGCTGTGCAGGCCGCCGGACGCTCCCCCGTCCGGCGGCTCGCCGGGGCCCTGCACCGACGTCCCCGGCTCCGGCTGTCGCTGCTGCTGACCGCGCCGCTGCTGTGGCTGGCCGTGCTCTATCTCGGCTCCCTGGCCGTGCTGTTCGTCTCCGCGTTCTGGACCACGGACTCCTTCACCTCGCAGGTCGTGAAGGTCTGGTCGACCGACAACTTCCACACGCTGTTCACCACGCCCGTGTTCCGCCAGGTGATCCTGCGCAGCATCGGCGTCGCGCTCGCGGTCACCGTCCTGTGCGCCCTGATCGCCTTCCCGCTCGCCTTCTACACGGCCCGCATCGCCGCGCCGAGGTGGCGCCCGCTGCTGGTGGTGGCCATCCTCACCCCGCTGTGGGCCAGTTACCTCGTCAAGGTCTACGCCTGGCGGCTGATCCTCTCCGAGGGCGGCCTCGCGGACTGGATCCTGAAGCCGTTCGGTCTCGCGGGCCCCGGCTTCGGACTCCCGGCGGCCGTACTGACGTTGACCTACCTGTGGCTGCCGTACATGATCCTGCCGATCCACACGGCCCTGGAGCAGCTGCCAGCGAACCTCCTGGACGCCTCGGCGGACCTGGGCGCCAGGGCGGGGCGCACCTTCCGGTCGGTCGTGCTGCCGATGGTGCTGCCCTCGGTCGCCGCCGGCTCGGTCTTCACCTTCTCGCTCAGCCTCGGCGACTACATCACCGTGCAGATCGTCGGCGGCAAGACGCAGCTGATCGGCAACCTCGTCTACTCCAACATCGAGCTCAACCTGCCCATGGCCGCAGCCCTCAGCACGGTCCCCGTCGTCGTCATCGTGGTGTACCTGCTCGCCATGCGCCGCACCGGCGCGCTGAGCAGCCTCTAGAGGAGCCCGTCGTGCAACTCTCCCGTACCGCGCGCGTCGCGCTGCGCGTCGCAGCCGGGTTCGGCTTCGCCGTGATCTACCTGCCGTTGCTGCTCGTCCTCGTCAACTCCCTCAACCCCGAGCGCAGTTCGAGCTGGCCGCCGCCCGGCCTCACCTTGCGCTGGTGGTCCGTCGCCTGGGCGAACGACGGTGCCCGCGCGGCACTCTGGGTCTCCGTCAAGGCGGGACTCGGCGCCACCGGCATCGCGCTGCTGCTCGGCACGCTGATCGCCTTCGCCGTCAGCCGGCACCGCTTCTTCGGCCGCGACACCGTCTCGTTCGTCGTCGTGCTGCCCATCGCGCTGCCCGGCATCGTCACGGGCATCGCCCTCAACTCGGCGTTCAGCACGGTCCTGGAGCCGCTCGGGGTCGGCCTCGGCATGTTCACCGTGATCGTCGGCCACGCCACCTTCTGCATCGTCGTCGTCTTCAACAACGTCGTCGCCCGGCTGCGCCGCACCTCCGGCTCGTACGAGGAGGCGGCGATGGACCTGGGCGCCGACACCTTCCGCGCCTTCGTCGACGTGACCTTCCCGATGGTGCGCTCGGCGCTGGTGGCGGGCGGACTGCTCGCCTTCGCGCTCTCCTTCGACGAGATCGTGGTGACCACCTTCACCGCCGGTCCGGGCATCGAGACCCTGCCCATCTGGATCTTCGACAACATGACCCGCCCGCAGCAGGCGCCCGTGGTGAACGTGGTGGCGGCCGTCCTGGTGCTGCTCTCCGTCATCCCGATCTACGTCGCCCAGCGGCTGTCCGCCGACACGGCGACCGGCAGCAGGATCTGACCGCGGTCGGTCCTGGACGGACGCCGCCGGGCAGACGGGACTTTCGAAGCACGCCCTAGCCGACGAACCGGCCCGTCGCCACACCGTGCACCACGTGCGCGGCGGCCACGTCCAGGGCCGCGTGGCCGGTGGACTTGAAGACCGTGAGGAGGTCGGGGGAGCGGCGGCCGGGGGCCTCACCGGCCAGGACGGAACCGAGGAGGGTGACGGCGCGGCCCGGCGGCAGGTCCTGCAACTCGTGGGCGCCGGAGGGCGGGGCCGTCGCGGCGGCACCGGGCCACTCGGCGAAGAGGGCCGCGTCGGCGACCGTCGCGGCGTCGAGTTCGGGTCCGTGGGAGCCGCCGACGGAGCTCACGTGCGTGCCCGGGGCCAGCCAGTCGCGGCGCAGCACCGGACGGGTCGCGCCGGTGCAGCAGTACACCGTCGCCGCCGTGCGTACGGCCGCCTCGATGCCGTCGGCCGCACGGCCCGCGGGGTGCAGACCGGCCACGGTGCGGGCCGCCGCGGGGTCGCGGCCCGCGACGGTGACGGGCTCGGCCGGCCGCAGCGCGGCCAGCAGCGCCACCTGGGCGCGGGCCTGCGCGCCGGTGCCGACGACCACGACGGGACCCGGCCGGGCCAGGGCCAGGGCGCTGTGCGTGGCGGCCGCCGCGGTCCGCCAGGCCGTGACCGGCTCCGCGTCCATGACGGCCAGCGGCCGGCCGTCGTCGGCGTCGAAGAGGGCCACGATGCCCTGGTGGCTGCTGCGGCCCGGGTGCTCCGGGTCGGCGAACACCGACACGAGCTTCGCCGCGAGGCCCAGCCCCGGCACGTACCCGGGCATGGCGCCGAGCAGCCCGCTCGGCGCGAACGCGGCGATCCGGGGCGGCGCGGACGCCCGGCCGCGGGCCACGGCTACCAGGGCCTCGGACACGGCGGCCATCAGCCGGTGCGGGTCGAGAGCCGCCTCCGTGGCGGCCCGGTCGAGGACGAGCAGGTCGTTCACGCGTCGGCTCCCGTGTTCGTGCCGGACAGCAGGCCGCAGAGGGTGTCCACCGCCGAGGCGAGGTGGTCGCGCAGCCGCCGCATCCGGGGTTCGTCGATCTCGGCGCTCGGCCCGACGACGGTGACGGCGCAGACCGGTGATCCGGGGACGGGCACGACGGCCCGGCTCAGGGACGCGACGAACTGTTCGTTGCGGCCGTGCTCGACGGCGAACCCGGACGCCTCGGCCCGCTCGATGTCGGCGAGCAGCCCCGCCGGGCCCGTCAGCGGGTGCCCCTGCGCGCGGGCCGCCTCCAGGTAGGGGCGGCGCGCCTCCTGGGGGAGCGCGGCCACCAGGGCGAGCGGACCGGCGAACCGGTGCACGGGCAGGGCCTCGCCGTGCAGAGTGCTGATCATCGCCAGCCGGTCCGGGCGGATCACGTCCACCACCCGGGAGCCGTCGTTCTCCAGCACCTGGAGGTTGACCATCAGGCCGGTGCGCGCGGACAACTCCTCCAGCACGGGCCGGGCCAGCGTGGTGAGCGAGTTGTGCGCCGCCCGGGACGACAGGCGCAGCACCGCGGTGCCGGGCAGGTAGCGGTCGTCGGCGCGCAGCACCCAGCCGCGGCGGACCAGGTCCACGAGGATCCGGTGGGCGGTGGCCCGGTGCAGCCCGACCTCGTCCGCGAGATCGGTGAGCCGAGGGGGCGTGTCGGCGCGCGAGACGGCCTCGATCAGATCCAGCGCCTTGTCCACGGCCGTACGCGTCGCCTTCGGCGTCTGTGCGGCCTCCGGCCCGGACGGCACCTGCGGCACTTCTGGCATCGAAACCCTTCCGGATGTGGAGGCGGACCGTCCCGGCGGGGCGTGTCCACCGCCCGGTCGCGGAGGTAGGGTAGCGCCTGTTTCGTATGACGAGAGAGTTGTTACGTAGAGCGTAACAGATCGGGAGTGTGGTGACCTTGACGAGCGAGAGCGCCGGGGCGGCGGCCCCCTTCGCACCTCCCGCGGCCGGAACGGTGGTGGTCTACCGCGGCGTCACGCTGTTCGACGGGACCGGCGGCCCGCCGCGCCCAGGGATGTCGATCGTCGTGGACGGCTCCGTGATCCACGCCGTCGTGCCCGACGCGGACGTGCCGGACGTGCTCGCCGCGCTCACGGACGGCGCCGAACGGGCCCCGGGCACCGAGGCCGACGACACCGGACGCGCCGCGGGCGCCGGGGCCGACGGCGGCGCGGCCGCCGAGGTCGTCGACCTCACCGGCCACTTCGTCACCCCCGGCCTGGTCGACGCGCACCAGCACCTCGCCACCCCGCCCGACCGCCCCGCCGCCGAGGCCGTCCTGCGCCGCCTCGTGCACAGCGGAGTCACCGCCGTACGGGACATGGCCGACGACCTGCGGCAGGTCGGCGACCTCGCCCGGGCCGCCCGGGTCGGGGAGATCCCCGCCCCCGACATCCACTACGCCGCGCTCATGGCCGGCCCGGGGTTCTTCGACGACCCCCGCACCCACCAGGTGACCCAGGGCGCCGTGCCGGGCGAGGTGCCCTGGATGCAGGCCGTCACCGACACCACCGACCTGCCCCTCGCGGTGGCCCTGGCCCGCGGGACCCACGCGACGGCCATCAAGGTCTACGCCGACCTCGACGCGGACCTCGTCGCCGCCGTCACCGCCGAGGCGCACCGGCAGGGCATCCTCGTCTGGGCGCACGCCGCCGTGTTCCCCGCCACGCCCGGCGAGGTCGTCGCGGCCGGCGTCGACGCCGTCTCCCATGTGACCCTGCTGGCCCACGAGGCGGCCACCGGGCCCCTGACCACCTACAAGGACAAGCCGCCCGTCGACCACGCGAGCCTGGTCACCGGCCGGGACGAACGCCTCGACGCGCTCTTCGCCCGGATGCGCGAGCAGGACGTCGTCCTGGACGCGACCGCCGGGATGTGGGCCAGCGCCGAACTCGCGGGCGACACCCCGGAGACCTCCGAACGGGCCGCCCGCAACACCGACCTGGCGATCGCCCTCACCGCACAGGCGCACCGGGCCGGCGTCCAACTGGCCACCGGCACCGACTACGAGACCGCCCCCGGCGAGCCCTTCCCCGCCCTGTACGAGGAACTCGCCTTCCTCGTCCGCGACTGCGGCCTCCCCGCCCCGGACGTGCTGCGCTCCGCGACCCTCGTCGGCGCCCGCAGCGCGGGCACGGACCACCTCACGGGCACCCTGGAACCGGGCAAGCAGGCCGACTTCGCGGTCTTCGCACAGGACCCGTTGGCCGACATCGACCACCTGCGCACCATCACCCTGACCGTCAAGCGGGGCCACCGCTTCCCGCGCGCCGCCTACACCGCGGACCGATCCCAGGAGAACCGTTGACCGGCACACCCCTGATCGTCAACGCCCTCGGCCAGCTCGACAACCCCAACGCCCCCCGGTCCCTGGCGGCGGCGGGCGAACTGAACCCGAGCAGCGAGCAGTTCACCGTCGACGCCCGCACCCTGGCGGAGGCGCGCGCCTCCGGCCTCACGGCCGTGAACATCACCCTCGGCTACGTGATGGGCGACCTGCCCCCCTACGAGCACACCCTGCACGAGATCGACGTATGGGACGGCGTCATCGACCGTCACCCCGACGACCTGCTGAAGGTCACCACCGCGGCCGACATCCACACGGCGGCGCGCGACGGACGCGTCGGCGTCGTCTACGGCTTCCAGAACGCGGTGGCCGTGGGCGAGGACGCCGGCCGGGTCGCCACCTTCGCCGAACGCGGCGTACGGGTCGTGCAGTTGACGTACAACCAGGCCAACCACCTCGGCGGCGGATCCTCGGCGCCCGCCGAGACCGGACTGACCGCCTTCGGACGCGAGGTCGTCGACGCGCTGAACGACCACCACCTCATGGTCGACCTGTCGCACAGCGGCGAGCGGACCTGCCTGGACGCGATCGCCCACTCCCGCGTCCCCGTGTCCGTCAACCACACCGGCTGCCGCGCGCTGACCGACCTGCCCCGCAACAAGACCGACGAGGAACTGCGCCTGGTCGCCTCGCGCGGCGGGTTCGTCGGCATCTACTTCATGCCGTTCCTCAGCCCCACCGGTCACGCGCGTGCCGCCGACGTCGTCGAGCACATCGCGCACGCCGTGAACGTCTGCGGGGAGGACCACGTCGGCATCGGCACCGATGGGCCGGTCACCGCCATCGACGACCTCGACGCCTACCGGGCCCGGCTCGCCGAGCACGTGGCCCAGCGCCAGGAGGCCGGGGTGTCGGCCGCGGGCGAACGGGCCGACACCTTCCCCTTCGTGGTCGACCTGCGCGGCGTGGACCAGTTCCGCGAACTGATACGTCTGCTGGAACGGCGCGGCTACTCCTCCACCCGGATCGAGAAGATCATGGGCCGCAACTTCGTCGACTACGCCCAACGGGTGTGGCAGGGGTAGCCGCACCGGCCGGGGCAGGGTGCCGCGCACCCGGCACGACCAGGGCCAGGACCAGGGAAAAGACACAGGACGACAGGGCCACGGATGCGTACAACCATAGCCCTGTCTGGCCTGTCTGAGTCTGTGTCAAGTGCCGATCCGACCGGTCGGCTTCGGTTCTGCTCGCCGGAAGGGGGCGGCCCGCCCGCTCCCGCCCGGCGTTCCTCCAACGGAGAACGCATGCCTATTCGCACAAGAGCCGCCGTCGCCGTCGTCTGCGGTGCCGCCGCGCTGAGCGGTGTGGCCCTGCCCGCCGCACAGGCGGCCGACACCACCGGGGTCGTGCGCCCCTGGCAGCTCGGCGGCCACGCGGCCGCCACGGCCCGCACGTCCGCCGTCGCGGCCCCCCAGCCCTACGCACTGCCGGTGACCTTCTCGAACATCAAGGTCGCGAGCGGCAAGGCGGCCGTGAGCGTGGGCACCAGCGCCATCGTGCACGTGCCCTACAGCTTCACCCTGACCGCGACCAACGTGGACGTCTCCGCCGACGACCTCTACATCGGCATGGACTTCTACCGCGGTTCCGCCTCGGCTCCCTCCGCCGACCTGTACGGCGACAGCGCGGCGACGTGCACCGTGACCTCCTCCACGTCCTCGTCCGACGGGGTCGTCACGGTCGAGGCCTGCAAGGGAACCATCGACATCTACCCCAAGTACGACCTCTCGATCACCGACGCCGGTACGGGCTGGCACTCGGTGGCCTGGGCCGTCGCCTTCAACGGCCAGAACCCGGACAACCCGGCGGACATCACCAAGATCGGCACCGCGGCGAGGACCGGGCTCTACGCCCCGGCCGTCCAGCGCCTGTCCAGGCTCACCGTGAACGCCGCGCCCGAGCCGGTCAAGAAGAACAAGACGCTCACCATCACCGGCAGCCTCACCCGCGCCAACTGGGACACCGGCAAGTACGCCGGGTACACGGGCCAGAAGGTCAAGCTGCAGTTCCGCAAGAAGGGCAGCAGCACCTACACCACCCTCAAGACCGTCACCACCGACAGCCACGGCAACCTGAAGACCACGTACAAGGCCACGGCCGACGGCTACTGGCGCTACTCCTTCGCGGGCACGTCCACCACCCCGGCCGTCTCGGCCGCGGGCGACTACGTCGACGTCAAGTGACCGCACCCTGAACCCGGTGGTGTGCCGCGCCCGCCCGATCGGCCGGGCGCGGCACACCACCGGGAACGGCGGCCATCCGCAACGGCTGCCGGTGCCGCCGCGCTACGCGCCCTTCGGCGCGGCCTGCTGCACCACCTCGAACGACCACAGGGTCGACCCGCTCGCCGCGGGCTTGGGACGCTCCCCGCCCTCCGCTCCGCCGCCGCCCTGGTGGGCGGCCTTCATGGGACCCTCCATCCAGGCCTGGAACGAGGCGTCGTCGCGCCAGCGCGTGTAGACGAGGTAGGTGTCGGTGCCCTCGACGGGACGCAGCAGTTCGAACCACTCGAACCCGTCGGAGTTCTCCACCGAGTGGGCCCGCGAGGCGAACCGCTTCTCCAGCGTCTCCCGCTGCTCGGCCGGGACGGTCAGTACGTTGATCTTGACTACGCTCATGCCCCCATCCTGGCGCATGGCGGCGGCCCGCCGGACGGTGGCTCGCTCATCACGGGGGAGCGGGTGACGCACTGATCCGCCGCACCCGTGACGAGCGACCGGTCAGCCGGCCAGTGCGGCGCTCGGCTCGGCGGCGTGCGTCGGGCGGGGCTTGGCCAGGTGCTCCAGGAGGAGGCCCTCCCTGGTGGACCAGGGGCAGATCACCACGCTGTCGGCTCCGCACGCCTCCAGGAGCGCCTCGGCGACCAGGGCTCCGGCGAGGGACTGTTCCCCGCGGTGCCGGGAGATGCCGGGCAGCCGACCGCGGCGGTCCGGGCTCGTGGCGGCCAGCACGCCGACCGCGCCGCGCACGTCGGACAGGGTCAGCCGGTGCGCCGCGTGGCGCGGTCCACCGCGGCCGGCGGCGAGCCGGGCGAGCTGGGCGAAGGTCTTGGAGGAGGCCAGGACCCGTCCCCCGGGTTCGGCCCGGGGCAGTCCGGGGACGTCGTGCAGGCGCTCGCGAAGCTGTCGTCGTACCTTCGTCAGGTGCCGTTCGGAGGAGACGGTTCCGCCGGGCAGCAGGGACCGGGTGACGGCGCGGGCGCCCGAGGGCAGGGAGAGCGCCCGGTCGGGGGCGTGCCCGCTGCCGGCGGCGACCTCCACGGTGCCGCCGCCGATGTCCAGGACCAGGAGCCGGCCCACCGAGGGACCGGACCACCGGCGGGCCGCCACATAGGCGAGCCTCGCCTCCTCCTCGCCGGAGAGCACCCGCAGTCGTACGCCGGTGGCGCGAGCGACCCGGGCGATGACCTCGTGCCGGTTGGGCGCGTCGCGGATGACGGACGTGGCGAACGCGAAGATCTCGGAGCGGGGCAGGCACAGATCCCCGGAGAGCGTCTCCGTCACCGCCCGCTGCACGCCGCGCACGCCGAGTTCGCTCAGCCGTCCGTCCTGCTCCAGGCACTGGTGCAGGGTCAGCCGCACCTTGCGGGAGAGAACGGAGTCCATGTGGGTCGTGGGTCGGTGCCGGGCCACCGTGAGCAGCGCACTGTGACAGCCGACGTCGAGCACTCCTGCCTGGCGCATCGCACCGCCTCGCCTTTCCCTGCCGATCGAACCGTGCCGTACGGGAAGAGAGTGCGCCTTTCGTGGCGCAAACACTCGCACAGAACCTGGTGTCACCCTACCTACTCCGAAGAGTACCTAGCGTGTCACCTACAGTTCACTTTTTAGTCATTTAAAGTTCGACTGCGCAGAAGTGGGGGCACGCGAAAGGTGCCGGCCCCATGGCGGGACCGGCACCGGGACCGACGCCGTACGCTCAGCCGATCGTGAACCAGGTGCTGCGCGACTTCTGCCACTCGGGGTGCGTGAGGTCCTTGGCCTCCAGGCCGTCGCCGTACAGGTCGGCGGCACCGTCGTCGGTGATCAGCTGCACCCGGGCGCCGGACCGGGTGAGGTCGGGGACCGCCACGATCGACTCCCAGCCGCCCGCGTCCGTCGTCGGCAGGTCGAGCACCTTCACCGGCTGGTCGGCGGCGACGCCGTCCCAGGAGTACAGCGCGTAGGGGTCGCTGTTGTCGTCGGCCGCCCAGGAGCCGGCCAGGATCAGGAACTGGCCCAGGGAGTTGCGGCGGATGTCGCGGACGGCCAGGCCGCCGAGGTTCCACTGGAGCGGCGTGCCGAAGGTCGCGTGGGTGCCGGAGGCGACCTTGTCCATGTCGGTCACCGGTACGACGAGCGCCTTGCCGCCGGTCTGCGGCGGCACCAGCGGGGCGCGGAAGCCGACGTAGGCGGTGGTGGTGCTGCCGGTGGCGAACTCCAGGCCCTCGACGTTGAAGCCGTCGATCGACTTGGGGATCGAGCCGTCCGCGGTGCCGTCGGCGAAGCCGAAGCGGTTGCCGTTGGTCTTGTCCCACGCCACGAGGTCGTCGCGCAGGGTGTGGCCGGCCGTGCCGAAGGTCAGCGCGGTGGTGGCGCCGGAGCCGGTCAGCTTGGTCGTGAAGACCGTGTTGCGGTCCTTCTTGTACTCGCCGTCCTTGTTGTTGCCGAGCGAGCCGGTCCAGTAGACGGTGGTGCCGACGACGGTGGCGCCCTCGATGTCCACCTCCTTGTCGGCGCCGAGCGCGCTGTCGAGGTCCCAGGTCTTCACGGGCGCCCCGGAGGCGCTGCCGTCGTACAGCCGCAGGGTGTTGTCCTCGTCGTTGCCGACGAGGACGTAGCCGCCGCCCACGGAGACCGCGGCGGAGGCGTCGCTGGCGCCGGTCAGGTAGCGGGCGTCGGCGGAGTGCTGCACGGCCGGCGAAGCGGCGTAGTGCAGGGTGGTGGTCGCCGTCTTGCCGCCCAGGCCCGTGACGGTCAGCGTGAGGTCCGTGTAACCCCGGCCCAGGGCGGTCACGGCGACCGTGCGGGTACCGGCGGTCCCGGTGACCGTGACGCCGGTGGTCGCGGCGACGGCGGACTTGGTGGTCTTCGTCGCGGTCACGGTGAGCGCGGAGGCGTCGGCGCCGCTCTGGGCGACGGTCGCCGTGACGGTCGGGTCGCCGGTGGCTCCGACGGCGCCGGACAGGTAGGCCGTGGACAGCTTGATCGTCGGCGTGCCGTAGCTCGCGGCGTGCACGGGCAGGGCGCTCGCGGCGCCCGCCAGCAGCACGGTGGCGGCGGCGAGCGCCACCCTGCGGACGGACTGCGGGGAGACGGCGGATATCGACTGCACGGTCGGTTCCCTTCGGCAACACGGCTCGGTGCGGCCGGCCACGATCGGCCGGCGCCGTCGAGCAGAGTTCAGCGCGCCGCCCAACGCCGGACCGCGGCAACGGGGCGGGGAGACGAACAGCGGCCGACAGATGATCTTCATGGCCCGGGCGGCAGAGGACCGCGGCATCCCGTGCTCGGGGATGCCGCGGTCCTCGGCCTGCCGACCCG
Organism: Streptomyces sp. NPDC104096; assembly: GCF_055584385.1. Classification (NCBI taxonomy): domain Bacteria; kingdom Bacillati; phylum Actinomycetota; class Actinomycetes; order Kitasatosporales; family Streptomycetaceae; genus Streptomyces; species Streptomyces sp. NPDC104096. The sequence continues at coordinate 36,051 of NZ_JBVJMD010000015.1, forward strand.
TCAGACCGGCGACCCGGTTCGGCTCAGCCGTCGGACTCCGACGACGGGATGTAGGCACCCGGCACGTCCTCGGGCAGGAGGATCCGTGCCTCTCCGGGGTACGGCTTCGCCCAGTCGTGCGACTGGTACCACGTGAAGTGGTTCATCTGCGCGGGGTTGGCGAAGTCGGGCACGGCACGCGACCCCGTCAGCCGCTGGTGCGACTTCCAGGTGTCCCACGCCTTCGCGACCGCCCGCTGGGCCGTCGGCACGGTCGCCTTCGGCGCGGCCGCAGCGGTCGGGTCCTGCGGTGCCGGGGTGTCCGCACCGCAGGCGGGCGGCGTGCTCAGACCCGCGGTCAGCGAGGTCCGGTTGGGCAGCGCCTCGAACGGCGTGTAGTCCGGCTTCCGGCCGAACGCCGCACGCATCGGGTCGGCCGCGCTGTCCTTCTGGTTCATCGGGTGGATCCCGAGGATCTGCTCGATGGTCCGGATCATCATGATCTGGGTGTAGTAGTGGCTGTCGACGACACCGTGCCGGGCCCAGGGGCTGATGATCTGGATCGGGGCGCGGTGGCCGTCGACATGGTCGAGGCCGGCCTGGGAGTCGTCCTCGACGACGAAGATCGCCGAGTCCTTCCAGTACTTGCTGTGCGAGATCTCGTCGACGATCCGGCCGGTGGCGAGGTCGTTGTCGGCGACCTGGGCCGCCGCGTTCGCCGGACCGCCGGTGTGGTCGCTGGAGAGCCAGAACATGTTCAGGTTCGCCGGACCGTTCTTCTCGAAGTCCTGCTTCCAGATCTCGGCGCGGTAGATGTCCGGGACGCTGGTGTCGAACTTCGGGAACCCGGGCACCGACACGCTGTTGAGCGACGGGATCGGCGAGGACGAGTTCAGCGGGTAGGCGGTGCCCTGACCGGTCGCGCCCATGTTCTTCGCGTCGCAGTACAGGTTCTGCCAGCTCGCGCCCGACGGTTTGGTCAGGAACTGCTGGAACTCGCCGAAGTCCCGTACGGACTTGCCGGCCGCCTGCGCCCCGGTCCACAGGAACCCGGTCCGCTGATGGCCGAGGGCGTCGTCCTCGGTGTCGTAACTGCGCAGGTACTCACCGGCCGAGGACTCGGTGTACTCCGGATTGTCCGCCTGCATCAGCCAGTTGTGACCCTCGGCGGAGTTCGTGCCGATGTCGTAGGTGTTGTCGTAGAGGCCGAACCGCTCGGCCAGCGCGTGCTGGTTCGGCGTCACGTTCTCGCCGAACTCCGCCAGCGCCGGGGCGCCATCGCCCTGCGGCAGATCACCGAAGAGCTGGTCGTAGGTCCGGTTCTCCTTGACGATCAGGAAGACGTGCTTGATCGTCGACGGGTCGCCGAGCCGCGCCGGGACCGGCACCGGCTTCGCCTTGTCGTGGCCCTCGGCGAGGGTGACCGCGCGGCCGGTCCAGCCGTTCTGCCGGAAGACCTTGGCGGTCTCGGACCTGATGACCCGGTCGCTCGGCAGGGTGAACCGGGTCAGGCTGGACGTCGTGTCGTGCGTGCCGTGTCCGGCGCCGCCGGTGGGCCGACGGGCGTCGATCCCCCGGGTGTTGGAGACCACGACCTTGTCCCCGACGGTGGCGATCTCGGCGGGGAAGTAGTCCGTCGGGAGCAGACCGACGTAACCGACCGGCTCCTGCGGGGTGGTGTAGCGGTAGACGGCGACCGCGTTGGCGCGGCCGAGCGTCACCAGCAGACGGCCGTCGCCGGTGAGCGTCACCGCGTCGGGCTCGTAGCCCACCGACGCCTCCGGCCACGGCCGGGTGGCGATGGTCTGTACGACCTTGTCGCGGGCGGTGTCGATGACCGAGACGTCGTTGGTGGCGGTGTCGGTGACGAACACCGCGCCCTTCGCCGCGTACACCGCGGTCGGGTGCAGCCCGACGTCGATGCTCCCGACCGCGGCGGCCGGGTCCGCCAGGTCGATGACGCTGACCGTGCCGGTGGTGGTGGCCGCGGTGACCGGGTCGGCCGGCACCTGGGTGTTGTACGAGTTGATGGTGGTGTCGCCGGGCCGTGCCGGGCGCCCGCCCTCGTTGCTCACGTAGAGCTTGCCACCGACCTCGGCGATGCCGCGCGGGGCGTTGCCCACCGCCCAGCTCTGCCGGACGGTCCCCGTCGCCGTGTCGATCGCGACCACCCGGTTCTGCCCGTTGACCGCGGAGTACACGGTGGACCCGTCGGGCGAGAACACGGCCTGGGCCGCCAGGGCGTGCCGGGCCCCGTCCGCCGGGATCCGCACGCTCGTCGGGCTCGCCAGGGTGCCGTCCGCGTTCACGGTGAAGCGCGTGTAGCCGTCGGTCTGGCCGAGCCAGAGCTGGGTGCCGTCGGGGGAGTACGCCGGGGCCTCCTGTCCCACGGCGTTGCTGCCGATGCGCAGGTCGGCCGAGGCGGAGGTGCCGACGAGCTGCCGCACCTTCCAGCTCTTGAGGTCCACGAGGGCCAGCGCCATCCCGCCGTCGGCGACCGAGGCCGCGAGGTGGGTGCCGTCCGGACTGACCGCGGACGACATGATCTTGCCGTTGTTCACGACCAGACGGTCACCGTACGGAGCGATGTACTGGTCGCTGGAGACGACCTGGCCCCGAGCGGTGACCTGGCCGACCTGGTCGGTGCCGAACCGGCGGGTCTGGGCGAAGGCGGTGCCCGCGGCCACCACGGCGACCGCGGTGAGGCCCGCGGTCACGAGCGTGACGCGGCGGCCGATGGGTCTGCCGAGAACGACGAAGGAGCGTCTCTTCTCGTCGTGCCGCCGCCGGCGCGTTACCTGCATGGGCTCATCCCTTCGGCGTGGTGGAGAGCAGCTCGACATTGCCGTCGAACTGCCACAGCGGGTTCGGCGCGTCCCCGGTCGGGGTGCGCACCAGGAAGTAGCCGTTCACTTCCTTCGGTCCGTCACCGTCGGCCATGAACCGCCCGTCGGAGGTCAGATCGAGCTGGTAGATCGCCGTCCCCGGGGCCTGGACGCCCGGGAGGTGCCAGGTGACGACACAGCGCCAGTCGTTGCCCGGCCCCTCGGCGGCGCTCTGGCCGGCGCCCTTGTCGCACGCGGCCGTGACCCGCAACTGCGCTTCGGTGACGGCGGGTCGGTTCAGCTGCTCCGTCTGGAGGCGGTACAGATGCGCGAACACCGTGGCGACCGACCGCTGGACCTTGTCCTGCTCGATGCCGGAACCCATGGACGGCCCGGTCACGGCGACGGCCACGACGGTGAGGGCCAGCAGGCAGACCGGCGGGAGCACGCCGAGGGCCAGCGCGCGGCGCCCCGGGCCGTCGTAGGACGGATTGGTGAAGTCCCGCCGCAGGAAGAGGAGGTACGCCAGCCCGGTCGCGGTCACCGCCCACACCAGGCTGACCGTGACGCCGACGAGGAGCGGGCCGAACTGCGCCGGGCTGGTGAACAGGCCGCTCCAGGCGATGAAGGCATAGCCGGGCAGGGCGAGGCGCACGGCCACGGGCAGCGGCAGCATCTGGGCGAGCTGCATCGTGAGCGCGACCAGCGCGGGCAGCAGCAGCCCCATCGGCGAGCGCCCCAGCGCGACCGATCCGAGCAGTCCGATCGCGGCGAGCGCCAGCGTCGGCGCGAGCGCGCACACCCAGGCGAGGAGCACCTCACCGGCGGCGTCCGAGGGGGCCAGCACATGCCCGTCGAGGCCGATCAGCGGCTGGTCGCCGACCGCCAGGAGCCCGCCGACCGTGCTGGAGCAGGCCATCCCCGCCACCAGCAGCACGATGACGGTGAGACTGGCCAGCGCCTTCGCCGCGAAGATCCGCCGGGGCGAGCGGACCGCCACCAGCAGATGACGCCAGGTGCCGAGCCGGTCCTCCGAGGCGAACACGTCACCCGCGACCACCGACGTCAGCAACGGCAGCGCCCAGGTGCCCGCGAACCCGAGCACCACCAGCGGCCCGGCCCACCCCGTGGCGTGCATCCAGCGGCCGAAGAGGGTGTCGGAGGGGAGCGTGCTCTGCCGACTCACCGCCGCGACGAACAGCGCCGGCGCGATCCAGCAGGCCAGCACCAGCAGCCGGACCCGCCACTGGGCGACCAGCTTGACCAGTTCGAAGCGGAAGCCGCGGGCCACCGGCACACCGCGGATCCCGCCCGGGTCGTCGCCCTCGCCGACCCGGTGGTCGGCCGTGGTACCGGCGGCGTCCGCGGCGGCGTCGGTGGTCATCGGTCGGCCTCCTGCTGTTCGGTCAGGGCCAGGAACGCGGCCTCCAGCGGAGACACCACGGGGGCCAGCTCGCGCACCGCGATGCCCGCCCGCACGATCCGCGCCACCAGGACGTCGAGCGCGGGCACCAGGGCGCTGACGACGAACGCGTCGGCCCCGTACCGCGCCGTGGCGCCGCGCTGTGCGGGCACGGTGTGCTGTGGTGCGTCGGTGCTCTGCGCGGGCACGGTGTGCGGTGCGGCGGCGCCGTGCTGTGTCGCTGTGGCGGGCGGTGTTCGCGCGTCGTCGACGACCGCGATACCGGGCGTGTCCAGGGCCAGCGCGCGGGCGGCCCGCGGGTCGGAGGTGAGCAGCCGGTAGTCGAGTTCACGGCTCTCGGCGGCCAGCTTGCCCAGCGGACCGGAGAAGACGACCCGCCCGGTGGCCAGCAGGGTGACGTCCGAGCACAACGCCTCGACGTCGTCCATACGGTGACTCGACAGCACGATGCCGGTCCCGGCCGCGGCGAGCCGGGTGAGGACTCGGTGCACATGCCGTTTCCCGGCCGGATCCAGGCCGTTGGAGGGTTCGTCGAGCACGAGCAGCCTGGGCCTGGTGAGCAGGGCGGCGGCGAGCCCGAGCCGTTGCCGCATGCCGAGGGAGAAGCCGCGGGTCCGGTCGTCGGCGACGTCGGTGAGCCCGACCTGGTCGAGCACGTCGTCGATCCCCGCCGTCCGCGCCGTACGACCGCGCAGGGCGGCCAGCGCCGCGAGGTTCTGCCGGGCGGTGAGCGCGGGGTAGAGACCGGGGCCGTCCACGAATCCGGCGACCCCGTCGGGCACGGCGAGCGCCCGGCCGACCGGCGTCCCCAGGATCTCCAGGCGGCCGCTGTCGGCGACGGCCAGGCCCAGCAGGAGGCCGAGCAGAGTCGTCTTCCCGGCGCCGTTCGGTCCGACCAGGCCGTGGATCTGCCCCTGCGCCACATCCAGATCGACGCCGTCGAGTGCGACGACGTCACCGAAGTATCGGGTGATCCCACGAGCCCGGACCGCAAGACGAGTGTCCATAGCCCCCTCCGTCAAAACCCTCAGGAAACATAGAGACACCACACAGCGCGGGCAGGCACCACGAGTTGAACGCTCGCGGAACGGGAGCCGACCGCCGCTTGATGCGCCGATGCCTGGGCGAGAGCCGTCACCGCGCCTGCGGGGGCTTTCACCCGGCGTGCGCGTACGGAGGTTGACGGTTCCGTCAATCCAGCGGCTTTCCCCAGGTCAGTCGGCCCGGCCCGGAACTTCTCCCGCCGAGGTCTGCGAGAACTCGTACACGACGAAGTCGGCGACCGGTCGATACCCGACCCGCAGGTAGAGGCCGTTGCTGGTGGGATTGGCGAGGTCCGCGAAGAGTACGACCTCCTGCGCGCCCGCGGCCAGGGCGGCCCGGCTCACCTCGACCGTCACCGCTCGCGCGTAGCCGCGCCCTCGCAGTGGGGCCGGGGTGTAGACGGGGGCCACCCGGATCTGGCCGGCGACCATAGGGGTGGTGCCCGCCATCGACACGGGTGTGCCGTCCGGGGTCTCCCAGAACGTGACGCCCGCGTGGGCGATGCGCGCGTCGGCCCAGGAGCCGGCGTCCATGGACCCGACGTTTCCTGCGGCGGCGACGAACTCGTCGTGCCACTGAACGAGTTGCTCGCGGTCCTGGGCGCCCGCGATGCGTCCCCGGCCGGCCGGGAGCGGCTGTGCCGGGGTGAACTCGCCGAGCCGGTACAGGCGGTGGCGCCTGCGGAGCGTCGGTGTCGCGCCGGTGTGGCGCTGCCAGGCCTCGGCGAAGGCGGTGGCCGTGTCGTGGTCCGCGTCGACGCCGGGAAGGCGGTGGCCGAGGCCGGCCAGACGGGCGGCGAGGGTGTCTGCGTGCTCCGGGGCGAGCGAGGTCAAACTCAGGTTCTGGGGCGGGGTGCGGAAGAACGCGGCCCGGACCTCGCCCGACTGCTCCAGCCGGCCGAAGACGGGGGCTTCGGCGCCGTACACGTGCATCCCGCGGACGCGCAGCGTCTCGGTCACCGTGAGCGCGACCGTGTGCAGAGCGGGGCGCGTGTGCAGGAAGTCCCGGCTCCGGGCGAGGAATTCGTCGAGGTCTTCGGTGAGATGCCAGCCGTCCGGGCGCATGCTTCATGGTTCCCCATGCGGTGGGCACGCGGTAGCCCGCATGGCGACGATCACGTCCATGAATCTATATGAGGTGTACAGGACATGAACTGGACCTGGTCCGTCGGGTGTCGGAAAGCGGCTCGCCCGCGTCCGGTTATGTGCCGTCGGCGGGTTGTCGGTATACCGGGAGGGTCCGCGCCCTCTCGTGGAGTGCGGGAGACCGAGCCCGTCCGGTAGGTGCATCGCAGCTCCGGAAGGCCGCCAGAACAGGTGAATTGGCGATTCCCTCGGCCGGATCTCACCCGGAACGATCTGGTCCGGATCTGGCCGGATCGAAAAGTGATTGGGCGTACAACCATCCGGGAGTGACGGGTGTCTCAGGGTGTGAGTTTTGAGCCCATGCCGTTCGGATGGGATGTCGTGCGCCATTTCTGAGTCATATACCTGATGAGGATTCGCATGTCTGAACGTGTTGTGACGGGTGTGGGGGCGACGCCCGTCGCCGCCCGCAGATCGTCGTCGGCAGAGAGACGGTTCGTCGTCGGGCTGCGCAGGCCGCTCTCCTCGCTCGCCCCCGCCGGACAGCGGTCGGGTACCGCCGGGGCGGAAGCGAAGCGCGCCACCGTGGGCGGTCGGGGGAGCGGACGGCTGTACGCCATCGACGGGCTGCGCCTGCTGGCCGCCCTGATGGTGGCGGTGCATCACTACGCGGGCACCTGGCGGGTCGACCAGCCGGCCAACCTGATCTGGGACAGGCCGGTGTCCGACATCATGCCCACGGTGTTCCGTTTCGGCGCCTACGGCTGGATCGGCGTCGAGATCTTCTTCGTGATCAGCGGCTTCGTGATCTGCATGTCGTGCTGGGGCCGCACCCCGCGGCAGTTCTTCGTCTCACGGGTCATCCGGCTGTATCCCGCCTACTGGGTCGCCATCGGGGTCACCACGGCCGTCCTGGTGGCCCTGCCAGGAGTGTGGGAACAGCAGCGGACGCGGGAGATCCTGCTCAACTTGACCATGTTGCAGTCCGGTTCGGGCGTGTCGAACATCGACGGCGTGTACTGGACCCTCTGGTCCGAACTGCGTTTCTATCTGCTGTTCCTGGCGGTCGTCGCCACCGGCCTGACCTACCGCAAGGTCGTGGTGTTCTGCTGTGTGTGGGGAGCCGCCGCGATGATCGCCCCGGCCTCCGGTTTCCGTCTGCTGGTGCTGGTGGCCAACCCGCAGGGCGCCTGGTACTTCATCGCCGGGCTGGCGCTCTATCTCATGCACCGCTTCGGCCAGGACCTGCTCCTGTGGGGCATCCTCGGCATGGCGTGGCTGATGGGCCAACTGGAGCTGGGCAACCGGATCGACCAGGTCGAGCACGTCTCCGGCTGGCGGGGCAGCGTACTGATCTTCAGCGTGTTCCTGCTGGTCATGGTGGCGATCGCGCTCGGTGCGACCGATCGCGTGCACGGCAAGTGGCTAATCACCGCGGGCGCTCTGACCTACCCCTTCTACCTGATGCACTACGCGGCCGGTACGACGCTGATCAACCGGCTGCGGGACACCATGGACGCCCGGCTGCTGGTCGTGACCGTCGTCGCCGGATTCCTGGTGCTGAGCTGGCTGGTGCACCGTCTGGTCGAGCGACCGCTCGCGCGACTGATGAAGAGGGGACTGGACACGTCGTTCGCCCGACTGCGCAACGCCGGGAACACGGCCTGACCCGAGCGCGCCCGGCGCCCCGCCCCGAGGCGCGGCCTCGGTTCGGACCGGCGGGCCCGCCGGGTGCCGTGCGGGGCACCCGGCGGGGAGCCTCCCTCACGCGTGATCGGCGCAGCAGGGGGTGGGGTTGGGCACCTCGAACGGGGCGAGCGCGCCGCCGACCGCCGGGACCAGGGCCAGGGTGAGCCGGCCGTCGCGCCACTCGGGGCGCACATGGTCACGGGTGCGCACCGCGGTGACCGGGTCGGGTCCGCCGCCGTCCACCGACGGCGCGCCGACCACGACGACCTGGTCGACGGCGCTCAGGCCGAGCAGATCACCCACCGTGACGGTGCCGGTGAGAGCGTCCACGCCCGGGTACGACACGGCCCGCCCGGCCCGGCGCCCGGCGTGTTCCCCGGCGGCCAGCCGCGCCGCGAGGGCGGCCCGCGGTGCGCCGTGCGTGCGCTCCCCGAAGGCGGCGCCCGTGTCCGGACCCGCCCAGTCGACGACCCGCGCCCACGCGGCCCGCGCCGCCCCGGCGTCGGGCAGGGCCAGCGACACGGCCGTGCTGCGGCGCTCGTCGGTGCGGATCAGATGGGTGCAGGCGATCGTGCCCGGCGGGAGGCCGAACTCGTCCACCAGGTGGTGGATCAGGTGGTCGGCCTCCCGCAGGTTCGCCGAGCCGGCGTCCACCCCGATGACGGTGTGGACGCCGACGGCGTCGTGCGGGGGTGTCATGAGGGCAGGACCCACATGGGGTTGGAGTAGAACCACAGGTCCTTCCACGGGTCGGCGTCCCCGATGACGTCCATCGCCGGACCGGCCGGGTCGACGGCCGCGCCGCGCAGGCCGACCGCCGAGCGGTTGCCGTCGGTGCCGCGCAGTCGCACGTACACCGGCTTGTCCACCCGGCCGAGGGAGTAGGTGAGACGCACCGCGCCGGTGGACTTGTTCACCTCGAAGGACTTCACGACCTTGGTGGCCGGGGTGACGAACGTGTCCTTGTCGGCGACCGGACCGGTCACGTCGCCCTGGACGACGTCGACCCGGGCCAGCTTCGGCACGAACTGCGCCCAGTTGGGGCCGTTGGCGAGACTGATCTCGACGACCAGGTCGACCTGGCTGCCGCGGCGCACGGTGAGCGCACCGCCCAGGGTGACCGCGCGGTTCCCGGAACGGAGCCGGGCGTTGAGGCCGCTGATGAGCCCGCCGTGGTCCACCCAGACCCGGCCGGCCCGGATGCCGTCCATGACCGCCTTGTACGAGAAGGAGGCGGCGCCGACGTGCGTGCGGGAGTACTGGCCCGGCCAGAAGTCGGTGTCGGTGACGTTGAGGGTGCCGCCGTAGACCGGGTCCTCGTAACGGCCGTTGGCGTTGAAGTCGCTGTTGGGGCCGCGAACCGCGGTGTCGGCGTACACGTTGTGGGAGTCGGAGTTCGCCGTGACCCACCACGGCTTGCCCTCGGCCAGCAGGCTGTCCCACAGACCGCCGACGGTGGCGGTCATCCAGTCGAAGCCGCCCCAGGTGCGGTAGCTCTCCAGCGGGTACGCGCCGAAGGAGTCGGCGCTCGGGCTGTTGTCGTAGATGCCACGACCGGAGCCCGCGCCCAGCGGGGCGGGTATGCCTGCCGCCTGGTGGCCGGGGGCGCCCTCCATGCCGACGGCGATCGTCGGCTGCGCGTCGCGCCAGCCGCGGATCTCGTGCGGGGAGTCGATGCCCTTGCGCGCCGGGTGGTTGGCGAGGAACAGCACGTCCTTCACCTTGCGGCGCTGCACCTGCTCGGCGAGGAAGTTGATGCCCGCGATGGCGAGCGCCTCATTGGCCGGGCTGCTGGCGGAGGCACCCTTGACGCTGCCGTCGAAGGAGTTCTCGAACTCCTTCAGCACCGCGACCTCGTTCTTGCCCGGGTGCACGAAGACGGTGCCGTGCTCGGCGGCCGGGATGTTCCACTCCAGCCCCTGGAAGACGAGCGTGTCGTCGATCTGGTCACGGGCCGCGACGATGTCCGGGTTGACCTTCTCCACACCGATCTTGGCGTGCGCGACGCTGCCGTGGTCGGTGATGACCATCCAGTCCAGGCCGTGCGCGTTCGCCTGGCGGACGTGGTCGACGACCCGGTACTTGGCGTCGGAGCTGTACTGGGTGTGGATGTGGTGGTCACCGGCGAGCCACAGGTAGCCGCCGGAGTGCGAGTCGTGGTGCGCCGCGAACGACTCGGACGTCGCCGCGGCGGCCTGGCCCGCCCCGCCCAGCACGCTGCCCGCCGCCAGACCGGCACCGAGCAGACCCGTGCGGCGCAGCATGGAGCGCCGGGAGAGCTGGCCGGGGGTCAGTTCCTCGTCCGGGACCGACAGGTCGAGGGCCGGCGGCAGCGACGTGGCCTCGCCGCTGTCGTGGTGATGGTGGTGGTGACCGTGACCGTGGTCATGGCTGTGGCCGTGACTCATGCTCAACTCCCGCTGGGAACCATGGCGTACACGCTGGGGACGTGCAGAGTCTGAGAAGCCTTCGTGAACGCAGGGATGCGGGGTGATGGTGACATCAAGAACGAAGCATGTGCAGCGAGAGCATTTCGGCCACCGGCGCGTGAGCGGCTCGGCGCCCGGTGCTCCCGGTGCGCCCGGGGGAGTGCGGGTCTCAACGGGCCGGTCCGGGCTCCTCGTCCGCCGGTTCCTGGAGGGCTCCCGGGCCGCGATGGACCACCAGGCTCCTGACCTCGTACGACATCTCGGTGACCTCGGGGTCCGGGGCGGGGTGGTAACGCCCGGCGCAGACAGAGAGGTTGACGATGAGGTGGGCGCGCCAGCCGGAGCCGACGCCGCGTCCGTCGGCGAAGACCTGCCTGCCGTTCAGCGTCCAGCTCACGCTGCGCGCGCCGAACGTCACGCCGAGGTCGACGACACCGCCGGGGCGGACGGCCGCGTCCCGTACGTACCTGTAGCTGTGGCGTACGTGGTTGCTGAGCTCCAGCAGGTCGGGGTTGTCCGGGTGGTACTCGAACACGTCCACCTCGTTCCCCCCGTCCCGCCAGGTCCAGATCGCCGGCCACGCCCCCGACTCGGTGGGCAGCCGCACCGTGGTGTCCAGGTGGTCTCCGCTGCGGACCATGAAACCCTGGGCGCTCTCCTCCGTGGTGAGCAGCCCCGTGTCCCACAGTCCGTCGGCACGGCGGGCGGCGCGGAACGTGCCCGTGCGGGAGTGGGCGGGGTCGGCGGTGAGGTGATCCAGTTTGTTGTCGCCGGTGTTGGTGGGGCCGCCGTCGGGATAGGCCCAGGAACGCCCCGCGACCCACTGGCGCGCGGAGCCGAAATCGGCGGTGAAGACGACTGAGCGCACGCAGGGGCTCCTTGTGGCGCCGGGAACCGCATCGGATGCCGGATTCATCCCCCGGGGGGCGACAGCCATGCGGTCATGGGGAGTGGACGCCGCCGGATTCACCCGGGCGGGTGACGCCTTTCCGTGCCGCGGAGTTCACCGGTCCGACGCCGAGAAGGAGCACGCTCCACGCACCGAACGCCGGTGGGAGGGGTGGGGATGGAATTCACGAAGCGGTGGCGGGTGCGGCGCAGAGGCGTGCGGATGGTCGGCTGGGCGCTGGCACTGGAGGCGGTCTGCGGCGCCTGGCTGGTCGCGAGCGGCGGCGCCGGGTGGCGGGCGCTGGTGTGGTTCATGGGGGTCTTCGCGTTCATCGGGCTCGTGGGACTGCTGACCCTCGGGGAACTGCGCAAGCCGTTCCGTCTTGAGGTGGACGCCTGGGGGGTGCGGCTGCACGACGGTGAACTGAGCTGGGCGCAGGTCGAGTCGATCGGCCTGGTGTACCCGCCGGCGGGAAGCCCGGACGGCGGACCGGGCGAGGCCTCGATCCCGGCGCCGCACCTGGTGTTGTGGCCGGTGTCCGGGGCGGACCTGCCGCGCAAGCCGGACCGCACCCCCGACGGCCGACTGCGGTACACCCTGCTGGACACCGACGACCTGGACCAGCCGCTGCACCAACTGACCGACTGTCTACGGCAGTTCGGCGGCGACCGGATCAAGCGGCTGCCCACCGGACTGGTCCTCGACGGACCGCCCGTTCCGACAGCGTCGCAAGGGCCCGTGGCCCCGGGCGTACCCGGCTCACCGGCCGCCTCCGTACGGTCCACCGCGCCCGGCCCGTCCGCCCGGCCCCGCGACTTCACCGCGCGGGCCGGGAACACCGCCCGGCTGACGGCCTGCCTGGCCGCCGCGGTGGCGCTCAGCCTGCTGGCGGTGGACTCCTTCGACGGGGGCGGCCTGCTGGTGCCGGAGCCGTTCGTGGCGATCGGGCCCATCGGTGCCATGGCCGCCTGGTGGTACACCGGCCGGGCCTTCAGGCGCTGGGTCCGTCCGCGACGGCTGCGGGTGGGCCCGGAGGGCCTGACCGCCCGGGAGGCCGGTGGCACCGACACGGTGTTCGACTGGCCGAGCGTCGCCGCGGTGACCGTGGGCCCGTGCTCGGGACAGCGGGCGCCCTGGCTGCTGGTGTGGGCCGAACCGGGCCGCCGGTTCGCCCGTGACCGCTCGGAGCTGGTCGAGGGGCAGGAGGTGTACGCGGTCATCCGCGTGGACCGGCTGCCGGGCGGCGCGGAGGCCGTCGTACCGGCCGTGCGCGAATGGTCCGGAGGCCGCTTCGGCTCCTGGCCCACGGACCGAGGAACGACGGGCTGAGCCCGACGGGCTGACGTCCGACGGTCCGAGTACTGACGGCCCGAAATCCGACGGTCCGAAATCCGACGGTCCGAAGACCGACGGTCCGAAGACCGACGGTCCGAAGAGGGGCCGGCCGTGCCGGGGCAGCAGCGGGCGAGCACCTCCAGCGCCTCCGCCTGTCGGTCACGGCCGCCGACACCGGCCCGTCCCCCGACCCGGCAGCGGCGGTGCCGGGGAAGGGGACGGGCGAGGGGCGGGGCGGGGACCGGTCGGGCGGCCGGTCCCGGGCGCTTCGCGGCGAGGCGGGTCAGGAGGCGACGAAGCGGGCGATCTGGCCGAGCACGGTCGTGTCGGTGAGATAGCCGATGTGGGTCTGGCAGGCCACGTTGTTGTTCGTCGCGCCGTCCAGCTTCGTGCTGGTGTACGGGATGATGACGCCGTCGCACGCCGAGTACCAGGTGGCGTACTTGGTGTCGCCCGGCGTCTCGTCGCCCGCGGTGATCTGGGCGATGAACGAGGAGCCCGGGTACATCTGCTGGCAGGTCGTGTAGATCAGACAGGCGCTCGCGTACGTGGTCCCGTGGTTGGCGCCGGCGATCGAGGCGAGGTGGCTGACGCTGGTGTTGCCGCCCAGCACCTTCAGGTAGTACTGGCTGACCAGGCCGCCCATCGAGTGGTTGACGATGGCGACCTTGCTCGCGCCGGTGCGCGCCTTCACGTTGTTGACGAAGGTGGCCAGGCCCTGCGCGTTGGTGACGTTGTTGCCGTAGGAGTTGTACTCGTAGGCGAACAGGTTGGAGCTGGACCAGCCGTTGGCCTGGAAGACGGCCATGGCGGTGACCCAGTTGGAGGCACTGCCGGTGTACCCGTGGACGAACACGACCGGGGTGCTGGTCGACAGCGGCTGCACGGCCGCGTCGGCCGCCCGCGCGGCGGAGACGGTCGTGGAAGCGGCCGGCGCCGCGCCTGCCGTCGACGCCGAGGAGAACAGGGTGAACGCGACCGCGGAGGCCGCGAGAACGCCGAGAAGCCGGCGCGGGGAACGACGCATGGAACCCTCCAGACGAGGATGCGGGTACTTGACCCGACCAGAGTCGTGGGGCGGGACGCGGGCGCCATCGGCTAAATCACCAGTGTGCGCGGGGGCCCCGGACGCTTCAGGGCGCGCGGCCCGCCCGCGGATCCGCCGGTCTCACCTGAGGCCGCTGAGCATGACGCCGCGGATGTAGTACTTCTGCGGCAACAGGAAGAGGACCAGCACCGGCAGGACGCTCAGGACCAGACCGGCCATCACGATCGGCATCGTGCGGGACGGGTACGGGCGCGACGCCGACCTCGCCGTAGTCCCGGCCCATCGCGGCCCGCAGACTCGCCGTCCACCGGCCGGCGCTGATCATCACGGCCACCTGCCCCAACCCGAACGCCCGGTAGACGTTGGTGCCGGGGCTGCTCGCGTCGCGGGCGACGAGACGGTGCTCCAGCTCGAACAGGGCACGGCCGGCGGGCGAGTCGATGGCGGTGCCGTGACCGTCCGCCGGGACGAACGAGCCGCCGGCCGCGTTGAGCAGCGCGAGGGTCTGGCCGACGGTGGCGGAGTCGTCGTACGTCGACAGCCCGAACCGTTCCTGAGGACTGAGCGGGAGTGGGACCTGCTGCCAGGACTGCGGTTGCTCGGCCGAACGCCCCGGACGGTGTCGGGTGTTCCGGTCGCCTGCTTTCGCTCCGCGGCCGGGCGGCACGGATCTTGTCCGTGGTCCGGGGACGCGGGGGCGGGGTCCCTCACGCTCTCGGGTGCCGGGTCCGGCCTGGGCGGTCCGATGCCCCGCGCGATCGCTCCGGTCGTGCGGGGGCGGTGCCGTCCGACGCCGGACGGAGTGTCCGAGGGCGCGTCGCCCGATCGCGATGCTCGCGGCATCGTGCCGGGAAACCTTACGGGTACTGCCGGTCAGGGGTTTTTGCCAGTGCTGGGCGCCCCATCGGGAGGTGCAGGCCGGATCGACCGCGAGCAGGCACTCCCGGATCGCGCGCGCCCAGTCCGGGTCGAAGCGGCTCCCGGCGAGGGCGACCAGGTCCACCAGGTCGTCGTCGGACGGGGTGGCGAACCGGTAGCCCTGCGCGGTGGGTTCGTCCCGGCGCCGGGCGACCTCCGTGGGGGAGGCGATGGCCGACCAGAGCGCGGTCCAGCGCCGCCGCCTCGTACCAGGTGCGAAAGCCCAGGGAGGACAGGAGCCCGGCCGCTTCGCGGAAGCGGTCCTGGGTCACCGGTCGGCCGGCAGGCTCCGGCGCCCCCTCCACCACCCGCGGACCGTCGCCGACACGGAAGCCACGGATCCCGGCCCGGGACCGCGTGGTGAGATCGGTCGTCAACGGGTCGTCCGTGCTCATTGCTCTGCCCCGTCCGCCGGTGACATCTCGCAGCGGTAGCTGGAAAATGCGCGTCTATGGCCCCGGAATTATGCAATTGCCCACCCATGGGGCAGGCCGGACGTGGCAGCGGCCGCGGGATCTTTGCTCCCGACCGCGGCCGGTTCACCCGACGGTGAAGTCGGCCGCCTTGTCGTCCAGGGTGGTCGTGCCGTCCTCGGCGGTGGCCAGGACGGCGACGTGCCAGACACCGCGCGGCGACGACTGCGCGTCCGACCGGGTGACCACGGCCGTGTAGGTGCAGCGCACGGTGTCCTCTCCGGAGGGCTTGCAGATCGCCGACTCCACGGCGGCCATGTCCTTCGCCGTCGGCCGCTTCTCGGCGAGGGATGAGTGCTCCGGCCAGGCCAGCACCTTCACGTTCTTGACCCCGGAGGACGCCGAGACGTCCGTGACGAAGGTCAGCGCGCCGTCGCGGTCGCCGACGGGAGCGGTGTAACGGGCGCTGCTGTCGGTGACCGCCGGAGGCTGATCCCCGGCGTAGGCGAGAGCCAACGCACCGGCGCCCACGCCGCCGAGGACGACAACACCGGTGGCCACGGACAGAGCCAGACGTCGGGACATGAGATTCTCCGTAACTGTGTCAGCTGTATCGCGCTGCCGTTTCCTCGACCGCGCCTCTGCACCGATCCTCGCCGTGGGCGGTCCTGTCGGACATGAGCCCACATACTCAACCCCGCCTGAGTAACGGTGACTGCGCGACCACGGGGCGGTCCGAAGCGCGCGGACGCGCGGCGCGCCACCCTCATGGCCGCCGCGGACAACCGGTCCATACACTCGCCCGATGAACGACATACAGTGCACCCGCTGCGGCACGGTAGGGCTGGAACCGGGCTTCATCGAGGACGCGGGGCAGGGCGCCCGCGGCAACGCGCGGTGGATCGAAGGCGCCCTTCAGCGAGGGCCGCTGGGCGGTGTCAAGAGGCTGGGCCGGCCGCGCTGGACGATCGAGGCCTACCGCTGCCCCGCCTGCGCGCACCTGGAACTGTTCGCCACGCAGCGCGAGTGAGACGTCCGCCGGTGCCGGTGCCGGTGCCGGTGCCGGTGTCGGTGCCCGGGCGCCCGGGGACGACAGGGCCGGGTCAAGGTGCGCATGGGGTCGGGCTGTTCTAGCGTCGGAGGTGGGGAGGGGCGGTTCCGTCCGGCCGACGGGCGGGCGTGGGGCCGCCCGGGTGCGGGCCCGGGGTGAGGAGTCGTACACCCGCCGTGTCCGCCGCCCGGTGCCGGATCCGCGCGTCCCAGCGATCCTGGAGAGCAGGTATCTGCCATGCCTACATCGGCCCGCGTCGCCGGTGTCCTCACCGGTCTGACCCTCGTGCTCGGCGGCGCCGTCTTCGTCGCACCCGCCGCCCGGGCGGACATCCCGGCCTGTACGAACATGGTCCGGCAGACCGGCGTCGAAGTCACGGACGCCGTGACCACGGCCTGCACCCGAGGTGTGCACGCCGACCTGCGGGGCTGTACCGACGCCCTGACCGCGCTCGGTGTGCCGGGCGGCGCCGCGACCGGCGCCTGCCGGCTGGCTGCCAACCCCCCGCTCTGACGGAAGGCCGGCAGCCGACGTGCCCTGAACAGGGGCCTCAGCCGCGGTCGTGCAGCGCGACGGCCAGCGGTGCGGCGGTGAACATGGAGGAGTAGGTGCCGACCGCGAGGCCGATGAGCAGGGCGAGGGCGAAGTCGGTGAGGGTGTCACCGCCGAGGACGGCCAGCGCGGTCAGGACGAACGCGGCGCCCATGCCGGTGTTGACGGTGCGGGGCAGCGTTTGCAGGAGTGCCCGGTTGGCGATGTCGAGGAACGGCGTTCTGCGGTGGTGGCCGAGCTCCCTGACCCGGTCGAAGACGACGACCGAGTCGTTGACGGAGTAGCCGATGACGGTCAGCAGCGCGGCCAGGAAGACACCGTCGACGGGTTTGCCGAGCCAGGCGAAGACACCGGTGAGGATCACCACGTCGTGGGCCAGCGCCGCGACCGAGGCGGTGGCGAACAGCCAGCGGAACCGCGCCGCCAGATAGACGAGTTGGGCCCCGAGGGCGACCGCGAGGGCGACGAGCGCGCCATTGCGGAGCTCCTTGCCGAGACTGGGGCCGATGCTCTCGTCGCGCAGGACCTCGGCACCGCCGGCCAGGTCGCGGACGACCTCCGTGGCGCCCGCTGTCTGATTGTCCGTCAAGGGGCCTGTCCGTACGGTGAGTCGGTCGTCGCCCGAGGTCTGCACGACGGCGTCGGCAAGGCCCGCGTCGGCGAGTGAGGCGCGCGCCCGGTCGGGGTCGACGGCGGTGGCGGTGGTGTACTCGACGAGACGCCCACCGGTGAACTCGACGCCGAGGTCGAGGCCGCGCAGCGCGATCCCGGAGGCGGCCAGGACGAGCGCGGCGGCGGAGACGGCCAGCCATCTGCGCGGGTGACGCATCAACTGCGGGTTCCTGCGGGTGAGATGGTCGCGGACGGTACCGGTGTGCGCGACGCCGAACAGGCCGGGGCGGCGACGCGCCCAGGGGCGGGCGGCCGCGTACTCCGCGAGCACCCGGGTGACGACCAGCGCGCTGAGCATGGAGGCGAGCACGCCGATGCCCAGAGTGACGCCGAAGCCGCGGACGGGTCCGGAGGCGAGGAAGAACAGCAGGCCGGCGGCGATGAGAGTGGTGATGTTGGAGTCGGCGATCGCGCTGAGGGCGCCGCGGAATCCGGCGGTCAGCGACGAGCGGGGGGTGGCCCGTCGCCGGGCGGCGTACTCCTCGCGGGCGCGCTCGAAGACCAGCACGTTGGCGTCGACGGCCATGCCGATGGCCAGCACGAACCCGGCGAGTCCGGGCAGGGTGAGGGTGGCGCCGAGCGCGGCCAGGGCGGCGTAGGAGACGAGGCCGTAGCAGGCCAGGGACACGGTGGCCAGCAGGCCCAGGAACCGGTAGACGACGATGATGAACAGCGAGGTCAGCGCCGTGCCGATGACGGCGGCCCAGGCGCTGGCCGTGATGGCCGCGGCCCCGAGGGTGGGGCCGACCGTGCGCTGTTCGACGATCTCCACCGGCACGGGCAGGGCTCCGCCGTTGATGAGCAGCGCCAGTTCCCTGGCTTCCCCGTCGTCGAAGGAACCGGTGATCTGCGTGGAACCGCCGGTGATCCCGGAGCGGCAGGCGACGGACGGGTCGACCTGCGGCGAGGAGACGATCCTGTCGTCGAGGACGATGGCGACCCGGCGGGACGGGTGCCCCGCCGGATGGCAGGCGGCCGCACCGGTCAGGCGGGCCCAGCCGTCCTTCCCGGCGCCCTCGAAGTCGACGGTGACGTGCCATCCGGCGCCGCCCTGCTGGTCGAAGCGCGCGGCGGCCTTCCGGACGTCCTTGCCGGTCAGCGAGGCGGCGTCGAGGCGCAGACGTTGCCCGGACTCGTCGGGCAGCACCAGCCGGCGAGGCTGACCGGGCAGCGGTTCGGGGACGTCGTCGGTGCCGGAGGCGGTGCCGACGACAGGGTGGAAGGTGAGCTGGGCGGTACGGCCGAGGAGCTCGGCGGCCTTCGCCGGGTCCTGCACACCGGGCAGTTCGACGATGATCCGGTTGCTGCCGGAGCCGACGATGCCGGGTTCGGCGACACCGAGCGCGTCGATGCGCTCGCGCAGCACTTCGACGGTGCGCTCGACCGCGTCGCCGTCCGCGTCGACGGCGTCGCCGTCCGCGGTGGTCGGCCGGGTCTGGAGGACGATCTGCGTGCCGCCGCGCAGATCGAGGCCGAGATGGACGGGCACCGTGAGCGCGACGTACAGCGACACGGCGACGGCGGCGAGGGCGATCAGCCCTCTGAGATGCAGGGATCGGTTCACGACGGTCCTTCGGCGGGCATGCCGCGGCCAGGGCGTGGTCCACGGCGGGGAGGGACGGAGGCAGCGAGCGCGGGGTCAGGTGCCCGGCCGTCCAGGAGGTGCCCGCAGGCGGAGGTGGTGCGTCGGTCGGGTGGCGGTGGCCGCGGGCACCGCCGGGGTCGGCGCGTCGACCGCGGGCGGCAGCGTGCCGCTCGTACGGCTCGAGGTGCCGAGGGCGGGCGGCGGGCGGCGCTCGCCGGGGGCGGGGCACTGGACGCGTGCCGCACCGGTGCGGAGGGCCGGATGCCCGTCGTCCGCGTGGTCCCCGCGGTCGGCCCGGACGGTCGCGGCAGCCGGTCCGGTCGCGGACGGCGACGCCGACGCGGCTGTGGCCGGCGATGGGGTGGCGGACTGCGGCGCCGCTGTCGTCGCCGTGGTGGCCGTCGTGCCCGTCGCGCCGACGGGTGGGCCCGGGGACGCGACGCCGGGTGCCGCCGCGGTGAGCAGAGCGGCGAGCGCGGCGAGCAGGACGGCGACCATCGCCGAGGCGTTGAGCACCCGCGTACGTGCGGGGGCGTGCGAGGCGCGTGCCATACGTCGTCCTCGCTTCGGCTGCGGTGGGCGCTGGTCCTGAGGGGGCGGTGTGCCTCAAGGCTCCGGCGGGGGAGTGGACGGCCGGAGCCTTGAGGCGGTCGGAAGGGGCCGGCGGTCAGGGTTCGATCAGGCCGGCCCGGATGGCGTAGCGCGTGAGCCCCAGGCGGTCGCGCATCCCGAGCTTGTGCAGAAGGTTCTCCCGGTGCCGGTGGACGGTCTTGATGCTGATGAACAGCAGCTCCGCGATCTCCTTGGAGGAGTGGCCCTCGGCCACGAGCTTGAGCACCTCCTCCTCCCGGGGCGTCAGCACCTGGTCCGGGGGTTCCTCGCCGTCGTGCACACGGTCGAGGTAGTTGCGGACGAGGGCGGTGACCGCGCCGGGGTAGAGGAACGGCTCGTCGCGCATGGCGGCCCGGCAGGCGGCGACCAGGTCGCGGTCGGCCACGGACTTCAGCACGTACCCGCCGGCCCCGGCCTTGAGCGCCTGGAAGAAGTACTGCTCGTTGTCGTGCATCGTCAGCATCAGGACCCGCACGCCGGGCTTGACCGCGAGGAGTTCGCGGGCGGCCTGGAGGCCGGTCATCCGGGGCATCGCGATGTCCAGGACGGCCAGGTCGACCTGGTGGGTGCGGGCCAGGGCCACGGCCTCGGCGCCGTCCCCGGCCTCGGCGACGACCTCGAGGTCGGGTTCGCCGTCGAGGATGAGCCGCACCCCGCGTCGTACCAGCGCGTGGTCGTCGGCGAGCAGGATCCGGATCGTCGGTGTTTCGGTCATGGTCACGACTTTCTGGGGCCGGTGGGCACGGTCAGCCGGACCTGGGTACCGGCCGTCGGCCCGGAGACGATGTCGAGCGCCGCCCCGATCAGCAGGGCCCGCTCGCGCATCCCGCGGATCCCGGCGCCCTCGCGGACGACGGCGCTCCCACGGCCGTCGTCCGCGACGGTCAGGACCACCGCGCCGTCGGCGTGGCGCAGGGTCACCTCCACCCGGCCGGCCTCGGCGTGCCGGGCGGCGTTGGTCAGGGCCTCCTGGACGACGCGGTAGAGCACGAGCTCCGTCTGCTCGTCCAGCGCGGGCAGCCCGGGGTCGAAGCGGCGCACCACGCGCAGCCCGGCGTGCGTGGCGAACTCGGTGGTCAGCGAGGTGAGGGCGCTGACCAGGCCGAGATCCTCCAGCACGCCAGGCCGCAGCCGGCGCACCAGACGGCGGACCTCGTCCAGGCTCTCGCGGGTGATCTCCTGAGCCTGGTGCAGCTCACCGCGCAGCGGCTCGGCCGCCGTGTCCGCCGCCCGCTTCAGCGCCAGCAGGATCGCGGTCATGCTCTGGCCGACCTCGTCGTGGAGTTCCTGGGCGATACGGCGCCGCTCGGCCTCCTGCGCGAGCAGGACGCGGGCGCTGCTGGCGGCCCGCTCGTGTTCGAGGCGGTCGAGCATGGCGTTGAAGGTGCGGATCAGCTCCGCGACCTCGCTGTGCCCGTGCTCGGGCAGGCGCTGGCCGGGGCGCAGCAGGTCGACGGTGGTCATCAGCTTCGCGAGCCGGCCCAGGGGCGCCAGGCCGATCCCCAGCAGGGCGGCGTTGGCGACCAGCATGACGGCCAGGCCGGCCACGAGGATGACCGCCTCGGTCAGCACGACCGGCACGGACACCGTCACCGGGGCCCACAGCAGCAGTGCGGTGGCAGTGCCCAGCACCACGGCGTTGAGGGCGAAGATCCGCCAGAACAGCGACACCGGGATGACAACCCTTCCTCGTGCGATACGGCTCTGTCTCCACTGTCGGTCACCGCGCACCCCGTGCCCGGGCCGCGGCAGGTTCGGCGACCGTCCTGTGGCCAGCCTCCCTCCGCCCCGCCCGACCCGTCGATGGGCTCCAATGCCCATTTCCGCGGCCCGGTCCGCCCAGGTCGCGACGGGCCCGGCGCGGCGCCGCAGATGGGTATCGCGCCCGATGGGTTTCGTACGGCGCCTCGGCCAAGGTGGGGCCAGGACCACTCGGCGTGACCCCGCCGTTCCCGGTCCGGGTCGCACCTCTGCGGTCCAGGACTTCTCCGCTCCAAGGCTTCGCGCCCCACCTCAGCTCCGTACGCCCCCGTTCCGTCGAGGAAAGGACCCGCCATGTCGCTCGACACGCCCCGGACCGAACCCGGTCCCGAAGCCCGGACCGAACCCGGTCCCGAAGCCCGGACCGAACCCGGTCCCGAACCCCGGACCGGACCCCGGACCGAACCCCGTCACGAGCGTCTGACGGCGCACGAGGCCCGTCAGCGACTCGAACACGAACGCAACTCCCGGCTGACGCAGCTACAGGCCATCGCCGAGGCCGGTCCGAGCACGGGGGACCCGATGGCGACCGCGCAGCGGGACACCGTGCGGCGGGTCCTCAAGGAGATCGACGCGGCGTTCACCCGCGTCGAGGACGGCAGCTACGGGAACTGCGAGGGCTGCGCCAAGCCCATCCCCGTCGAGCGCCTGGAGATCCTGCCGCACACGCGGTACTGCGTCCCCTGCCAGCGCGACGCCGCCTGACCGGCGTCCGCCCAGCCTCCGTCCGCTGCCCCGTCCGAGGGGGAATTGGTGAACCACCAGAGCACGCGCCACCGCAACACGACCCTGTCGACCGAGGACCTCGCCGCCCTGCGGGAGAACCTGCAGGAGCAGCGCCTGTTCCGTCTGGAACAGCTCCAGCAGCTCTCGGCCGCCGCGCACCGCCCCCGGACGCTGCCCGACCGGCGCGCCGCCTCCCAGACGGAGGTCCGGGTCAAGCTCGCCGCCTCCGCCCGGATGGTCCTCGCCGACGTCGAGGCGGCCCTCGTACGCATGGAGCAGGGCCGGTACGGCACCTGCCACCTGTGCCGCAGGCCCATCGCCCGGGAGCGCCTGGTCATCGTGCCGCAGGCCCGCTACTGCGGGCGCTGCCAGCAGGTGCGGGAGGCGGGCCGGTGACCGCGACACCCCGCCCGCGCTCCCGCAGCCCGCGGCACCGCCCCTGGCCCCGCTGTCCGCAGTGCTGTGGCATCGCCCTGGACCTGGGCAGCGTACGCACCCGGGTCTGGGCGTCCGGCCGGGGCGTGATCCTGGACGTGCCCACGGTGACCTTTCCGGGGGACGGCGGCCTGCACCCCATCCAGCGCGCCACCATCGTCGACGTCCCGGGCACCGCCCTGATGCTCGACCGTCTCCTCGGTCACCGGCTGCCGCACGCCACCCGTCCCCTGTTCATCCTGACGACACCCGTGCTGAGCGGACTCGCCTTCCGGGAGGCGGCCCGCGCCGCGGTGGAGCGGTTGCGGCCGCACGGCGTGCTGACCGTCCCGGCGGCGCGAGCCGTGGCCACCGCCGTCGGCGCCGACCTGGGCAGGCCCCTGCTCGTGGTGGACCTCGGCGCCCACGTCACCGAGGTCGTCCTGCTCACCGACGGCTTCGTGACCGACGCCCGCCGCACCGCCCTGGGCATCGGCGACCTGGACAGTCGCACCCCGCCGGCCGGGATCGCCGACGCGGTCGTCGCGATGGTCACCGCCGTGCTGGAACAGGACCGCACCACCCAGACGCTCGACGCGCTGCGACGGGGAGTGCTGCTGGCCGGCGGGGGCGCGCTGCGGCCCGACATCACCTACCGCCTGAGCGGGCAACTGCACGCCCCCGTCACACCGGTGCCCGCCCCGCACACCGCGGCCGTCCGCGGGGCCGGCCGGCTGCTGGAAGCCGCCCACGCACACCCCTCGACCACCGGACTCACCGAGTCCGCGCACCCGCAGTAGCACTGCCAGGAGCGGGCGCGCCCATACGGAAGGAGACACATGGTGGCCCGTGAAACACCCCGGAACAGCCGCCGCCCCCCTGAACACCCGCCCGGTGTCCTGCTGTGGCGGTGTCGGCGCAACCCGCTGCGCCGCCGTACCGATCTCGTGCAGGCGTGGATCGCGCTCGGCCTGATCCTCGCCGTGGCGGCCGCGACCCCCGCCGCCACGTTCCTGGTCGGCGACGCGGCCTATCGCCACCACTGGCAGACCGCGCGGCACGAGGCCGCGGTCCGGCACCACACCCCCGCGGTGCTCCTGCACGACGCCCCGCGCCATCCCGAACCCGGGTCGCCCGAGGCGAAGGCGACCCGGTATCCGGTCACCGTCCGCTTCACCGATCCGCACGGACGCACGCGGACCGCCAGGGCCGACGTCGAACCCGCGCTGCGGTCCGGCAGCGCGGTCCGGGTCTGGGTCGGCGACGACGGGAAGATCACCGAGCCGCCGCTGAGCGGCGAGCAGGTCCGCAACCGCACGATGGGCGCCGCGATGGCCGCCGCCCTGACCGTTCCCGTCATCGGTGCCGCCGCGTACGGCTGCGCCGTCCGCAGGCTGGAGCGGCGCAACCTCGCACGGTGGGACACCGCGTGGGCCCGTACGGCGCCCCGGTGGACGACCTCCGGCTGACCCTTCCCGCGTACCGGAGCCGGGCGGGCGACGCCACTCTCGAAGCACGTCCTAGCCGCAGCGAGGACCTCGGGAGACCACTCCGTTCACGTTCACCCGTGCGGTGGCCGAAGCGGTGCCGCGGCGCAGACCGAGGGTCATGAAGCCCAGTCGGCGCTCCGTGAAATGGGCGGCGTACACGAGGCGCCCGCCCTCGTTCAGCGTTTCGACCTTGCGTACCTCGACGGGCTCGCCCGCACAGGTCGCGGAGGTGACCTCCTGGTGGTCCGCGGCGAACAGCACGGTCCATCCGGGGTCCGGGACGTAGCCCAGCTCGGTGATGTACGGACCCTTGTGGAGCGGTATGGGGTGCGGCAGACACGTCACCACGGTGAAGCCGCCGACGTCGGCTATGCAGAACCGCTCGTCCCGTGTCTGCCAGACGAAGCTGGAGAGCCCGCTCTCGGTGCGCACCTCCACGAAGCCCTGCTCGTCGGGGGCGTCCTTGCCCCGCTCGTCCGGCTGTGACCGCAGCCACCGTTCCGCGGTGGCACGGGTGACGGCGTCGATGTCGGCGCCGTCCTTGACCGACGGGGCCGAGGTCTGCGGCCGGGCCGACGTCGCCGACGGCCTCGGAGCGCCGCCGCCGGTGTCGTCACCGCCGGTGGAGCAGGCCGTCAGGACCGACATCACCAAGGCGGCCGGACCGCACGTGAAACGTCTGCGCATGTTCTCCCCCATCCCCTGGTCCGCTCCTGGAGGTGACGCCGTCGGCCCTCCTGAGGTTCCGGTCGCGCCCGACTCGATCGGGCAGTGACCGACCGCGACGGCCGCCCCCGTCCGAACCGGCGCGGGACCCGCGGCTGTTGAGAACGGACTCCGGCCCGCCCGGTTCCCGGGAGGGCTCCGGCCTCCGGAGAACAGTCACTGAGTGTGATGGCGGAGAGCTGGTCCGTGGGTGCCGATCGCGCAGTCGGTCGTCTCACCTGCCGAGAAGCGGGTTTGACATTAGGACAGCTTATGGCTGATAAAGAACATGCTTTGGCCATCAGATAACGTTTCGTGATGATCGTGCCCGTCTAGTCGAATGAGTCCCGCCGTGTCCCTGTCCTCCGTCGTCCCGACCCCCGTCGACCCCGGGGAGGAGTGGCACCTCTGGCGCGCCGAGCGTCTTCGGGCGCTTCCCGCGCCGACCGGGAACCTCGCCCTCGTGGAGACCCGCTGGCTCCCGGCCGGCGAGGAGCCCGACGTCGAGGCGGCCCGCGCCGGACGTCCGGACACTGTGACCGTCACCACGCTGCGGCGCACCGACCTCGTCACCGGCGAGCCCGAGCACGGTCTGCGCTTCTGGGACGCGGACGCGCCCGCCATCCGGAACTTCGAGGGCGTCGAGGCCTTCCCGTACGACCCGGCCTGGGTCCTGGAGGCCGCCTACACGCCCGTGCCCGGCGCCCGCCGCATCCCCTTCGAGCACCTCCGGGACAACGGCGGCACCCGGGACCTCGTGGTGCCGGGCGACATCACGCTCACCGTCGACGGCCGCGAGTACACCCTCAGCGCCTTCGACGACGACGGCACCCTGCTGCTCGTCTTCGGCGACCCCACCAACGGGGACACCACCTACGGCGCCGGCCGCTTCCTGTTCGTCCGGCGCACCGACGACGACAGCCGCGTCGTCCTGGACTTCAACCGGGCCTTCGTGCCGCCCTGCGGATTCTCCGACCAGTACAACTGTCCGATGCCGCCGCGGCAGAACCGCTTCCACCTGCCGGTCGAGGCCGGCGAGAAGCGGCCCGTCTTCCGCGACGGCTTCCTCGCACAGCACTGACCGTCCGCAGTCCTCCCGTTCCGCCCAGCACGAAAGCGCCCCGAACCATGCGACTCAGCACGCCGACCCTCTACGCCACCGCCACCACGGCCGTCCTCGCCCTCGCCCTCACCGCCTGCGGCGCCTCCGGCGCGAAGAGCACCTCCGCCGGCACCTGGGACAAGAACGCCACCGTCAACATCGGCTCCCTGTACGAGCCGCAGAACCTCGACAACACCGCGGGCGGCGGCCAGGGCGTCACCGAGGCCCTCAACGGCAACGTGTACGAAGGCCTGTTCCGGCTCACCGACGACGGCAAGGTCGACAAGCTCCTGGCCCAGGACTACCAGGCCTCGGCGGACGGCCTCACCTACACCTTCACCCTGCGCAGCGGGGTGAAGTTCCACAGCGGCAAGGAACTCACCAGCGCCGACGTCAAGTACAGCCTGGAGAAGGTCCTCGCGGACGACTCGCAGTCCGCCCGCAAGAGCAACCTCGAGGTCGTCAAGGACATCGCCACCCCGGACGCGCACACCGTCAAGGTCACGCTGTCCCAGAAGTCGATCTCCTTCGTCTACAACCTCTCCTACGTCTGGATCATCAACTCCGAGGCGAAGGAACTGAAGACGAGCGAGGACGGCACCGGCCCCTACACCCTCGCCAAGTGGACCCGCGGCTCCGCGCTGAGCCTGAACCGCTTCGCCGGGTACTGGGGCGACGCCGCCGCCAACAAGCAGGTCGTCTTCCACTACTACAAGGACGCCACCGCGCTGAACAACGCGCTGCTGACCAACGCCGTCGACGTGGTCACCAGCGAGCAGTCGCCCGACGCCCTGGCGCAGTTCAAGAGCAACCAGAACTACAAGGTCAACGACGGCGACTCCACCACCAAGCTGCTGCTGGCCTTCAACGACAAGGCCAAGCCGTTCACCGACGTCAAGGTCCGCCAGGCCGTCTCCGCGGCCATCGACGACCAGAAGCTCCTGGAGTCGGTCTGGGGCGGCTACGGCAAGGCCATCGGCTCCATGGTGCCGCCCACCGACCCCTGGTACGAGGACCTCACCAAGGTCAACGCCCACGACGTCACCAAGGCCAAGAAGCTGCTGGCCGAGGCCGGTTACGCCAAGGGCTTCTCCTTCACCCTCGACACCCCGAACTACGACCCGCACCCCACCGCCGCGACCTTCATCAAGTCGCAGCTCGCGAAGGTCGGCATCACCGTCGAGATCAACACGATCACCCCGGACGAGTGGTACACGAAGGTCTACAAGAACCACGACTTCACGGCCACGCTCCAGGAGCACGTCAACGACCGCGACCTCGTCTGGTACGGCAACCCCGACTTCTACTGGGGCTACGACAACAAGCAGGTCACCCAGTGGGTGGCGCAGGCCGAGGAAGCCACCACCACCGCGCAGCAGACCGAACTGCTGAAGAAGGTCAACCGGCAGACCGCCGAGGACGCGGCCAGCGACTGGCTGTACCTGTACCCGCAGATCGTCGTCGCGAACAGCAAGCTCTCCGGCTACCCGCTCAACGGCCTCAACTCCCAGTTCTACGCGTACGACATCAAGAAGCAGGGCTGATGGGGCGCTATCTCCTGCGCCGCTTCGCCTTCCTGCTGGTCTCGCTGGCCCTGGCGAGCGTGGTGCTGTTCGTCCTGCTGCGCCTGCTCCCGGGCGACCCGGCCAACGCGCTCACCTCGGTGGGCGCGAGCCCGGAGCAGATCGCCGCGGCCCGCCACTCCATCGGTTCCGACCGGCCGCTGCCCGAGCAGTTCACCCACTGGCTCGGGCAGCTGGCGAGCGGCGACCTCGGGACGTCCTTCGTCAGCTCGCTGCCGGTCGGCCCCGAGGTCGGCGCCCGCATGGACGTCACCGTCCCGCTGACCCTGGCCGCGTTCGTCCTGGCCGTCGTCATCGCCGTACCCGTGGGCTTCGTGGCCGCGTACAAGCGCCACACCTGGTACGGCGCCCTGCTCAGCGGGATCTCCCAACTGGGCATCGCGGTACCGGTGTTCTGGCTCGGCATGATCCTCATCGCGGTGTTCGCGCTGAACGCGGGCTGGCTGCCGTCCGGCGGGTTCCCGCTGGACGGCTGGTCCGCGCCCGCCGACGCCGTACGCTCCCTCGTCCTGCCGGTCGTCACCATCGCCCTGGTGATGAGCGCCTCGCTCATCCGCTACGTCCGCTCCGCCGCCCTCGACGTGCTGGGCAGCGACCACCTGCGCACCGCCCGTGCCCTGGGCGCCTCCTTCCCCGGGGCCATGTGGCGGCACGGGCTGCGCAACGCCTCCGTCCCGGTGATCTCCGTCCTCGGCATCGAGCTCGCCTCGACGCTGCTCGGGGCCGTCGTCGTGGAGTCGGTGTACGCGCTGCCCGGCCTCGGCTCGCTGCTCGCCACCGGCATCGCCCAGCACGACTACCCGGTGATCCAGGGCGTGCTGTTCGTGTCCACGCTCGCCGTGCTCGGCATCGGCTTCGCCGCCGACCTGGCGCAGCGGATCATCGACCCGCGGCTGCGCGGCCGTCTCTCGGGAGGTGCCCGGTGACGTACACGGACGTCCTGCGCAAGCCGGCGGCGGTCCGCCGCCGGCGCTCCGCCACCCTGCTGGCGGGCTGCACGCTGACCGCCCTGATCGCGCTGCTCGCCGTCGTCTCGCTGGTCTGGCTGCCCTACGACGCCGACGACACCTCCGGCGGCCGGCTCGCCGGCCCCGGCGACGGGCACCTGCTCGGCACCGACAAGCTCGGCCGGGACCTGTTCACCCAGCTCATGACGGGCTCCCGGATCGCGATCGAGGCCGGATTCGGCTCGGTGACGATCGCCGCGCTCGTCGGTGTCACCCTGGGCGTGCTCGCCGCGTTCGCGCAGGGCTGGCTGGACGACACCCTCGCCGCGTTCCTCGACATCCTCATCGCGTTCCCGACCCTGCTGCTGGCGATGCTCGTCGTCGCCGCCCGCTCGGCCACCCTCGGCTCGGCCGTCCTCGCGATCGGTCTCGCCCAGAGCGCGGTCGTCGCCCGGCTGGTGCGGATCCTCGTCAAACGGGTCCTGGCCCAGGACTACGTCACCGCCGCCCGCACCTCGGGCACCTCCTGGCCGCGTACCGTCGCCGGACACGTCCTGCCGAACATCTGGCCCACCCTCGTGGTCAACCTGGCCCTCCAGTTCGGCCTCGCCGTGCTCGCCGAGGCCGGTCTGTCCTACCTCGGCCTCGGCGCACCGCCGCCCAACGCCTCCTGGGGCCGGATGCTCCAGGAGGCCCAGGCCACCTTCACCACCGCCCCCGCCGGGGCGCTCGCCCCCGGCATCCTGCTCGTGGTGCTCGTCGTCGGGGTCAACCTCGTCGCCGACGGACTGCGCGACACCCTCGACCCGGCGACCCGCCGGAGGCGGTCATGACCCTGCTCGACGTACGCGGCCTGACCGTGCGCACCGACGACGGGCGCACGCTGGTCGACGACCTCTCCTTCACCGTCGACAGCGGCGAACGGCTCGGCCTGATCGGCGAGTCCGGCTCCGGCAAGTCCCTGACCACGCTCGCCGTCCTGGGCCTGCTGCCCGACGGCATGACCGCGACCGGCAGCGTGGAGCTGGCCGGCACGCAGATCGTCGGCGCCCCGGAGAAGCGGCTCACCGCGGTCCGGGGCCGGGACGCGGCCGTGGTCTTCCAGGAACCCCTGACGGCCCTCGACCCGCTGATGCGGGTGGGCCGCCAGATCGCCGAGCCGCTGGCCCGTCGCACCGGCCTCAGGGGGAAGAACCTGCGCGCCGCCGTCACCGAGGCGCTGCTGCGGGTACGGCTGCCCGAACCCGAGCGCATCGCCCGCGCCTTCCCGCACGAGATCTCCGGCGGCCAGCGCCAGCGCGTCGCCCTGGCCATGGCCCTCGCCTGCGAGCCGAGCCTGCTCATCGCCGACGAGCCCACCACCGCGCTCGACGTGTCCGTGCAGGCCGAGATGCTCGAACTCCTCGACACCCTCGTGCGCGAACGGGAGATGGCCGTGCTGTTCGTCAGCCACGACCTCGCCGTCGTCGCCGCGGTCACCGACCGCGCCCTGGTCATGAAGGACGGCCGGGCCGTCGAGGAAGGACCCGTCCTGGACGTCGTCGGCGCACCGCGGGCCGCGTACACCAAGGCGCTCGTCGCGGGCGCCCGCAAGCTGGAGTCCGCCCTGGACCTGAGGAGCGCGCGATGACACCCGTGCTGGAACTGACGGACGTGGCCGTGCGCTACCGGGGCGCCGCGACCGACGTCGTGCAGGACGTGTCCCTCGCCGTCGAGCCGGGGCAGTCCCTGGCCCTCGTCGGCGAGTCCGGCGCCGGCAAGACCACCCTGCTGCGCCTGCTGCTGGGACTCGCCCGCCCCACCGCCGGCACCGTCCGCTTCGACGGCGAGCCGCTCTCCCCGCGCGACCGGAAGCAGATGCGCCGCTTCCGGCGCGGCGTCCAGTGCGTGTTCCAGGACCCGTACTCCTCCCTCGACCCCAGCCGGCGCGTGGCCGCGATCGTCGCGGAACCGCTGCGCTCGCTCGGCCTGGACACCCGGGCGGGCGCCGCGCCGAAGGTGGCCGCGGCGCTGGAGCGGGTCGGCCTGCCCGCCGACGCCGCCGACCGCTACCCGCACGAGTTCTCCGGCGGTCAGCGCCAGCGCATCGCCATCGCCCGGGCCATCGTCTGCGACCCGCGCGTGCTGCTCGCCGACGAACCCGTCAGCGCCCTCGACGTCACGACCCGGGTGAAGGTCGTCGACCTGCTCGCCGAGCTCAAGGAGGAGCGACGGCTGACCCTCGTGATGGTCTCCCACGACCTGTCGGTCGTCGCCTCCCTGTGCGAGCGCACGGCCGTCCTGGAGCGTGGCCGCCTGGTCGAGCAGGGCGACACCCGCCAGGTGCTGGGCGCCCCGGAGCACCCGTACACCCGCCGTCTGATCGACAGCGTGCCGCGGCTGCCGGTCTGATCCGGGCGGACGCCCCCGGCCCGTCGTCGGCCGTCAGCCCGACGAGGCCGTCCGGTCCAGGGAGCAGTCGGTCAGCAGGGTCGCGGGATCCGCTCCGGCCGGCCGTCGGACCGTGTGGTCCGCCGGCGGCAGACCGCCTCCGCCCAGCCACCCTTCCAGGGCGGTGAAGGCGGCGCGGTGGCAGGGGACCATCGGGCGCAGCCGGTCCGGGAAGACGTCGACGAGCGAGTCCGTGTGCGTACCGTCCTCGATCCGGTAGTAGCGCAGCAGCGCGCCCCGCCCGGCGCCGTGCACCATGCGGGCGTAGACGTCGGAGTCCTGGCCGATCGGCAGCAGCACGTCGAGGGTGCCCTGGAGGGTGATGAGCGGCTTGCCGATGCGGCCGGTCAGGGCGATCCGGCCGACGGCACGGCGCACCTCGTCCGGCCGGGCGGCGTAGGAGTAGTCGGCGTCGCAGCCCGGGGTGCCCGAGGCGCAGAACGGGGTGCCCGCCTCGGTGGCCCCGTCGAAGCCGGGGTCGAGTTCCTCGCGGTAGATGCGCTGGGTCAGGTCCCAGTAGACCTGCTCGTGGTACGGCCACAGGAACTCGGAGCCCGCCGGGTACCCGGCCCGGTGCATGGCCTCCAGGGCGTCCGCGGCGCCGGGGCCGCCGGCGGCGTACACGGGGTAGGCGCGCAGCGCGGCCGGCAGGAAGGTGAGCAGGTTGGGGCCGTCGGCGCGCCACAGGGTGCCCTCCCAGTCCACCCCGCCGTCGTACAGCTCGGGGTGGTTCTCCAGCTGCCAGCGCACCAGATAGCCGCCGTTGGAGATGCCCGTGGCGACGGTGCGGGCCGGGGGCCGGTGGTAGCGCTGCGCGACGACCGCGCGGGCGGCCCGGGTGAGCTGGGTGAGGCGGGTGTTCCACTCGGCGATGGCGTCGCCGGGCCTGCGGCCGTCGCGGTAGAAGGCGAGTCCGGTGTTGCCCTTGTCGGTGGCGGCGAAGGCGTAGCCGCGGGAGAGCACCCAGTCGGAGATCGCGCGGTCGTTGGCGTACTGCTCGCGGTTGCCCGGTGTCCCGGAGACCACCAGACCGCCGTTCCAGTGGTCGGGCAGCCGGATGACGAACTGCGCGTCGTGGTTCCAGCCGTGGTTGGTGTTCGTGGTCGAGGAGTCGGGGAAGTAGCCGTCGATCTGGATTCCCGGAACGCCACTGGGCGTGGGCAGGTCCCGGGGGGTGAGACCCGCGAAGTCGGCCGGGTCGGTATGGCCGGAGGCCACTGTTCCGGCGGTGGTCAGTTCCTCCAGGCAGTCGGCCTGCTGACGGGCCGCGCCCGGTACGTGGACCAGGGCGCGTGCCGCGCAGTGGCCCTCGGGCGTCCCCTGCGCACCGGCGGCGGGTGCGGCCGTGGGCAGGAGCGCGCACACGGCCGCGAGCGACAGCGCGCCGAGGGCGGTACGCCGACCGGACCGGCCGGGCCGTTCACGGGGCGGGGTGGTGACGGTGTGCACTGCGGGCATCCGATTCCTCCGGGTCGAGTGGGGGACAGGCGGGAGGCTAGAGGCGCGATCACCGTGCCGAACATGTGCGGGACCACCACGGTGGCGGCCCGGACTGAAGCGCCGGACACCATGTGCAGTGGCTAGTTTTGACTCTGTCAAAACTGACGGGTTAGGCTGTCCTCACCGGACGGCCGACGGGTGATGTCCCGCGGCGGTGTCCGGTTCCCCCGCATGTCTTGTGCGCGCCGGCGCGATCCGCCCCGGTCCGCCGCCGAGCGGCGGCAGTCACCCGAACCACTCACCCCACGTGGGCCGACGACCGACGGAGTTCACCATGCACTGCTTCGACTGCACCCAGGAAGGGAGCGGTACGACGGCCGGCATCGGCGCCTGCACCGGCTGCGGCCTGTTCGTCTGCCGTGATCACGCCCGCATCGTGGGCGCCGGTGTCCAGCGGCCCGTCGGCGTGGTGCCGCGGACCAGCCCCGTCGCGGCACGGCGGCTGGTCTGCGCCACCTGCCGCACGGCCGAGCTCGCCCGCTGACCGCCCCGCCCGGCCGGGGCGGCACGGGTTGTACGGTGACGAACGGGACGCGACGGATGCGAGGAGTGTGAGTCGGGCATGGAGCAGTCCGCGGACGACCTGCTCAGGAGCAAGGGACTGCGCAGCACGGCACAGCGGCGAGCCGTCCTGACCGCGCTGGTCGGCCACCCGCACTCCACGGCGGCCGACCTGGAGGCGAGGATCGGCGTGGGCGGCTCCTCGGGCGGCGGACTCTCGCGCCAGGGCCTCTACAACGTCCTGGACGACCTGGCCGGGGCGCGGCTGGTCCGCTGCATCGAACCGGCGGGATCCCCCGCCCGCTACGAGCTGAGGGTCGGCGACAACCACCATCACCTCGTCTGCCGCGGCTGCGGCCGCATCGAGGACATCGACTGCGCCGTGGGGTCGGCTCCGTGCCTCGCCCCGGTGCAGGAACGGGGTTTCGCCGTCGACGAGGCCGAGATCACCTGGTGGGGGCGGTGCGCGGAGTGCCGGCAGGCGTCCGCCGACAGCGCGGCCGGAACCGTACCCGCCTGACCCCCCCGTCGCCGGACCCGCGTCACGATCGCTGCCGGTCCCGCCCGGCCACCCGCCGCCGGATCGGCGCGTGCCCATCCGGACCCGCGGGTGTCAGCTCCCGAGGCGTTCCCGGTCTCCCATCACCACGACCGGACGGTCCTCGGGATCGAGGGTGCGCAGCAGGGTCCGCATCCCCGACTCGGGGAGGGTGACACACCCCGACGTGCCGTCACCGTGGTCGAGATGCAGCCAGATGCCGCCACCTCGCTCCACCCCGTCGGGCCGGGTCCAGTCGAAGGGCTGGACGCCCTTGCGCCGGTTGTAGTCGACGGCGATGACGTAGTCGAAGTCATGCGCGTGGGCCTCGGTCCGGATCGTCATGGACGCGTAGGCGTGGTCGTCGTACCAGTACCGCAGCCGACTGCCCGGATCCCGGCGCGCGCCTCCCGCGTCGGTCAGCGTGAACACCCCGACGGGAGTGCGCTCGTCGTCCATGCGATGGTCCGTCGTCCAGCCCCTCCTGCCGTTGTGGGCGGGCCAACTGCCCGTCCGCACCCAGGTCGTGCCCTGTTTCTCGTAGAGCGCGACGACGCCGTCCGGCGAGTCCTGGTCATCGCCGTAGACGACGACCAGCTGCCGGGTGGCGGCCGGGACCTGCCGCCACATCCGCTCCCCGATGCCCGCAGGGCGCAGGTCCGCGGCCGGACGGGGCGAACCTGCGGCCGGCCGGGGCGAACCCGCGGCCGGGAGGCTGTTCCCCGGTGCTCCGCCGGGGCCCGGCCGCTCGGCGGCGCCGGCGCAGGCCGCGGTTCCCGTGAGCAGGACGGCGCAGGCGAGAGCCGCGGACATGACGTGACGCGCACCGCCGCGCCGTCTCGGCCGGAACGGGGACCGGGTGCCAGGGGATGTCCGCATGTCCAGGATCCTGCGGCGCAACGGGGGAGAGGCGCATCCGCACCGGGGCAACCGGCCTAATCGCGAATCCGCAAGACCGTTGGCCGTACGCGTCGTTGTCGGACCCGGGCCGGGACTCCTAGGCGATCAGGCTCGACTTCGGGCGGACCACGCAGAACTCGTTGCCCTCCGGATCGGCCAGCACGGTCCACGACTCGTCGCCCCGCTGCCCGATGTCCACCCGGCGGGCGCCGAGTGCGATGATGCGTTCGATCTCGGCCTCCCGGTCCTCGGCGGCGGACGTCAGATCCAGGTGCAGCCGGTTCTTGACGACCTTGCGATCCGTGACCGGCATGAAGCAGATGCCCACCGGGGCGGCCTCGTCCGGCCCGATCACCACCTCCCGCTCGCGCTCGGACAGGATCCGCCAGTTCAGCACCCCGGCCCAGAACCGGGCCAACGAGGGCAGATCATGGGCGTCGACGACGATGTGATGCAGTGACAGAGGCATGTCGCTCATTGTGTCCAACGGCCGACGGGGGAGTGCCGGACCGTGGCCCGTCGGCTTCCGGCCCGCACGTGACCGTGCGAGTGACGAAGCGGGCGAATGCCGGAGAGAATGGAAGTACAGGGCATTTTCGTCATTCGAGCGACGGAAGGTGAGGGACGCCATGAAAGGCTTCGTCTTCCACGGCCCGGGACAGTCCGCCTGGTCGGATGTCCCCGACCCTGCGATCAAGGAGCCCACCGACGCCGTCGTGCGGGTCGACACCACCACCATCTGCGGCACCGACCTGCACATTCTCAAGGGCGACCTGCCCGAGGTACGCCCCGGAACGGTCCTGGGGCACGAGGCCGTCGGCGAGATCGTGGAGGTGGGCGGCGACGTGCGGACCGTCCGTCCGGGCGACCGCGTACTGGTCTCCTGCATCAGCGCCTGCGGCCGCTGCCGCTACTGCCGCGAGAGCGCCTACGGCCAGTGCCGGGGCGGCGGGGGCTGGATCCTCGGCCGTCTGATCGACGGCACCCAGGCCGAGTACGTCCGCGTCCCCTTCGCCGACCTGTCGGTGTACGCCCTGCCCGGCGCGGTGGAGAGCAAGGACGCCGTCCTGCTCGCGGACATCTTCCCGACCGCGTACGAGGTGGGCGTCCGCAAAGGACACGTCCGCCCGAGCGACACCGTCGCCATCGTCGGAGCCGGTCCAATCGGCCTCGCGGCGATCGCCACGGCACGTCTGTTCGGGCCCGAGCGGATCATCGCCGTCGACCTGTCCGCATCGCGACTTCAGGCCGCCAGACGGCTGGGCGCCGACGCCGTGGCCGAGGCCGGCGAGGTTCCCGAGCAGCTGGTCGCCGATCTCACCGACGGACTCGGCGCGGACGTGGTCATCGAGGCGGTCGGCGTACCGGAGAGCTTCGAGCTGTGCACGCGCATGGTGCGGCCCGGTGGCCGCGTGGCCAATATCGGCGTCCACGGCGAACCCGCCGTGCTGCACCTCGAAGACCTGTGGAGCAGGAACGTCACCATCACCACCGGTCTGGTGGACACCCACTCCACGCCCACCCTGCTGAGCATGACGGCCGCCGGCCGGCTGCCCACGGCACAGCTGGTGACTCACACCTTCCAGCCGGACCGGATGGAGGAGGCGTACGACGTCTTCGCCCGCGCCACCGACACCGGCGCCCTCAAGGTGGTCCTCGGGAAGCCGTCGCACGACGAGGTCGCCGTGCGGGCGGCCTGAGGCGGCTCGAGGCGACCTGGGGCGGACCCGCGCCCGGTCACCCGGGGGCCGTGGTGATGCGGCGGCCCGTGAGGCGGTCGGGCCGGATCGACACCCACATGTCGCGTCCGCCACCCGCCCACGGCGTGCTGGGGGCCAGCTCGGTGAGCCGGCGCACCGCGTCGGGAGCCGTCACGGCGCTCGCGGGACCGACGGCGAGGACGCTCCAGCCCTTGCTCAGGGCCTCGTCCATGTGGTCGACCTCGAAGGCGACCTCCGCCCCGACGGCCGCCGCGGGGGTGGAATGCGGCGCGGTCCGGAAGACGATCGCGTCGTCGACGACCGCGTAGTTGACCGGGACGACCGCGGGGCGGCCGTCGGGTGCCGACACCGCGACGCGCCCCACCCCGTGGGTCGAGAGCAACGCGCGGCACTCCTCCGCGTCGAGGTCCCGCAGCTGCGGACGGAGCAGGGCGCGGCCCTGGCCGGGTGGCAGCTCCGCGTCGGCGCCGCGCAGGGAGGTCACCGTCGTGCCCAACGCGTCGGCGAGCCTGATGAGGCTGGCCACCCCCGGGTCGGCGGGCTGTTCCTCCAGGTACCGCAGATAGGCGGGGGACATCCGGGCCCGGCGGGCCGTCTCCTCACGGCTGAGCCCCTGTCTCCGGCGCTCGGCGATCACGCGTCGGCCGATGTCACCGGGGCGGGGAACCCGCAGCGCGGCGGCCGCGTCCCCGGTCGCCGTGACGTCCCCGGCCGCCGGGTACGGGCTCTGGGCGCTCGCGGGCTGCCCTTGTTCGAGCGGACGGATGTGTGCGTCGGGCCCGGGGAACACCAGGGTCACCTCGCCCGTGTCCGACCAGTACACGTCGTAGGGCGGCGTCCCGTCGTCGTGGCGGAGCCCCACGATCTTGCCGTCGCGTCTGGTGCCCTCGGTCGTCGTGTTGTCGATGACCAGCCGATCGCCGACGTGAGCCCTCATGACGCCGCCCTTCCCTGAGAGTGGTGCTCTCTCCAACGTGCCACGCGCGGCGGTGGTGCGCTGGAGCTGATCGCCCCGGCCACCCGCAGCCCGGCGGCCGGTGCGCCGCCGGTCAGTCGGGCCACCCGGCGACCTGCCGGTCCTCCGGCCGTGGCGTGTCCATGCCCTGGATGTCCTGCTCGGCCGCTCTCAGCAACTGCCGCGCCAGGTCGCTCAGGCCCCGGCCCGCGGCGAGCTCGTCGCCGATCCGTGGCACGTCCTCGTCCGCGGGGTTGCAGTGCGCGGTCCCCAGAGCGGTGAGCTCGCCCGACCCGGTGTCCAGCAGCAGCTCTGCCTGCGTCGTTCCCGCGTCGTCCTCGTACAGATGAATACGGACCTTCCATTCCAACGTATGCGACATCGCTCTCCTCCTCGGCTCGATGCGGCTCTCCACGGACCGACCGATGCGGACCGAAGCCGACCGATGCGGTCCGGACGGGGCCTGTCAGGTTCTGTCGGGGTCTGTCCGGGTACCGGAGCCGTCCGGGGCGGCCCCGGCGCCGAGCGGACCGGACCCGCCGTCGCCGTCGCCGTCGCGGCGGTCCGCCGGCGCGCCCGTCCTTCGTATCCAGCTTCGTACGAGACGGAGGCCGATGCCATGCCGTCAGTCGCACTCGATGTCGAGCACCTCGTCCACGGGGCGCCGGGGCGTCCTGGGCCCCGAGGGGCCGTAGCCGAGCCGCAGGACCATCTGGACGAAGCCCATCGCCGACTCCGGGTCGCGTACGGTCCAGCGGAGCTCGGGCCATTCGAGGGCATGGGAGGTGAGCGAGGTGGCGAGCCCGTCGAGCGTGGCCTGGAGCAGTACGCGCTCCAGCGCCTGGCCCGCCGCCAGCCAGTCCCGCGGCCGGTCGTCCTGGGTGCCCAGCACGGCGAGCTGGGGGGTTTCCTCGAACACGGCGGTCTCCCGGCCGGGCACGGGGTGCCGACCGGCGAAGTCCCGCACGGGGGCCTGGCCGAAGCGCTTTCGCGGGCCGAAGGCTTCCTCCGGCACTCCGTCGCTCGACGGTCCGGCCGCGGGTGCGCCCACGCGGGTCCAGTGGCTCAGTTCCTCGGCGGCGGCGGAGTCCCTGTCGTCACGTCCCTCGGCGTCCTGGACCAGCCGCAGCAGCGTCCGGACATGCCAGGCCCCGGGGAAGACCAGCTGGGCGCCCTCCAGCACGGCGGCGCCGCTCAGGGTGTCCTTGACGGCCGGGGGTATCTCCTCGTCCGTGAACGGGTGACGGCTGGTGTGGCGGCGGCGGATCGCCGGATACAGCGGGGCGAGGTCGCTGTCTGCAGCCGTGGGGCCGGCCAGCCGCACCTCGGCGAGCAGGCCGGGGTCCGCCGCGTCGGGCAGCAGCCGGGTGACGGGCTCCCAGCCCGCGTGCGCGGCGGCCACGCGCAGATTGAACACGGCGGCGGCACAGCCCAGGTGCAGGGCGCGGGTGGTGGGGTCGGTGTGCGG
Organism: Streptomyces sp. NPDC104096; assembly: GCF_055584385.1. Taxonomy (NCBI): domain Bacteria; kingdom Bacillati; phylum Actinomycetota; class Actinomycetes; order Kitasatosporales; family Streptomycetaceae; genus Streptomyces; species Streptomyces sp. NPDC104096. The sequence goes on from NZ_JBVJMD010000015.1 coordinate 74,341, forward strand.
CATGGCGCGGTCGAGGTCCGCGTACACCTCGAAGGCGCTGTCCTCGGGCCGGAAGCGGAACCTCCACGGCTGGGCGTTGTGCATGGAGGGCGCGGCCGTCGCGTCCGCGACCAGGGCCGTCACGGCCTTCGCGTCGAGTGTGCGTACCGACAACGGACCCGCCTCCCTCAAGGGCCGACCGTTCGTCCACGAGGAGGCGACTCCCGCCGCCTCCGCCTGTGCGCTCTTCCCACTATGGCACCGGGGACCGGGCCACGCGCGACCGTCGGACGGCGTCGCCCGGCGCCTCGCGGGCACCCTCGCGGACGCCGGATCAGGCCTTGTCGAGCCGGGTACCGCCGCTGCCGCGCAGGACGTCCAGACGGCGGTGGTACTCGTCCTCGTCGATCTCCCCGCGCGCGAACCGTTCGGCGAGCAGCTGCTCGGGACCGGGCCGGTACGAGGGGGCGTGACCCGTCGCCCCGGAGCCGGACGGCCGGGCCCGGGCCCGGAACAGCAGAACGCCGACGATGATGAGGGCGGCCCAGAAGAGGACCATGCCGACCGACATGCCGAACCAGCCCCAGCCGCCGGGATCATGGCCGTACCAGAACATCACGTCACCCACTTCCAGGCGGCTGCCGGACCCGGGCCACGCGCCCGTCCTCCCGGCGTCGCACCTCCATTGTCGTCCCGCCGCAGCCGCACGTCATGGGCCATGGGGCACGATCTGCCGGGCCGACGGTCCCGCTGGTGGGCATGACCGACACCCTCCTGCTGCGCGGCCTGCCCGGCACACCCGCCGCGCTCAACCTGGCAGGCATCGCCGACATCACCGTTCTCGCGCCCGGCACCGACCCGCTGGTCTTCGACACCGGCCCCGCCGACGCGCTCCTGGACGCGGCCGTACGGCACTTCACCGGCGGCGCCCACGCCCACGACGCGGACGGGGTGCAGGGCCGCGGCCGGCCGGGCATCCACCCCGCGTGCTGCGGATCGGCCCCGGACCCCGGCCGTCCGGCAGCCGGCTCCGCGTGAACCGAGGACAGCGAGGCCGGTCCGGGACAGCCACCCGGCTCACCCGGTCGTCACCGGCACAGCTCCACGGACACATGCGGGGACAGCGCGCGCAGGAAGTCGGGCGCGTCGAAGATCCCACCGGCGGAGGCGACCCCGACCGTCCTGGTCCGTCCGGTGAGAATGCGGTCGACCGCCTCCACCACGAGCGGTGCGGTGACGGCGTAGATGTCCCGTCCCGTCGCCACGGCGCGCCGTTCATCGCCGCCGGAGCGCACGACGACGTCGACGAGGAAGGTCTGCGCGGACCGCCCCTGCTCGTCGGTCGCGGCCGGCGCCGGGGTGTCCGGGGCCGACAGGTCCTCGGCCGCCTCGACCGTCATGTAGTTGCGCACCTCGGGGACGGCGAGGTGGCTGGGCAGGGTGACCACGTCGGCCATCGAGAACTCGCCGATGACGGTCCGTCGGCCCATCGGACCGGGGAACGGCCACTCCAGGGTCGGCGGGGTGTCCATGTGGTACTCCAGCCGTCCCTTCGTGTGGCGGACGCGGCGGCCGGCCCGCCGCTCCCGGGAGACCGCGCCCGCGGCACGCGTCCCGGCGGTGGGATGCCAGCCGCTCAGCCCGTACGCGACGTGCGCCTCGTCGGCCGCCGTCCAGTCGCCCATCGCGGCGGTGGCGAGCAGGTCCCCGAGGCCGCCGTAGAAGGCCATCGCCGGGACGATCACCGCTCCGGCGGCGCGGGCGCGATCCGCGAACCGCGTGAACGTGTCCGCGTTGGCCTCGATCTCGGCCGCCACGTCCACGTACGGGATGCCGGCACGCAGCGCCGCCTCGATGACAGGCGCGGCCGTCGTGGCGAACGGCCCGGCGCAATTGATCACGGCCGCCGCTCCGGCCAGCGCCTCGTCGAGCGCGGCCGGATCCTCGACCGAGGCCGGCCGTACCTCCGGTCCGGGCAGGGACGCCGCCAGCGCCTTCAGCTTCTCCCCGTCGCGCCCCGAGAGGACCGGGACGAATCCGCGCTCGAGCAGGTGCGCCACCACGAACCGCCCGGTGTGCCCGTACGCGCCGAACACCGTCACCGTACGCCCTGAACCCATGGCTCTTCCCCCGAACTCCGTCTGATCCGCCGTGATCCGTCTCCGAAATCCTGGCCCGGACGGAGTCACGCGCACGAGTGTCCGGAACGACATGCCCCATACAATTCCGGACATGGGAACTGTCGCGCTGGCCGTCACCGACGGGATGCTGCACTTCGAACTGTCCGTGGCGTACGAGGTCTTCGGCCCGGCACCGGCCGCGGTGACGCGCCCCTGGTACGACCTCGCCGTCTGCGGGCCCGCCCCCGTACGGTTCGGCCGCTTCCGGATGGAGCCCGACCACGGCCTCGACCGGATCGCGCGGGCCGACACCGTGATCGTTCCCGGCTGGGCCGATGTCGACGAGGACCCGCCCGCCGACCTGGTCGGCGCGGTGCGCGCGGCCCATGAGGCGGGCGCCCGGGTGGCCTCCCTGTGCACGGGCGCGTTCGTGCTGGCCGCGGCCGGTCTGCTGGACGGGCGGCGCGCGACCACGCACTGGGCCCACACCGAGGCACTGGCCGCCCGCTATCCCCGGGTGGAGGTCGACCCGGACGTGCTCTACGTCGACAACGGCAGCGTGCTCACCTCGGCCGGGAAGGCCGCCGCCATGGACCTGTGCCTGCATCTCGTCCGCCTCGACCACGGTTCGGCGACCGCCAACGTGGTCGCCCGCCGCCTGGTGGTGCCTCCGCACCGGGCGGGCGGCCAGGCCCAGTTCGTCACCACGCCGGTGCCCGCTCCGGACAATCACCCGCTGGCCGCGCTGTTCCCCTGGGTGGCCGAACGGCTGGACCGTCCGCTGACCGTGGAGGACCTGGCGCGCCAGGCCCGGATGAGCTCACGCAACCTCGGCCGCCATTTCAGGTCGGTGACCGGCACCACCCCTTTGCAGTGGCTGCTGACCCAGCGGATCCGTCACGCCCAGGAGTTGCTGGAGACCAGCGACGACAGCGTGGACAGCATCGCGGCCGCCACCGGCATGGGCACCGCCACCACGCTGCGCCGGCACTTCAACCGTACGGTCGGCGTGCCGCCGGACACCTATCGCCGTACGTTCCGCTCCCGCGCCCTCGCCCGTCCGGACGGCCTGTGACGGGCGGACCGGCCGGCGCGGCCGGGCGCCGTACTTCCGGCCGCTGAGACGGAATGCCACCATGGTCCGAGGAGTCTTTCCGACCACCCCGGGACCATCCATCGGTATCCGACGCAAGACCGCTCGACCGCCCCGGCTCGCGGACGCGGGCACCCGTGCCCCGAATCCACCGCTCGGCTCACGCGCGACCGGGCCACCGGCCCGATCCCGTCACCGCGACCGCGACCGCCCGAGGCCGCCCGGCCCGCCCCGCCGGAGCAGGCCCGTCCCGCTGCCACCGCCGGAACAGGAGCATACGCATGCGTCTTTATGCCCAGACCCCAGTGCGTCGGAGCCGCCAGGTGCTCGCGGACCTCGTCGCCCTGGTCCTGATCGCGGCCGCGGTGTGGTTCGCCCTGGCCGTCCGTCACGTGATCATGTTGCTGGCGGAGCCCGGCCAGAAGGCACAGGACGCGGGCGACGCGCTGGCGGGCGGTCTTGACGACGCCGGTGACGCGGCCGCGAAAGTGCCGTTCGTCGGGGACTCCCTGAAACAGCCGCTGCTGGCCGCCGCCGACGCCGGCAACGGCCTCTCCGACGCCGGCCGGTCGTTGCAGGACACCGTGGGCCAGGTCGCCACTCTGACCGCGGTCGCCCTGATCGTTCTCCCGGTGGCCTTCGTCCTGGTGCTGTGGCTCCCGCCGCGGCTGCACTGGATCAGGCGCAGCGCCACCACCCGCCGGCTGCTCGACGCGCCGGGCGGTGCCGACCTGCTCGCCCTGCGGGCCCTCACCGGGCCGCAGCGGGCCCTCGCCGCGATTCCCACACCGCCCGGCGGCCTCGCGGACGCCTGGCGCCGCGGCGACCAGGAGGTCATCACCGCGTTGTCGGAGGTCACGTTGAGGCATGCGGGCCTGCGACCGTGACGTGCGCGGCGGGATTCGCGCGACCGGGGCGATCGCGGCCCTTCGACGACGGTCCGCAATCGAGGGGAATTCGCCTTGGATTCCGTCGGCCGGACGTACATCCGCGTCGCCCGGCGAACGAGTCGAGGATGAAATCTGATCGCACTCCACATGAACACATGGCGGTGCGGCGGTCACACGAAGGTCGAATGTGGAATCTCATTACCTTTTTATGGTGAGAGTCCGATGGCTGCGTTCCCGGTTTTTACCCGGCAGGTATTGATCTTGATCGGTCCGGCGTGTCCGGCGGCCACGTGGAGGCGTCGGTTCCTCTCCGGATGCGGGGTGACGGAATGCTTCGTCCGTTTCAGTGTGCATGGAACGAAAGGTGGTGTCTGCATCTGTCCGGCCGGTTTGATTCCGGTCAACCCCTCTACGGACAAAGTCATTTGACGCTCCGTCCGCTTCGCGCTTTCCTCTGCTGAGTTTTCTATGGCGCAGCTTTCGCAGGGGCCCGTCCGGGGGCCTCTGCGAAGCGTGCGCCGATGGATCAGGGGGTCGGTGGGGAATGACGCAGTGGGGAACGACGGCGTACGTGCGTGCGCGGTGCAGACGCAGAACACGGGTCGCGGTCGTGGGCGCGCTGTCGGGACTGGTGCTGGCGGGACTTCCCGTCCTGTCGCCCACGCCCGCCGACGCAGCCCCCGCGCAGGGCGCCGCCTCCGCGCAGGCTGCCGCCTCCGCCACGTCGCCGGCGGCGCAGGCGGCCGCGCTGGCGGCGGAGTCCGGCAAGCCGGTCGAGGTGGTGTCCGAGCGCACCGAGTACTCGACCACCTACGCCAATCCCGACGGCACCACGTTCAACCTCAAGCAGTCGGTGACCCCGGTCCGGGTGGCCCGGCCCGGCGGCGCCTGGGCGATGCCGGACGCCACGCTGGTCCGCCGTGACGACGGCCGGGTCGCGCCGAGGGCCGCGGTGGCCGGGGTGTCCTTCTCCGGAGGGGGCGACGGCAAGGACCTGGTGACCATGGCCGAGGGCGGCCACGCCCTGACGGTCGGCTGGACCGGTTCGCTGCCCACTCCCACGCTGGAGGGCGACTCGGCCGTCTACGCGGACGTGCTGCCGGACGTGGACCTGCGGATGACGGCGACCACCGAGGGCTACCGCGAGGTCCTCGTCGTGAAGACGGCCCGGGCCGCCGCGAACCCGGCGCTGGCCGAGCTCCGGCTGCCGGTACGGGCCGACGGTCTGGTGCTCAGGGAAGGCGCGGGCCAGTCGCTCCAGGCGGTGGACGCGAACGGAGCCACCGTCTTCCGCGCACCGACGGCCCGGCAGTGGGACTCCGCCGGCCGGGACGGCGGGACGGGCACCCCCGCACCCGCCGGACCACCCGCCGCGAAGTTCGCTGCCGTGCAGGAGTCCTCCACCGTGCGCACCGCCGCCGTATCGTCCGCGGCCGCCGTGACGGCCGAGGGCACCCCGACGGTGGGCTCCGCGGGCAACGGCGACGAGTCCGGGGTCAGCGACCCGGCCGAGGGCCCGAGCGGTGCCGCAGGCGCCGTTCCGCTGGAGGTGTCGGCCACCCAGACCGCCATCACCGTCGTCCCCGACGCCGACCGGCTCAAGGACGGCAGGACCGTCTACCCGCTCTACATCGACCCGGACGTCTCCTGGTCGGAGTCCGAGCGCACGGTGCTCTCCTCCGACGGCGACGCCTTCTACAACTTCACCGGCGGCGACGAGGGCAAGGGGGTCGGCCTGTGCTCCATCTACTACACCGGCGGCTACGGCTACCCCTGCACCACCGGAACCCCGTACAAGCAGCGCATGTACTTCGAGTTCTCGCCGTCCGCGCTGAAGGGCAAGAAGGTGCTGGACGCCACCTTCCGGGTGACCGAGCGCTGGTCGATGTCCTGCACGGCGACCGTGGTGCAGCTGGTGCGCACCGGTGACATCTCCTCCTCCACCCGCTGGCCCGGCCCCACCGCCAACTGGGACGTCATGGGCGACCGTACGGTGTCCGCGGGCCGCGGCTCCGCCTGCGACCCGAGCCAGCCGGCGAAGCCGATCGAGTTCAACGACGACCCCAGCCAGTCGTACGAGAACCTGACCAAGACCGTGCAGTCCTTCGCGGCCGGTGCCATGTCCCGTCTGACGCTGATGCTCAAGGCGGGCGACGAGGGCGACCCCAACGGCTGGAAGCGCTTCGACGACGACGCGGTCCTGGACGTCAACTACGTCGGTGTGCCGGGGCCGCCCACCGGCCCCGCCGTCCTGTCCGGCAGCGGCACCACCTGCGAGACCACCGAGTCGGACCCGGCGATCATCTCCGACCCGACCCCCGACTTCGTCTCCAACGTCCAGACGGAGTCCGGCGGAGAGAGCGGCGCGAGCCTGCGCGCCCACTTCGTGGTGCAGAAGAAGAACACCGACGGCAGCTGGAGCGTCGCCACCGAACCGGTGCGCCCCTCCAGCGGGTTCGTCACCGACAACGCCAAGGTCCAGGTGACCTCGCCGGTGAGCTTCGCCGACGGAACCCTGGCCCGGATGCAGTCGTGGACCCGGTCCTACTGGAGCGGCGACGACCACATGATCGAGTCGACGCACAGCTCGGTGGCGTCCAAGGGCTGGTGTTACTTCAAGGTCGACACCACCGCGCCCAAGGCGCCCACCGTCACCACCGACGGCACCTACAGCCTGTGCACCGCCAACGCCTGCGCCGCGGGCGGCGGACCCGGCCTGGGCGGCGACTTCTACTTCAAGCCCGCCTCGGGCGACACCAACATCGCGGGATACGAGTACCGGCTGCCGACCTGGCCCACCTGGCACTCCGTCACGGGCTCCGCACCGACCAAGCTGATCACGCCCGAGCTGCCCGGCACCCAGATCCTCCAGGTCCGGGCCAAGGACAACGTCGGCTCCGGACGGCCCGGCGCCACCACCAGCTTCCTGTTCAAGGTGGCGGAGGGCGAAGGTGCCACCGGACGCTGGCACTTCGACGACGCGGCCCCCAGTTCCGGGGTGACCACGGCCGCCGACTCCGCGACCACGACCGGCACCCGGCACGCCCTGACCTTCCACACGGCAGGCGCCGGCTGGTCCTCGCTGGCGCGCCGGGGCGAGGGGGACCGCTCCTTCTGGCTGGACTCCACCGTCGCCGCCAACCAGACCGCGTGGGCCGACACTTCGGCTCCCGTGATCAACATGCAGGGTTCCTTCTCGGTCTCCACCTGGGCCTTCCTGACGGACAGCTCCGACTTCCGCACGATCGCCTCCCAGCTGAACTCCGACAACACCGGCTGGTCGCTGTACTACTCCTCGGGCGTCCAGCGCTGGGTGTTCCTGTGGTCCTGGTACGAGAACGGGGTGCGCAAGTACGTCGGCGCCAACGCCTCGGCCGCGGGCGTGCCCCTGAAGACGTGGACCCACGTCGGCGGGGTCTACAACGCCACCGACCGCACCATCACCCTCTATGTCAACGGCCGTCCGCAGGGCTCCCCGATGGCGCTGGGTACGTCCGGCAAGCCCACCACCAGCGACGGCGTCCTGGAGGTCGGACGCGCAGGCTACAGCGGCGGGTTCGAGCGCTACTGGCGCGGCCGCGTCGACGAGGTCGCCGTCTTCCAGCGGGCCCTGAGCGACGGTGAGATGGCCCAGGAAGCCGGACTGATCGACCCGGACACCGGGAGCACCGCCGTGGAACTGGTCGGCGCCTGGAACCCGGAGGGCGCCACCGGCACCACCCTGTCCGACACGGTCAGCGGCTACGGCGGCCGGACCGCCACCCTCACCGGCGGCGCCACGCTGGACGGCGAGACCATCCCGCTGGACGGCGTCGACGACGCGGCCACCGTGTCCGGCCCGGTCGTCGACGACACCGGCTCCTTCACCGTCACCACCGAGGTGGAACTCGACAGCGCGGCCCTGGCGGCGAAGAGCGCCGGCTACAGCGGACAGGTCGTCGGCCAGCGCACCGCCGACGGGTCCGCCTGGGGCCTGTGGTTCAACCAGACCGGTACCGAGCAGGTCCCGCAGGACGACGGCACCCTCAAGGACGTGCCCGTCGGGTACTGGCGCTTCGGACGCCTCGCGGCGGACGGCAAGACCTACACCGCCGTCAGCTCCGACAGCACCGCACTGACCGACGAACGCGTCCGGCTGACCGGCGCCTACAACGCCCAGGACGGGACGATCAGCCTGTACCTGGACGCCACGCCCAACGACGTACCGACCGCCTTCACCGCGGTCGCCGGCAGCGGTGACTTCAGCGCGGGCCGGGCCTACGTGAACAAGGCGTGGGGCAACTACCTGCCCGAGAAGATCAGCGATCTGCGGATCTGGGTCGGGGCGCCCGCCAACGACATGCAGGTGGAGAACATGATCGGCGGCTAGCCGCCTGCTCGGGGCCCGGCCGTGAGGACCGGGCCCCGAGCAGTGTCCGCGCCGCCCCGACGGGTCTTGGCGCCACGCCCCGCAGACCCGGTCCGCCGGGTCGCCGGGCTCCTTCACCGCCGTCAGCCGCCGGCCGCCGTCACGTGCGGTTCGGCGTCTTCCCGCACCATCCGTGCACCTCCGTATGCCTTGGAGTGGAACCCACACATGTTCTTGCGTCCACGCAGACGACGGAACGGCCCTGCGGCCACCGTCAGTCGCACACTTCGACTGACCGTCGGGTCACTCGTGCTGGCCCTGAGCGTGCCGATCGGGCTGGCCCCGATGGCCCAGGCGGCCGACGCGCTCGGCCGGCCCCACACACCGAAGACACGCAGCGCCAAGATGGTCCCGGCCGGCCCCGCCACGGCGAAGGCGGCCCGGGAGCGGCTGGCCCGGGCGCAGGCCCACAACCGGGCGGAGGGCGCCAAGGCGCTGGCCGCCCAGCACGCCACCTGGCCCAGCCCCGCCCGCGCCGACCTCGTCCGCGGCAGGCGCGCCGAGGTCGGCGGGCTGCCGGTCACCCTCACCGCGTCGACCCCGCCTTCGGCCGAGGACAGGGCGAAGGACAGGGCGAAGGCCAAGGCCACGACCCCGGCCCCGACCGCGGCGAGCGTGCAGGTGCTCGGCCGGAAGGAGGCCGCCGCCGCCGGGATCAAGGGCGTACTGCTGTCGGTGACCGCCGACCGGGCCGGCACCACCGGACTGGACGTGGACTACTCGTCGTTCGCCTCGGCCTACGGCGGTGACTGGGCCGGCCGGCTGCGTCTGGTGCAGCTGCCCGCGTGTGCGCTGACCACGCCGCAGAAGGCGTCCTGCCGCACCGAGACGCCGCTGGCCGGATCGCACAACGACATCGGCGACCGGACCGTCTCCGCCCAGGTCCGGCTGGCAGCCACCACGGCGTCGGCCACCGCCGCCACCACGGCGTCGGCCACCGCCGTCGTGGCGCTCGCCGCGGCCGCCGGTGAGTCGGCGTCCGGTTCGGGCGCGTACACCGCCACCCCGCTCAGCCCCTCGTCGTCCTGGCAGGCCGGCGGCTCCTCGGGCTCCTTCTCCTGGTCCTACCCCATGGCCACCCCGGCCCCGGCGGCCGGGCCCGCCCCCTCGGTGACCCTCTCCTACGACTCCGGCGCCATCGACGGCCGGACCGCCAACAGCAACAACCAGGGCAGTGTCGTCGGTGAGGGATTCGACCTGTCGTCCGCCTCGTACGTGGAGCGCTCCTACGGCTCCTGCGACGACGACGGCCAGGACGAGAAGTTCGACATGTGCTGGAAGTACGACAACGCTTCCCTCGTCCTGAACGGCAGGTCCACGACCCTGGTCAAGGACGACACCACAGGCACCTGGCGGCTGAAGGACGACGACGCCTCGACCGTCACCCACGGCACCGGTGCCGACAACGGCGACGACGACGGCGAGTACTGGACGGTCACCACCGGCAACGGCACCAAGTACGTCTTCGGCCAGAACAAGCTGGACGGCGCCGGCACCGAGCGCACCGACTCCACCTGGACCGTCCCGGTCTTCGGCGACGACTCCGGGGAGCCGGGCTACAGCAAGGGCACCACGTTCGCCGACCGCGCGCTGACCCAGGCGTGGCGGTGGAACCTCGACTACGTCGAGGACGTGCACGGCAACGCGATGTCGTACTGGTACACCGCCGAGACCAATTCCTACGCCAAGAACAAGGCGACCACGGCCACCGCCGACTACACCCGCGGCGGCTACCTCACCAAGATCCTCTACGGCCAGCGCAAGGACGCCCTGTTCACCGGCACCGCCTCGCACAAGGTGACCTTCGACTACGCCGAGCGCTGCACCGCCGCGGACTGCTCGGACCTGAAGGACTCCACCGCCGACCACTGGCCCGACGTGCCGTTCGACTCCATCTGCAAGAACGGTGACGACTGCGACTCCAAGAGTCCCTCCTTCTTCACCCGCAAGCGGCTGACCGGGGTGAACTCCTTCGCCTGGGACGCGGCGAACAGCACGTACACCGCCGTGGACTCCTGGGCGTTCACCCAGCACTTCTACGACGGCGGCGACCTCGGCGACACCTCCGACCAGGTGCTGGTCCTCGACTCCATCACGCGCACCGGCAAGGCGGGCAGCGACATCGCCCTGCCGCCGGTGACGTTCACCTACGACAAGCGGCCCAACCGCGTCGACGGCACCGACGACATCGTGCCGCTCTACCGGCCCCGTATCCGCACGATCGTCTCCGAGACCGGCGCGGTGACCACCGTGACCCTCTCCGACCCGGAGTGCGTGCGCGGCCAGACCCCGGACGAGGACGACGACCACGCCTCCTGCTACCCGGTGTACTGGCACATCAACGGCGCCGCGGAAGCAGGCCTGGACTGGTTCCACAAGTACCGGGTCCTCGCGGTGACCACCACCGACCCCACCGGCAAGAACGCCACCACGGAGACCGACTACACCTACTCCGACCCCGCCTGGCACTACGACGAGAACCCGCTCACCCCGCAGGACGAGCGGACCTGGTCGCAGTGGCGCGGCTACGGCAGGGTCACCGCCGTCAAGGGCACGGACGCCGTGAAGTCCAGGACGGTGACCGTCTTCATGCAGGGCATGAACGGCGACCGGGTGCAGGGCTCGGACGGCAAGCTCGACCCCACCGCCCGCAAGTCGGCGAGCGTGAAGGGAGTCGCCGTCCCCGGCCTGACCGTCGCGGACCAGACCGACAGCGAGCAGTACGCCGGCTTCACCCGGCAGCAGGTCACCTACGACGGCAGCCGCGCCGTCGAAGTGACCGTCAACGACCCCTGGTCCAAGGTGACGGCCACCCAGCACGCTTCCTACGCCGACACCGAGGCCTACTTCGTCCGCACCGGCAGGACCGCCACGTCGGCCTATCTGACGGTCAAGGACTCCTGGCGCACCCACACCACCTCCACCACCTTCGACGCCTACGGCATGAAGGCCACCGAGGACGACGCCGGCGACACCGCCAAGAGCGGTGACGAGACCTGCACCCGCATCTGGTACGCCCGCAACACCACCAAGGGCATCAACAGCCTCGTCTCCCGCTCCCGCACCGTCGCCCGCACCTGTGCCACCGGCGAGGACCAGCTCGGCCTGCCCACGAAGGTCGCCGACCGCGGCGACGTGCTCTCCGACACCGCCACCGTGTACGACAACACCTCCGCCACCGCCTGGAGCGCGAGCCAGACACCGACCCTGGGCGACGCCTCGTGGACCGGACGGGCGGGCGCCTACCCGGCGACGGTCAGCGGCGGGGAGCGCGCCCCGACCGCCTGGCAGACCACGGCCAAGACCGGCTACGACACCCTCGGCCGTCCGACCAGCGTCACCGACGCGGCGAACTACACCACCACCACGGCCTACACGCCCGCCGCCGCCGGTCCGCTGACCATGGTCATCAAGACCAACGCGGCCACGCAGAAGACCTTCACCTACTACGAGCCGGCCCGCGGCAACGTCATCCGCTCCTTCGACATCAACAACAAGCAGACCCAGTCCACCTACGACGCCCTCGGCCGGGTCACCGCCATCTGGCTGCCGAACCGCACCAGCGACCAGCCCGCCAGCTACGTCTACGACTACGGCATGAGCAACACCGCCCCGTCCTGGACCTCGACCGGCGCCGTCAAGGCGGACGGCGACACCTACGAGACGGTCTACTCGATCTTCGACGCCCAACTGCGGCCCATCCAGACGCAGAAGCGCAGCCCCGAGGGCGGCCGGATCCTGACCGACACCCGCTACGACAGCCGCGGCCTGGCCTACGAGACCTACGCGGACGTCTACGACAGCAAGAACGCGCCCTCGGGCACCTACGCCCGCGCCGAGTACGGCGGCACCGCCAAGCAGACCGCGACCACCTTCGACGGCGCCGAGCGCCCGGTGACGAGCACCTTCTTCACCTACGGCGTCCAGCGCTGGTCCACCACCACCAGCTACACCGGTGACTCCACGGCCACCACGGCCGTGCAGGGCGGCACGGCGAAGCGCACCATCACCGACGCCCTCGGGCGCACGGTGGAGACCCGCCAGTACCCGTCCACCTCACCGGACGACGCGGCCTATGGCGGCACCGCCACCGCGTACAGCGCCACGAAGTTCGCCTACACCCTGGACGACAAGCAGGCGACCGTCACCGGCCCGGACAACAGCGCCTGGAGCTGGACGTACGACCTGTTCGGCCGCCAGGTGAAGTCCACCGACCCGGACAAGGGCACCGAGACCACCGGCTACGACAACCGGGACCTGCCGGCCTGGACCAAGGACGGCGCGGGCCGGGTGGTCATCACCGCCTACGACAAGCTGCGCCGCCCCACCGCCACCTACAAGGCGCCGGCGGACGCCGATCTGACCTCCACCACCGAGGAGCAGACCCCGGCCAACCAGCTCACCGCCCTGGCCTACGACCCCGCCGGCTACAAGGGCCAGCTGTCGTCGTCGACCCGGTACACCAACGGCGCCGCCGACACCGCCCACGCCTACACCCGCAAGGTCACCAGCTACGACAGCCTCTACAACCCGCTGGACTCCACGCTGACGCTGCCCGGCGACGACCCGATGGTGACCTCCGGCGCCGTGCCCTCGGCGACCCTGTCCTTCAGCGCCCACTACGACATCACCGGCGCCCAGAACCAGGACGTCCAGCCGGACGCCGGCGGCCTGCCCAAGGAGATCATCGACACCGGGTACAACGAGTACGGCCTGCCCGCCACCCTCAGCGGCGCCCAGAGCTACGTCCTGGCGAGCGACTTCACCGCCACCGACAAGGTCCAGCAGCTCACCCTCGGAGTCTCCGCGGCCGCGGGCGTCAAGAAGGCGTACCTGTCCAACACCTGGGACGAGGGCACGGATCGGCTGACCCAGTCGGTGGTCACCGACGACACCCACGCCTGGCAGCTCCAGCAGCTCAACTACGACTACGACCAGGCCGGCAACGTCACCTCGCTCACCGACCCCACCACCCTCGGTGGCACGAGCAGTGCCGACAACCAGTGCTTCGCCTACGACGGCTACCAGCGCCTGACCGAGGCCTGGACGCCCAAGACGGCCGACTGCTCCGCCACCGGCCGCACCAGCGCCAACCTCGGCGGTCCCGCTCCCTACTGGACCAGCTACGCCTACAACCCCGCCGGCCAGCGCACCACCGAGACCAGCCACAGCACCACCGGCACCACGACCGCACGCACCTACTGCTACAACAGCACCACCCAGCCGCACACCCTGACCGCCACTCCCGCCGGGACCGCCTCGGGCGTGTGCACCGGAGTCACCGCGGCCTACGGCTACGACGCCGCCGGTGACACCACCGCCCGCCCCGACGGCACCGCCACCCAGTCCCTGGTCTGGGACGCCGAAGGCAAGCTCGGCAGCCTCAAGGAGATTGCCGGCTCCGCCACCAGCACCACCGGATACATCTACGACGCCGACGGCAACCTCCTCGTCCGCCGCAACACCGGTGGAGAGAGCGTGCTCTACCTCGGTGCCACCGAGGTCCACTACAACGCCACCACCGGCAAGAAGTGGGCCCAGCGCACCTACAGCCTCGGCGGCACCACCGTCGCGGTGCGCTCCAACCAGAGCGGCACCTCCACCCTCACCTGGCTCGCCGCCGACCGGCACAACACCGCGGGCCTCGCCCTGGCTGCCACCGACCAGGCCATCACCAGGCGCTACACCACCCCCTTCGGCGCCGACCGCGGCACCGCGGTGACCACCTGGCCCGACGACAAGAAGTTCCTCGGCAAGGCGGCCGACGCCGCCACCGGCCTCACCCACGTCGGCGCCCGCGAGTACGACCCGCTGCTCGGCCAGTTCATCAGCGTCGACCCGCTGCTGGACACCTCCGACGCCCAGTCGCTCAACGGGTACGCCTACGCCGACAACAGCCCGCTGATGGGCTGGGACCCGGACGGCAAGGACAACTGGTGGGCCGACCCCACCATGAACAAGCCGGTGGAGAAGGGCGGGACGCCCATCAGCCAGGACCTCGCCAACGAGCAGGGCTTCGGCTCCCTGTGCAACCCGAACAACTGCTCCGGCTTCGACCCGAGGAAGATGCCGGCCGGCGGCCCGGCCTACGAATACCCCCCGGTCCAGGCGGAGGACGCCAACCGTCCCGGGTGGGGCACGCTGAAGACGACCCCGCACGACAAGACCGTCTTCTTCATGGCCGGCTCCATGGCCCTGTCATACGTAGCGATGAGAGGCTGGCAGCGCGGCTTCAACCTCATGGAGCACTGGATGGAGAACGACGGCGCGACGGTCGAGCTCAACGTCGCGGACATGATGAACAGCCTCTCCTTCATGCGCAAGCAGGTCGGTCAGCAGATCAAGCTGGGTCATTTCGACAGCGGCTGGCGTGGCAGCAGCGTCGCCCGAGGGCGTGAGCACGGCATGAACAAGGGTGCCGACGCCGACGACTACTACTTCGCGCTCAACGGGTACCAGTACCGGGTGCGGGGAGACACGGTCATGAAGCGCGGCCAGGTCACGGGTACGGTCACCGTCGACGTGTACAAGAGGTACAACTGGGGGAACATCGGCGGCGGCAAGCTCCGAGGCGATCTCGGTGTGGGCCCCTTCAAGCCGCTGCGGCAGAACGACATGGCCCACCTGAACTCGGTCGGGCTGGCTCGCGACTTCGATGTCGTCGGTCACCAGACGTTCAACATCGGCTAGGAGACATCGTGTTCGACCGCCTGACCCGGATGCCGGCGTTGTTCGTGGGTGTGTTGCTCGTCGGAGGGCTGGCCGCCTGTGATCCTGACGGCCTGCACTCCGCCGAGCACGCGGGGCCGTTCCCGCACGAGTCCCCGTCGGACGCCGCCGACGTCAGCCTCGACCAGGCCCTGTCCGATTACGGCGTCCGCCTGCCCAAGGGGGCCGAGGACATCGCCTACGGTGCCCTCAAGGCCTTGGACGGGTACCCGTTCAACGTCCAGTTCTCGGTGCCGTGCGACGCTGTTCCGGCGTTCGTCCGGGACAACCGGCTCGCCTCCGCCGGGAAGATGACCCCCGACGAGGTGCTGACGGACGTCATCGACGCTGGCTTCACGCCGGATTCCGGTCCGGCCTACGTCCGGGCGAAGGGATCGAAACTCCCCAAGGTCACCGGGGCGGTCTTCGAACGCTCGAGCACCTGCCGGGTGTTCCTGGCCGGCTGAGCTCCACCGGGCGACGGCGCCCCCTCTTCCTCCGGCCGGAGGAAGAGGGGGCGCCGTCCGTTGTGCCGTGTCCCGCTCAGAGCAGGCGCCACAGGTGGTCGTCGGTGCCGTTGTCGTCGAACTGCACGACCTGGGCGCTGTTCTGGGTCGACATGCCGTCGACGCCCAGGACCTTGCCGCTGTGCCGGTTGCGCACCAGGAACCAGCCGTCGCCGCGGTCCACCAGGGTCCACAGGTGGTCGTCGGTGCCGTTGTCCTCGTACTGCACGACCTGGGCGCTGTTCTGGGTCGACATGCCGTCGACGCCGAGCACCTTGCCGCTCTGGCCGTTGCGCACCAGGAACCAGCCCTCGCCCTTGTCGATCAACTGCCAGGCGTGGTCCCCGGTGCCGTTGTCGTCGAACTGCACGACCCGCGCGCTGTTCGCCGTGGACATCCCGTCGACCCCGAGCACCTTCCCGCTGTGCTTGTTGAGGATGCGCCGGTACGGCGGCTCCGGCACCCAGGGCGTGCCGTCCGGGGCGGCCGTCGGGAACGAGGAGATCCGCAGCCTGGCCGCGCCCATCGGGACGAGCGTCACCTGTTCCACGGCTCCCGTGGCCCGGGCCGGACTCTGTTGCAGCGGGGCGACCACGTGCTCGTCGTCGGCGACCCACTCGGGAACCCGGCGGGCCTCGGCGGTGAGCGTGAGCGGAGTGGTGCCCTGGGTGAACGGGTTGGCCGCGAGCGGGCCGGACGCCCGGTGCAGCACCGGTGAAGTGCCGGGCACCAGACCGTAGTTCCAGGGCGTCGTGGCGTGGACCGCGTACTCGGGGAAGGTGTCGTCGCCGGCGTACCGGTCGTACCGCTCCCCGATCCTCAGCGCGTAGGCCAGCGGGCCGTGCGCGACGCTCACCGCGCCGCGGTCGGCGGACCAGGTACGGATCGTGGTGCGCTGCGGCAGGGTCAGGGTGACGCGGTCGCCGTTGCGCCAGGTGCGCCGGACGCGTACGAACGCGGGCCCGGCCTGGGCGGCGACGGCCGTGCCGTTGACCCTCAGCACGGGTGTCGTGCACCAGCCCGGCACCCGCAGCAGCAGCGGGAACGCGACCGCGCGCGGGGTGGACAGGGTCAGGGTGACGGTCTCGTCGAACGGGTAGTCCGTGTCCTCGGTGACGGTGACCGTCGTGCCCGCGACGGTCGCCGTCACGCTGCTGGGCGCGTACATCGCGGCCGCCAGCCCGCCGTCCGGGGTCGCCAGCCACAGTTCCTCGCCGAAGTAGGGCCAGCCCATGCCGTAGTTGTGCGGACAGCAGCGGTACTGGTCGACGCCCGGCTGGTACGACTGCATGGCGAAGCCGTTCTGGAACTGGCCCTCGGTCTTGCGGACGTCGTCCAGGTCCACGCAGTTGGCGCTGGTGATGTAGTGCACCGCCTTGCCGTCGGGGTCGAGGGAGGCGGGCAGCAGGTTGAACGCCAGCTCCTCGCAGCGGTCCGCCCACACCGGGTCGCCGGTGATCCGCGTCAGCAGCTCGTGGCTGGCCATGAACTCGACGATGCCGCAGGTCTCGAAGCCCTGCCGCGGGTCGCCGAAGCCCGGCCTGATGTTCTCGTCGCCCGCGATCCCGCCGCCGGGGAACTGCCCGTAGCCACCCAGGACTTGGTCGTACGTGCGGTACGCGGCCCGGGTCAGGTCGGTGGAGCCGGAGCGCTGGGCGTACTGGGCCGGCTCCCGGAAACCCTGGGCGATGTTGACGTTGTGCGCGCTGGGCAGGGGGCCGGTCCAGTCGGCGCCCCAGGCGTGCATCTTGTCGACGAGGTCGAGGAGATAGGACTCGCCGGTGCGGCGGTACAGCCACAGCGCGATGTCCATCCCGTCGCCCCAGCGCAGGGACACCCAGCTCGAGTCGAACGCGCCGGATCCCTGGGCGTTCATGAAGCGCAGGAACCGGCCGACGAAGGGCACGATCCGGGTGTCGTGCGCGTACTCCTCGTAGGTGCGCAGCGCCTGGAGCAGGGGAAGGAAGGGCCAGAAGTCCGGGCCGCCGTTCAACGCGGTGCGCAGGGCGCGCGGGCCGAAGAACCCGTCGCTCTGCTGGGTGACGAGGACGGCGTCGATCCAACGGCGGGCCGTGGCGAGGGCGGTGGAGTCGCGGGTGGCGATGGCGAGGGGGACGTATCCGCGCAGCCAGTAGGGGAGTTCCTCCCAGCCGTCGCGTTCGGGGTGGGCCCAGCCGCTGGTCGACAGGTCGAGGAAGTGGGAGCGTTCGGCGTAGCGGCCGCACAGTCCGGCCAGTTGCATCCGCAGTTGGCCGGCGAGCCAGCCGCGGGCGGTGATGCTGCCGGGCGGCAGCCGGGTGAAGGCGTCGGGGGCGAGGCCGGCCGCCGCGGCCGCGGGCGCCGCCGGGAGCAGGGCGCCGACGGCCAGGGCGCCGACGGTGAGGCCTCCGGTCTGCAATAACTGTCGCCGGGCGATGGCCATACGGCTTCTCCAGTCGGGAGTGGGGGGTTTGGGGGGTGGGGGGTGAGGGGGTGAGGGGGTGAGGGGTGAACGGGGGAGTCGGCTGAGGCCGCCTCCCGGACCGCCGGCCTGCCGGGCCGCGAGACCGCCTGACCGTCGGCCCAGGCGGTGGCGCGGCCCGCCCACCGCCCGTGAGCGGCGGGCGGACCGCACCCGTGCGGGGATCGGCACGGCTCTCGGCGGGGCGCGGGGAGGCGTCCGCCGAGAGCCGTCACCGGGTCAGGCGCAGCCGGCGGGCGTCGCCCGCGAGGCGTCGGCGATCAGCGCCCGCTGGGCCGCGCCGAGCCGCTCGACATCGGGCTTGACCACCTTGCGGTCGTACGTCAGCAGGCCGTTGAGCTCGCCCTCGACGTCCGAGATCTGCGTGTAGACGGCGCCGTTGCCGCCCCGGCAGGCCAGCGCGTGCACCTCGGCCAGCTTCTGGAGGTAGTCGTCCGTGTAGGTCGAGGGGTCGACGTCGACGTACGACTGCTGGACCGACCAGGCGTGACCGGGGACCGCGAGCCCCAGACCGCCGTACTCGCCGCTGACCAGGGCGCGTCGCCCGTCCGGGTGGGGCGGCAGCGCGGGACTGGGATAGCCGTGCTCGTCGATGATGTCGCCGGTTCCTCCGTCCGCCCCGAGGTTGATGCCCGACATGCTGTTGACCAGCCGCGTCGGGTCCCAGGCCTTGGCCTGGTCGGCGATGCGGGCCATGTCGTACTGGCCCCATCCCTCGTTGAAGGTGACCCACATGACGACCGACGGGCTGCTGATGTGCTCGTCGATCATCTGCTTCATCTCACGCTCGTACTCGGCACGGGCGGCGGTCGACGGGTTCACCCCGGCCGTCATCGCGGGCATGTCCTGCCACACCATCAGGCCCAGCCGGTCGGCCCAGTAGAACCAGCGGTCGGGTTCCACCTTGATGTGCTTGCGTACGGAGTTGAAGCCCATCTTCTTGTGCATCTTCAGGTCGTAGGCGAGCGCGCTGTCGGTCGGCGCGGTGTACAGACCGTCCGGCCAGAAGCCCTGGTCGAGCGTGGCCATCATGAAGACCGGCTGGCCGTTGAGCACGGTGCGCGGTACGCCGTTCACCTTCTCCACCGTGATCGAGCGCATCCCGAAGTAGCTGCCGACGCGGTCGTGCCCGACGGTCACCTCCAGGTCGTACAGGAAGGGGTCGTCCGGTGACCACAGGTGGGCCTTCGGGATCCGCAGGGTGAGCGCCTTGCCGCTGCGGCCGGTGACGCTGGCGACGCGGCGCTTCCCGGCGTACGCGGTGGCGGTGACCGGCAGTCCGGCGCGCACGCCCTGCGGTTCGATCGTCAGGGTGCCCGCGGCCACGTCCGGGGTGAGCTTGAGCGTGTCGACGTGGTCGGCGGCGACCGGCTCCAGCCACACGGTCTGCCAGATGCCGGAGGACGGGGTGTACCAGATGCCGCTCGGGTCCAGGCGCTGCTTGCCCACCGGCGGGTTCTCGCCGCCGGCCGCGTCCGTCGGGTCGTAGACGCCGACGATCAGCTCCTGGGTGCGGCCGGGCTTGAGTGCGTCGGTGATGTCGGCGCTGAACTTGTCGTAGCCGCCCTGGTGTTCGGCGACCTTGTGGCCGTTGACGTACACCTCGGCCTGCCAGTCGACCGCGCCGAAGTTCAGCTGGAGACGCTTGCCGGAGCCGATCTTCCAGCCGGCCGGGACGGTGAAGGTGCGCCGGTACCACATGCGGTCCTCGTGCCGTTCGAGGCCGGACAGCTGTGACTCGACGGGGTAGGGGACGAGGATCTTCTCGCCGAGGTTCCTGCCGACCGGCGGCTGCTCGCCGGCCCGGGCGGCGGCGAACTGCCAGGAGCCGTTGAGGTTCTGCCAGGCGCCGCGGGTCAACTGCGGCCGCGGGTACTCGGGGTGGGCGTTGCGCGAGGAGACCTCGTCGGCCCACTTCGTGCGCAGTTCGTACGTGGACCGGTTGGCGCCGCTGCTCCAGAAGGACTTGACAACGTTGCCGTCCTTCCCGGTCAGGCCGCCCGCGCCGTCGTAGCGGACGTCGGCGAGGCCGGAGGCGGTGCCGTCCTTGTTGCCGACGACGGGCTGTTCCAGCGTGACCAGGAGCGATCTGGGGTCGGCGGGGTCGAGCCGGGCCGCGCCGAGCGGCCAGGTCGCGCCGCCGATCACGGCGTCGATGTGGTCGGTGAGGTCCGCCGGGGGAGTGGCGAGGGGCTGCGCGAAGTCGAGCCGCAGCGTGCGGCCGTCCGCGCGGACGGCCGTGGCGGTGGCGCCGTCGTAGTCGTAGCCGGCGGGCAGCCGGAGCGCGGACGACGGGACGGCGGTCTTGGTGCCGCCGGGCGGGGTCCAGCGCAGATGGAGGTTGGAGCCTCCGTAGTGCTCGAAGTACTCGACCTTGATGTCGTAGGCCTTGCCCGCGGTCAACTCGACTGGTGCGCCGGTCTGTTCGCGGTCCCAGTCGTCGACCCAGTGGTCGATGACCAGGGTGTCGCCGACCCAGAGGCGGAAGCCGTTGTCGCCGATGATCGAGAAGGTGGTGGGGCCGGTCTTCTCCGGCACGATCCGGCCGGTCCAGCGGACGCTGACGTCGTCCGACTGCCCGGTGGCGAAGGACAGGCGCGGCTCCAGGGTGTCGAAGTCGAGGTTCGGGTCCAGTCCGGTGGCCTTGAGCTGGTGGAAGTCGAAGGCGCCGGGGGCCGACTGGGTGTAGTACTCGCCCTTGAGGCCATGGACCTCGACGGGGTCGTCGGCCGCGTGCGCGACGGGTGTCGCGGCGAGTCCCGCGGCGCCCAGCGCTGCGGCGAGCAGCAGGGCGAGGCGTTGCCTGAGGGGTTTGGTGCGCACTGATCCTCCTTGGCTGAGGAAGGGTGGCGGCTCGTTGCTTCAGTCTGTACAACGTTGGAAGGAACGGCAGTTGGCATGAGAGCACGGCTCCCGGCCGCTGTCCAGGGGCAGAGCACAGGCTCCGAGGACGCGGCGCCCATCGACGCTGAGGAGATCCCTTGCGGGTCAGCCTGAAGGACGTGGCGGAACGCGCGGGCGTTTCGATCAAGACGGTGTCCAACGTGGTGAACAACTATCCGCACGTCACCCCGGCGATGCGGGCCCGGGTGCAGTCGGCCATCGACGAGCTCGGCTACCGGCCCAACCTGACCGCGCGGCACTTGCGCAAGGGGCGTACGGGGATCATCGCGCTGGCCGTTCCCGAGCTCGGCAACCCGTACTTCGCGGAGCTGGCCGGGGCCGTGATCGACGCGGCCGCCGAGCACGAGTTCACCGTCCTGCTCGACCACACGCGCGGCGACCGTGAGCAGGAGATCCTGGTCAGCCAGGGCCTTCCGGCCCGGGTGATCGACGGGCTCATCCTCAGCCCGCTGGAGCTGGAGGCCGAGGACCTCCAGGGCCGGTCCGACGACGTGCCGCTGGTGCTGCTCGGCGAGCGCGTGTACGACCTGCCCTACGACCACATCGCGATCGACAACGTGGCCGCCGCCCGGTGCGCGGTCCGTCATCTGCTGGGCCGCGGCCGGACCCGGATCGCCTACCTGGGCGCGCGCACCGACTCCGCGAACCGGCCCGCCCACCTGCGGCTGGCCGGCTGGCGCGAGGAGCTGGGCGCCGCCGGGGTACCGGCCCCGGACAGCCTGGTGGTGCCGGTCGGCGGCTGGGACCGGGACGACGGGGCGCGGGCGATGGCCCAGCTGCTCGACTCGGGCGTGCGTCCGGACGCCGTCTTCGCGTACAACGATCTGATCGCGATCGGGGCGATGCGGGTGCTGCACGAGCGGGGGCTGCGGGTGCCGTGGGACGTGGCGGTGGTGGGCTTCGACGACCTCGCCGAGGGCCGTTTCGGGGCGGTCACCCTGACCACGGTCTCACCGGACAAGCAGGCCATCGCCCGGATGGCCGTCGCCTCGCTGCTGCGCAGCCTGTCCGGGCGGGAAGTGCCCGGTGGGCGTGAACTGACCGCGGAATTCAGGCTGGTTGAGCGGGAGAGCACGCTGGGGCGACGCTGACGGGATTTCGAACGGAGGGGGTTTACAGCCTCCTTCCAACGATGTAAAAACCTCACCGGAACGACGAGCACGCCGAGTTGACCGCAAGAGCCAGCCTCCCCGAGAGCGCTCTCACGCCCCGGGGCCGCGCCGTTTGGGGGACTCCCATGAAGACCACCGCAGTTGCCCGTCCCGCCTTCGCACGCCACCTCCTCGCAGCAGGCCTCGTGACGAGCCTGGCGCTCGTGACCGCATGCACCAAGTCCGAGGACGACTCGGGCAAGAACACCTCCAGCGCCACGCAGGACGACGCCGGGCAGCAGGTCGCCTCACCGAGCACCGACTCCGGACCCACCTGCGCCATCGACGCCTACGGCGGCAGCAAGCTCGACCTCAAGGGCGCCACCGTCGGCTTCTCCCAGTCCGAGAAGGAGGCCAATCCCTTCCGGATCGCGGAGACCGCCTCCATCAAGGCCGAGGCGCAGAAGCGCGGCATCAAACTGCTCACCGCCAACGCGCAGTCGCAGTTCTCCAAGCAGATCAGCGACGTCCAGGACCTCATCGCCAAGGGTGCGAACCTGCTGGTCATCGCACCGCTGAACTCCGACGGCTGGGAGCCGGTGCTGCGCGCCGCGGCCGCCAAGCACATCCCGATCGTGACCATCGACCGCAAGATCAACGCCACCGCCTGCAAGGACTACGTGAGCTTCATCGGCTCCGACTTCGTCCAGCAGGGGCAGCGGGCCGCCGACCAGATGATCGAGGCGACCGGCGGCAAGGGCGAGATCGCCATCCTGCTCGGCGCGGCCGGCAACAACGTCACCACCGAACGCACCAAGGGCTTCGAGGACCGCATCAAGGAGAAGGCCCCCGGCCTGAAGATCGTGTTCCGGCAGACCGGTGAATTCGCCCGTGAGAAGGGCCAGTCGGTCACCGAGAACCTCATCCAGTCCAAGCCCGGCATCACCGGTGTCTACGCCGAGAACGACGAGATGGGCCTCGGCGCCGTCAACGCCCTCAAGGGCGCGGGGAAGAAGCCGGGCGACGTCAAGATCGTCACCATCGACGGCACCCGCAACGCCGTCCAGGCCATCGTGGACGGCTGGATCTACGGCGTCATCGAGTCCAACCCGCGCTTCGGCCCGCTGGCCTTCCAGACCCTCGACACCTTCACCCAGGGCCAGAAGGTCGGCCAGGACATCGTCATCCAGGACAGCTCCTACGCCAAGGGCAACGCCCAGACGGACCTCGGCAAGGCCTACTGACGTGCTCTCGGTCACCAACCTGTCCAAGACCTTCCCCGGCGTGCGCGCGCTGTCCGACGTGGACTTCACCGCGCACGCCGGGCAGGTGCACGCGCTCGTCGGCGAGAACGGCGCGGGCAAGTCGACGCTCATCAAGGTGCTCACCGGGGTGTACCGGCCCGACGCGGGCGAGGTGTCGTACGACGGCGCCCCGGTGCGCTTCGCCACCCCCCTGCAGGCCCAGCAGGCGGGCATCTCCACCATCTACCAGGAGGTCAACCTCGTCCCGCTGATGAGCGTGGCCCGCAACCTCTTCCTCGGCCGCGAACCGCGCGGCCGACTCGGCCTGATCGACTTCGGACGCCTGCACCGCGAGGCCGACGAGGCCCTGCGCAGGCTCGGCATCCGGGTCGACGTACGCCGCCCGCTGCGCGAACTCGGCGTCGGCGCCCAGCAGATGGTCGCCCTCGCGCGGGCCGTGGCCGTCGACGCCCGCGTCGTCATCATGGACGAGCCGACCTCGTCGCTCGAACCACGCGAGGTGGCGACCCTGTTCGGGGTGATCCGCATGCTGCGCGAGCGCGGCGTCGCGGTGATCTACGTCAGCCACCGCATGGACGAGCTGTACGAGATCTGCGACGCGGTCACCGTCCTGCGCGACGGACGCGTGGTGCACACCGGCCCGCTGGCCGGCCTCGACCGGCTGCGGCTGGTGTCCATGATGCTCGGCCGGGAGATCGGCGAGGTACGCACGGAGGGCCTGACCAAGTTCTCCGGCTCGCACACCGCCACCGCCGAACCCGTCCTGCGCGCGGAGAATTTGACGGTACGTCATCGTGTGCGTGACGTGTCGCTCGCGCTGCGGCCGGGCGAGGTGGTGGGACTCGGCGGGCTGCTCGGCTCCGGCCGCAGCGAGACCGCCAAGGCCATCGCCGGAGCGCTGCCCACCGACGCGGGCCGGGTGAGCGTCGCCGGAACCCCGGTACGCACCGGCTCCACCGCCGCCGCGATCCGCGCCGGCATCAGCCTCCTGCCGGAGGACCGCAAGGCCGAGGGCATCGTGCCGGGACTCTCCGTACGCGAGAACATCGCGCTCGCCGCGCTGCCCGCGCTCTCCCGTTTCGGCCTCGTCGACGACTCCCGCATCGACCGGATCGTCGAGACCTTCATGGAACGGCTGCGCATCAAGGCGGCGGGTCCGCACCAGAAGGTCGGCGAACTCTCCGGCGGCAACCAGCAGAAGGTACTGCTGGCCCGCTGGCTCGCCCTGCACCCCAAGGTGCTGCTGCTCGACGAGCCCACCCGCGGCATCGACGTCGGCGCCAAGGCCGAAGTGCAGGCACTCATCGACGAACTCGCCGACGACGGACTGGCCGTCCTGCTGATCTCCTCCGACACCGAGGAACTCATCGAGGGCAGCGACCGCGTGATCGTCCTCAAGGAAGGCGTGGTGGTGCGCGAACTGACCGGCGACGACGTCACCGAGGACGGCCTGATGCGCGCCCTCGCATCCGCACCCGCGGGAGGACAGGATGGCTGACCTCGCACTCGCGCGCGGCACCCTGGACCGCGCCCGGCTGCTGCACCTGCTCCAGGAGTACGGCGTCTACGCGGGCGTCGCGGTGCTGCTGCTGTTCAACTTCGCCTTCACCCCGTACTTCCTGTCCACGGAGAACTTCCGCACCCAGGCCGTCCAGGTCGCCCCCGTCCTCGTCGTCGCGCTCGGCATGGCGCTGGCGATCGGCACCGAGGGCGTCGACCTGTCGGTGGGCTCGGTGATGGCCCTGTCCACCTCGCTGCTCTCCCTCTACCTCGGCTACGGGCCCTGGATCGCCGCACTGATCGCGGTGCTCGGCGGCATCGTGGTGGGCATGGCCAACGGCGCGCTCGTCGCCTTCGTCGGCGTCCAGCCCATCGTCGCCACCCTCGCCCTCATGGTCGCCGGACGCGGACTGGCCCTGGTGCTGCTCCCGCAGCTCAAGGACGTACGCGATCCCGGCATGGCGGCGCTCGGCTCCGGGGACGTGCTGGGCGTGCCCTACCTGGTCCTGATCGCCGCGGCGCTGGCGTTCCTGGTCGCGTTCGTGGTGCGCCGCACCACCTTCGGACGCCAGGTCCTGGCCATCGGCGACAGCCGCCCCGCGGCCCGGCTCGCCGGACTGCCGGTCAACAGGGTGCTCGTGGTGGTCTACGTCTGCTCCGGAGCCCTCGCCGCCGTCGCGGGCATCCTCGCCACCGCCCGCCTGACCGCGAGCGACCCCACCTCCCTCGGCACCCTGATGGAGCTGTCCGCCATCACCGCCGTGGTCGTCGGCGGCACCCCGCTCAGCGGCGGACGGGTACGCATCGGCGGTACCGTCGCGGGCGCCGTACTCATCCAGCTCCTCACCACCACCCTCATCAAGCACGACCTTCCGCCGTCGTGGACCCAGATCGCCCAGGCCGTGGTGATCGTCCTCGCCGTCTACGCGGCCCGGGAACGAGGCAGGCGATGACCGCCCACACCGAGGAGGCCGGCGTGCCGGTCACGACCGACGACCCCGCCGGGGACGGACCCCCGCGCGCGAGCCGCTCCGACCGGCTCGGCGCCTTCGCCCAGCAGCACGGCGCGCTGGTGACCCTGGTGATCGCCATGGTCGTGGCGTCCCTGAGCTTCGACACGTTCCTGACCGGCGACAACCTGGAGAACATGGCGCTGTCCTCGGCGTTCCTCGCCGTGGTCGCCCTCGGTATGACCTTCGTGATCGTCACGGGCGGGATCGACCTGTCGGTGGGCTCGCTGTTCGCCCTGGGCGGTGTGCTCGCGGCCTGGGGTTCGCGGTACGGGAGCGCGGTGGCCCTGCTGCTCCCGCTCGCCGTGTGCGGGCTGATCGGGCTCGTGAACGGGCTGCTCATCGCACGGGTCCGGCTCGCCCCGTTCATCGTCACCCTGGCCGCGATGCTGGGCGCCCGCGGCCTGCTCCTGGCGATCACCGACGAGGGCTCGACGACGTATCTGGTCGACAAGCACTCCTTCTTCGCCTCCCTCGGCCAGGGCTCGCTGCTCGGCATCGGCGTACCCGTGTGGATCACCGTGGCCCTGTTCGTGCTCGGCGCGGTGGTGCTGCGGCGCAGCAGATTCGGGCAGTACGTGTACGCGGTCGGCGGCAACGAGGACGCCGGAGCCCTGATGGGCGTGCCGGTGGCCGGTACGAAGGTCGCGGTCTACACCCTCTCCGGGCTGTGCGCCGGACTCGCGGGCGCGCTCAACGCGGCCTGGCTGGTGTCGGGCGTGACCATCCTCGGCACCGGGATGGAACTGGAGGCGATCTCCGCCGTGGTCATCGGCGGCACCCTGCTCAGCGGCGGCTTCGGCTTCATCAGCGGCTCCCTCGTGGGTGTGCTGCTGCTGAAGGTCATCCAGAACGTCATCAACCAGATCGGCTCGCTGGACTCGGCCTACCAGCAGGTCGTCAGCGGGGCCTTCCTGGCCGTGGTGGTCGTCGCGCAGACCTGGCTGGGGCGTCGGCGCCGGGTCCTGTGAGTCGGAGCTCCCGTCACCGACCGGTCCGAGGCGCACCGGCCGGTCGGCGACGGCGGACCCACTCCTGTCCGGAGCACTTACGGGATCCGCGGCCGCTTCGAACCGTCGTCGGCGACATCCGTACCGGTGGCGACGGCGGAGGCGGACAGCAGCGTCGCGGCGGCCGGGCCGCCCCACAGGACGGCCGGACCGCGCGGCGCGAGAGCGGTGATGACCGTGGGGGAGACGGCGGGACCGAAGCCCGTGGAGAGCTCGAAGCGGGCCGGGGCGCGCCCCGCCGCCCGGGCCGGGGCGAGCGCCGTGACCAGCGCGGTGGCACTGCCGGCGTAGATGATCTCACCGAGGGTGCAGACCACGGACACCGCCGCGACGGCGGGCGCACCCCAGCCGGCTCCCAGGGAGGCGGCCGCGTGGACAAACCCCAGGACAAGGCGACCACCGCCCGAGGCGCCGGGGTCACCCTCATCCCCGGAGTTTTTGGCCGCCCGCACCTGGCCGTGGTCCACGCGCCCGGCCGGCAGCCGGTGGTGCAGTACCCGGTGGCCGATCCGGGTCCGGCGGAGCCGGTGTCGCCGGAGACGGTCACCCTGTGGCTGGAGGCACTCGCCCGTCCGGTACGGCTGCTGCGCACCCTGGCCCGCGGCCCGCACACCACCGGCGAGTTGGCCCACACCTGGGAGCTTTCGCCGCCCGAGGTCTCCCGCCACCTCGCCGTCCTGCGCCGCGCGGGCCTGCTCAGGACCCGACGGCACGGCCGCTACGTACGCTACGCCCTCAAGCTGCCCGATCTGACGGCCCTGGGCGCCGACCTGCCGGCGGCCGTACTGCGCTGACCCGGTTGATCAGTCGGCGCCGTACGGCGTGACGGGCGTGTTCCAGACGGCGTCGTACCTGGCGACGACCGCCCGCAGTTCGCGGGCGCTTCGCGCGGACATGGCCTGGAGCACGACGTCGAGGAGTGCGCGGGCCTCCAGCGGATCGCCGCAGCAGTACCAATGCGTGTCGTCCCACTCGACGTCATGCCACAACTGACGCTCGGGGCGCTGGACATACTCCTTCCACAGGCGCATGGCCGCGCCGACGCCTCCGGGGTCCAGATAGTTCCTCGTGCGCTCGAGGCAGGCGATCTCGGAGAGCGCCCGCCGGGACAGACCGTCGATGACCGGTCTCGCACCTGCTGTCCGGCTCCGCGGCGGAAGGGCGGTCCGGAGCTGTCCTGGCCGGCTACGCGGCATGGACCTTTCGGGTCGTCGTCATACGGGCCATGCTGCCACGGTCCCGTACGACGCCTCCAACGGATTTGCTCGCCCCGTAGATCACCAGGCCGGACAGCGGTGGGTACGTCAGCACACCCACGAGGCCGGCAGGTCCCCGCGCAGCGTCTCCAGGTCGTCGGCCGTACGACCGCGCGCGTGGACCCAGCACAGGTCGAGGTCCCCGTCGCGGCGGATCAGACGGCCGGGCGCGGAGTACCAGCGCAGGGGCGATTCCTGCGGGCCCACCCACATCGGATGGTCGGGCAGCGGCACCCTGGTGTAACGGTCGTACAGGTTCGCCAGGAGCGCCTCGGGCAGTTCGCAGGCGTCGTAGAACGTTCCGGCCCCCAGCAAGGACTCGCTGAGCACCAGCTCCACCCAGGCCGTCGACATGCGGTCCAGGAACGGGATCCACCCGTCGTGGGACTCCACCAGGACCGGAGGGTCCTCCTGTTCGATCAGGTCGAGGGGGATCCCCCACGCGGCACAGTCCTGGTTCTCACGACGGAAGACCAGGATCCCCTCGGGGCCGTCGGCCACGAAGAGGCCGCCCGGCGCCACCAACGGGTCCTGCTCGGCGGTCAGATCGGTCCGGCGCCCGAACAACCGGTAGCCCTGGCGCAGCACCTGGGGCAGCGCGAAGCCCAACTCGGCTTCAACAGCGTCCAGTTCCTCGCTGGAGAAGCCGTCCTGCGGCCGCAGCGGGACGCCTGTCCACTCCGTCGCGAACCGGCGTACGAAGTCCCACGCACCCGAGGGGCCGCGCACCCCGCCGCTCAGCGCCACCGCCACATCGAAGGTGTCCGACATGGCCCGGACGCTACACGCGGCCCACTGAGCCTGCGCCGGACGGGCCTCCCGCCGAAGCCGGAAGCGGTCCGCGGCTACCATGTCGTCCAGACCTGCCGGGACGCGTGTGCCGGGAGGAATTCCCTGCTCACAGGCCTTCCGCAGGCCTTCGGGCTGCTCTATCTTCTCCATCCATGCTCGATGATCAGCGCGGCGGCCGTCGGCTTGCCCGCATCGCGTCCCTCACCACCGCGGTCGTACTCGCGGTGCTCTGTGCTGCCCTCGGCCATGTCGACGGCACCGGACTGTTCGCCCCGGAGAACTGGCCGGACGCGGGATTCGTACCCGGCAACGCCACCAGCCCCGCCTGGGCCACGGTGGTGTTCCTGCCCCTGCTGATCGGTGGCGGCGCGGTGGCCGTCCACCGGGTGGTGCGCGCCGTCGCTCCCCGCGCGAGGGCGCGCTGGGTCTTCGGCGCGGTCTGGTCGAGTCTGATCCTGGTGGCGTTCCTGGCCAAGCTGGTCTACAGCGTGCTGCTGCTCGCGATCGCCGGCACGGACGGGCTGCACCTGTTTCCGACGGTCGGGTCGCTGCTGGCCGAGTGCGGTCTGACCGGGGCGAAGTACGCCGCGTTCGGGCCGCTGGTCGCGGGCCCGGCGGCGTCGGCGTACCGGATCGGCGTGTGGCGCCTGCGCCGCAAGGCCGTCGGGGGCGACGACCAGGGCGTCGAGGGCGGTGAGCGCGCCGCAGGGCATGCGGGCGGCGTCGACATCAACCAGATCGCCGGGTGCGCCTGGCTGCCCGCCGGTGTCGCCGTGGCGCTCCAGGCGGGTACCGGTGTGTTCGCCTGGGCCGCCGGCCCGGTACCCGGTGGCGTGGCGGTGGCGACGCTGGTCGCCGGGGGCGTGGCGGTGCTCGCCGGTGTCGTGCTCTGGCGCCGGGTGGTGTCGCCCGGGCTGCCCCAGGCCCGTACCGGGGTGACGCTGTGGTCGCTCGCGACGACGCTCACCGCGGCGGGCGTTCTCGGGTTCGTGCCCCTGTGGGTCCTCGACGGGGGTCTGAACGGTTTCGGCGGGGCGCTGTTCCCGGTCGCGTCCGTGCTCGTGCGGGTCGCGGAGGGGGTGACCGCGGGCGCGTGCGCCGGCGTCGTGTGCGTCCCCTGGGTCGCGGAGCTGGCCTGGCGGCGCCGGACGCAGCCCTCGGCCGAGCGCGGCCGTCTCGGCCATGCGGCCCGGTGGGCGCCGCCCGTCGCGGTCGCCGCCGTGCTGGCGCTCGCCACCGGCTCCCTGCCGTCGGGCACGCCGGACGCACCGGTGGCCCTCGTCGACGCGCGGACACAGGCCGCGGGCCGCGACCCGAACAGACTGCTTCCGCTGACCGTGCTGCGCCGGGACGGACAGCCCCCGGTGATCGGCGACAGCGCGGGCCGGCAGGTGCTGCTCCGCGGCGTGAACGTCAACCAGCTCATCGACTACGGACAGCCCGACCCGGCCAAGCCCACGGTGTGGCCCCTGGAGGACTCCGACTACGCGCTGATGGCCCGGTACGGGTTCGACGTCCAGCGGCTGGCCCTGTCCTGGTCGGCCCTGGAGCCGAAGCGAGGCGTCTTCGACGAGGCGTACCTCGCGCGGGTGCGCAGCGCGGTCGACCAGGCCGCCGCCCACGGGATCCACACCGTCCTCGACATCCACCAGGACACCTTCTCGAAGTACGTCACCGCCGCGCCGGGCACGCGGTGCCGCGCCAACGCGTCACCGGAGTTCGGCAACGACGGCGCACCCGAGTGGGCGACCCGCACCGACGGCGCCCAGGCCTGTGGCTTCCTCGGCCGCGACCTCGCGCCCAATGTGCAGCAGGCGTTCACCAACCTCTACGACGACACCGACGGCATCGGCACCGAGTTCGCCCGCGCCTGGGGCCGCCTCGCCGAGACCTTCGCCGACGAGCCCGCCGTCGCCGGCTACGACCTCCTCAACGAGCCCGGCCCCGGCAACGCCCCGGGCGTCACCTCCTCGCTCCTGCTCGGCCGCCTGTACCAGCAGGCGATCACCTCGATCCGGGCCGCGGAGGCGAACACCCGCGGCGGCTTCCACCACCTGGTGTTCTTCGAACCCTCGATCCTCTGGTCGGGCCTGGGCTTCGACACCACCCCGCCGGCCGGGTTCGCCGACGACCCGCTGCTCGTCTTCTCGCCGCACCTCTACAGCGAGTCGATCACCATGGACCAGGGACTGGGCGTCACCCTGACCTCGATCGAGCAGGGCTACACCACCGCCGAGCGCACCGCCCGGGCGTACGGGGCGCCGCTGTGGTCGGGCGAGTGGGGATGGTTCGGGGAACCCGAGGACTTCCGCTCGCGTTTCAACCGGTTCCTGGAACGGCAGAACGCCGACATGCTCGGCTCGGCGATCTGGGTCTGGAAGAAGGCCTGCGGTGATCCGCAGAACGACCCCGCGGCCACCACCTCGGGCGGCGGCGTCGTGCTGTACACCTGCCCCGACGGCAAGCCGCTGCCGAGCCCGGCCTTCGAGACCACGGCGCTGTCCCAGGCGTACCCGCGCAGCGCTCCCGGCCGTCTGACCTCCCTCGAGTCCTCCGCCACCGACCGGGACCTGCGGCTGTCGGGTACCGGGAAGGGCGTCCTGGACGTGTGGCTCCCCGGCGCGAGCCGCCCGACGACCACGGTCCGCGGTCTCACCGGCGTCCAGCTCTCGGCGCAGCCCGGTGGCTGGCGCCTGACCGCCCAGGCGACCGGCCCGTACACCCTCCGGGTGAGGTAGCGGCACGGCACCCCACACGCAGCCGCCGTCACCCGACTCCGGCGTCGTGGAGTTCTGCGCCGTCGGGAATCCGGGGAAAGCTGATCCAGGGGTACGAGGTGGCGGCGGCCTGCCGCGGATCGAAGGCGAGCACGGCATCGCGGAACGTCCGGGGCGGCAGGCAGCCGGCCGGCCTCCAGCCGGCCCACGTCGCGTCGCGCACCAATTCCGGTGACAACAGCCCGCGTTGACGGCAAGATCGCGCACGTGAACACCCCTCCGCCGACGTCCGGCCCCTTGCCTTCACCGCGGCCGGACCCGCGCTCCCGCGACGTCGTGCCCGACGGCTCGGACATGCACGGCCTGGTCGCCGGTGCCACGGAGGGGCCGACGACCGGCGACCTGGGCGGGGCGCTGCACGAGGACCGGCTCGCCGTGCTCTGGGAGGCGCACCTTCGTGCGCCTTTCCCCGACGGCTTCCGCGGCGTGGACATCGACGGCGTGGACCTGGTCCTGCTGGACGCGGACGTCGCAGGTCTCGTCATGGGGGAACTGGACGGCGCACTCGACGGCCACTGGATCGCCGTGCTCTGGGCGTGCATCGCCGACCTCGACAAGGTCGTTCCGCTGATCGACGAGGATTACTGTGCCTCCTACTTCACCGGACTCGCGGCGCTGGCCAGGCTCGTGGCGGCCCGGCACCTTCCCGCCGCGACGGACTGACGGGCGCGTGGTGACGGCCACGCGGTGCCGTCAGCGGACCACGTCGAAGACCTGCTTCTGCAGACCGTTGGCGTAGACCTCGTGCTCGACCAGCTTCAGCTTCTGGGTGTCCTTGTCCGTCGTGCTGAACAGGCGCTTGCCCGCACCGAGCAGCAGCGGGAAGACCAGCAGGTGGTAGCGGTCGATCAGGCCCGCGTCCGAGAGGCCGTGGTTCAGGGAGGCGCTGCCGTGGACGATGATCGGGCCGCCGTGGGTCTCCTTGAGGGCGGCGACCTCGTCGAGTGAGCGCAGGACGGTGGTCTCGCCCCAGCCGGAGACGAGCCTGTCCTCGGTGAGGGTAGTGGAGACGACGTACTTCGGCATCGCGTTGTAGTCGGCGAAGTCCGCCATGTCCGGCCACACCGGGCTGAACGCCTCGTAGCTGGTCCGGCCCATCAGCATCGCCGTGGCGTCCTTCTGCTCGCGGCCCTTGATGTCGAACGCCTCGGGGAGGAACTCGATGTCTTTGAAGGTCCAGCCGGAGTTCCGGTACCCGGCTTCGCCGCCGGGTGCCTCCACCACGCCGTCGAGCGAGACGAAGGCCGTGCTGATCAAGGTGCGCATGAGAGTCCCTCGGTTTCCCGGTGATGTCCGGTTCACGGTGTTGTCCGGCTGCCGTTCCAGCATGCGTCCGACAGGATCAGTTGTCAAGAAAAGAAAAATTGTCGGTGTCGGCGTCGACGCCGCCGTCCACGCGTCGCGTCGGGTCCGCAGCCCGCCGCGGCAACAGTTCGGCCCGCCGGGTGTCCGGCGGGCCGAGGTGTGCGGCGGTAGGGGGCGGCTATCGGCGCAGGCCCAGGAACTCCCGGCCGGCGTAACGCGCCTTGGTCCCCAACTCCTCCTCGATACGCAGGAGTCGGTTGTACTTGGCGGTGCGGTCGGAGCGGGACAGCGAGCCGGTCTTGATCTGACCGCAGCCCGTGGCCACGGCGAGGTCGGCGATGGTGGTGTCCTCGGTCTCGCCGGAGCGGTGGGACATCACGACCGTGTACCCGGCGCGGTGGGCGGTGGAGACGGTGGCCAGCGTCTCGGTGAGGGTGCCGATCTGATTGACCTTCACCAGGACGGAGTTGGCGACACCGTCCCGGATCCCGGCGCGCAGCAGGGTCTCGTTGGTGCAGAAGACGTCGTCGCCGGTGAGCTGGCAACGGCCGCCGAGCCGGGTGGTCAGGTCGCGCCAGCCGTCGTGGTCGTCCTCGGCCATCGGGTCCTCGATGGACGCCACGGGATAGCGGTCCACGAGACCGGCGAGGTAGTCGGCGTGCTCGGCGGGCGTACGGCGGACGCCTTCGCCCTGGTAGTCGTAGACGCCGTCGCGGAAGAACTCCGAGGTGGCCGGGTCCATGACGAGGGTGATGTCGGTGCCGGGCTTGTAGCCGGTCTGTTCGATGGCCCGTACGACGAAGTCCAGGGCCTCCTCGGCCGTGCGCAGGTCGGGGGCGAAGCCGCCCTCGTCGCCGACGTTCACGCTGTGGCCGGCGGCGACGAGGTTGCCGCGCAGGGTGTGGAAGACCTCCGAGCCCATCCGGACGGCCTCGGCGAAGGTCGCCGCGCCGATGGGGGCGATCATGAACTCCTGGAAGTCCAGCGGATTGTCCGCGTGGGCACCGCCGTTGACGATGTTCATCATCGGCACCGGCAGCAGGCGGGCGTCGACCCCGCCGACGTAGCGGTACAGCGGCAGGTGGTGCGAGGCCGCGGCGGCCTTGGCGGTGGCCAGGGAGACGCCGAGCAGGGCGTTGGCGCCGAGCCGCGCCTTGGTGTCGGTGCCGTCCAGTTCGATCATGGTGCGGTCGACGGTCGCCTGATCGTCGGCGTCGAGTCCGATCACGGCGTCCGCGATGCTCTCGGTCACGGCGTCCACCGCGCGCTGTACGCCCTTGCCGTGGAACCGCGCAGGATCCCCGTCCCGCAGTTCGACCGCCTCGCGGGCGCCGGTGGAGGCGCCCGACGGGACGGCCGCGCGGCCGCGTGACCCGTCCTTGAGTTCCACGTCGACCTCGACGGTCGGATTGCCCCGGCTGTCGATGATCTCCCGTGCGACGACCCGGCTGATGGCGGTCACGGTGCAACTCCTCATGCTGGGCCCGCCTGACGCGGGCGGAAAGTTTTCTCCAGAAACAAAGTGAGTCCCGAAAAGGAACTTACTATGGGCGCATGAGGATGCACAACGCGGACGAGAACTGTGGCATCGCGCAGGCCGCCCTGGTCCTGGGGGACTGGTGGAACGTGCTCGTGCTGCGCGAAGTCGCCGGCGGGCACGTCCGTTTCGACGCGCTGGCCGCCGAGATCGGCCTGTCGCGCAAGGTCCTGACGGAGCGTCTGGGCCGTCTCGTCGCCCACGGCGTCCTGCGCCGCAGCCTGTACCAACGGCGCCCCGTGCGCTACGAGTACCTGCTCACCGACGCGGGCGTGGCCCTGCTGCCGCTGCTCGTGGCGATGCAGGACTGGGGCGACCGATGGGTGCTGGGCGACGGGAGTCCCGCCGCGACCGGGCGGGCGGGCGGCGCCGAACACGCCCGTGTCCACGCCCTGGTCGGCACCCGGCTGCCCGACGGCCCGGTACTGCCCGGCACGCACGGTGCCGACCTGCCGCTCGTCTCCCCGGACGCCGTGGCGACCGTGCTGTTCACCTACCCCGGCGCGGGGGTGGAGTGGGGCGGGGAGATTCCCGACGCCGTCGGCTGTGTGCAGGAGGCCAGGCAATTCCGCGACGCCTGGGCCGACTTCCGGAAGGCGGGGGTGGACGTGCGTGGGGTCAGCACCCAACCCGTGCGCGAACAGCTGGAGTTCGCCCGGACGGAGGACATCCCCTACGGCCTTCACTCGGATGCCGCCCATCAACTGACGGCGGCGCTACGACTGCCCACCTTCCGTGCCGCCGGCCGCCTGTGCCACAAGCGGCTGATCCTGGTCGTCGACGCCGAACGCGTCGTACGGCAGGTGCTGTTCCCGGTCGACGACATCCCGCACGCCGTCGCCGAGAGCCTGCGCCGGGCCATCGGGCTCATCGGCGCGACCTGACCCGACTCCGCACCCCGGTGTCCGGCTGCCGGACACCGGGCCGTGCCTTCAGGAGCCCGGAGCTCGGTCCCGGTCGACGACGTCGCCGGAGATCACACGGCCGGACCCGGGCACCCCGTCCGGAGCGTCCTGCTCCTTGAACGCCTTGGCCTCGCTCTTGAAGATCCGGGCGGCCTTGCCCGCCGACCGCGTCAGCTCGGGCAGCTTCTTGATTCCCAGGACCGCGACGACCACGACGAGAATCACCGCCAGCTCACTCAAGCCGAACATCAGGTCCGCCTTTCCCCGCACGATCTACAGTCCTGTAGAAGTGTCTCCCGTGAAGTGATCGACTGGCAAGCCGTCTTCCGGACGGGTCGGCCGGAAATTGCCCAGGGGCGAGGGGCGAGGGGCGAGGGGCGAGGGGCGAGGGGTGACGGGCGAGGCGGCGGCGTCACGGACGCCTCCGCCGTGTCGGTATCGTTCCGATCATGAGCGCCCCGCCCCAGTCGGCCGACCGGACCCGCAACAAGCCCGCCGTCGTCAGCGTCTACGCCGCCGTCGCCGCCGTGATCTATGCGAGCGGTTCCGTCATGGGCGGCTGGCTCACCGTGACGTACTCGGCGCCGATCCTGGGCCTGTTGATCGTCTGCGCACTTGTCGCCATCGTCTCCGGGCACTTGGGACGTCGTCGCGCCAAGAGGCGTGGACTGGAAGGCCGTTGGCTGTCACTGGCGGCCATCGTCGTGGGCTGGCTGTGCATCCTGTACGCGGTGCTGGTCAACCTCCTGGTCCTGGGACTGATCGCGGGACTGGCGGTGCTGATCGACTAGGGCGTGTTTCGGGTTCGGGCCCGGCGGACGGTCCTGCCGTCGGGGTCAACCGCAGTACAGCAGGCCCGCCTGCTGCTTGGCGGCCAGGACGCGGTGGACGCTCTGGTCCACCTGGGTGCGGAAGATCGAACTCTGTGCCATCCGGGTCTGCACGGCCTTGGCCATGGTCGGGACCAGGTTCGGTTCGACGGTCAGGACCATGTCCCCGCCCGCGAACAGGAAGTCCACGGCGCGGTTGCCCACGGCCACGGACTTCACGGCCACCGCGTTCCCGAGGTCGTCCGAGATCACCACGCCCTTGAAGCCCAGGGTCCTGCGGAGCAGCCCATTGATCACGGTGGGGGAGAACACGGCCTGGTGCTTGGCGTCGATCCTGCTGTACTTGGCCAACGAGACCATGACGAAGGGCGCGCCCGCCTTGATGCCCGCGCTGAACGGAGCGAGGCTCGCGCTCTTGCTCGTCGTCACCGAGTCCACCACGTTCGCCGTGGTGTCGGTGTTGCCGCGGACGTAGCCCAGTCCCGGGAAGTGCTTGAAGGTGGTCAGCACCTTGGACTGGGTGAAGCCCGCGGCGAAGGCGAGACTGTGGGAGGTCACGGTCGCGGCGGTGTGGCCGTACTCGCGGCCGTACCGGCCGATCGGCGCGTTGTCCGTCCCCAGGCTGGCCGGGACGACGTCCGCGACGGGCGCGAGGTTCTGGTTGACACCGGCCGACTTGAGCTGCTTCGCCCACCCGGCGGCCGCGCTGCGCAGTGCCGCTGTGGACCAGCCTCCCTGCACCAGCGCGCTCGGTATGGTCGAGAAGCCGGGGCCGGACAGCACCTGTACCTTGCCGCCCTCCTGATCGGTGGAGACCAGCAGCCCCACGCGGTGCCCCGAGACGGTGTCGGCCTTCGCCTGAAGGCTGTCGGTGAGGGACTTGACCGCCTTGGTGCCGGCGCTGCTCCGCCCGGCCAGGAACACCGACCCGACGTGGTATTCGCGCAGCACCTGGATCCGCTTCTGGTCCGGCTTGGCCGCGTTGACGCCCCCCATGAAGAGCTGACCGATCCGTTGCGGTTCCGACATCGCGGCGAAGACCTTGTCCGCGCAGGTCGCGCTCGCGGCAGCCGCGGCGGGACCCTCCGGTACGGCCGCGGCGTGCGCGACGCCGGCGCCGCCCAGGCCCGTGGCCGCCAGCGAGAGCGTCAGCAGGGGGACGGGCCAGTGCGCCCGCTTGGTCCGCGGGCCGTGCGAAGGTGCCTGCTGCGACGTCATACGGAGCCCCTTCCGGTACGCCGACGGTGGACCGGGCGCCCGGGCCCGGCCGTCGCGGGCGGTCACGCAGCCAGTACGTTCAAACGTACATCCATTCGACCGTGTCTGCCCCCGCTGTCGGAGCCCTCGCCGGAGTCGACGGCCGCTGCGGTCGGAGTCGACCGGCGGTCGCGTGGACCTGGCCGATCCTCCGGAGGTCGTGCGGTCGGAATCGAGCCGTAGGTCTGCCTGAAAAGGTAATTAATCCGCCATTGTTCGTCATTATCCGCCGCGACACGCTCGACCGCGTGTCCGGGAGTGACGCATGAGGTGCAGGATGGCCAACTCACCCCAGGTGAGGTCCACTCCGCGGTCGTCGGAAGGCCTCTCCCGAACGGCTTCGGAATCGGGCATGATGAGTCATCTGTACCGGTCAGGCGGCGCTACTCTGTCGCCAGAACCGAACCATTCACAATTCAATTACGTCGAGCGGAAGTTCCTCCGCCCTACCCGTCACACGCTGCCCGGTCCTGCCCGCGCGGCGGTGCGTTCCGGTGGCACCGCGGCAGCGGCAATGCGGTCGAACCTTGGAAGGAAGTGCTGTGGCGCCGGTGCTTGTTGGGCACGAAGGACTGCTGGCCGGAGAACGCATACCGGTGATCGGCACCCGGGTCACCTTCGGACGCAACTCCGAGAACACCGTGGTCATCTCCAGTTTGAGCGTCTCGCGCTTCCACGCGGAACTCATCCTCGACGACACCCAGGGCTATGTGCTGCGCGACTGCGGCAGCAGCAACGGAACCCTGGTCAACGGCGAGGAGATCGCCTCCCGACTGCTCAGGCCCGGTGACGACATCACCATCGGCGACCAGGCGTTCCGCTTCGAGGTCGCCGACGCCATGGAGACCATCACGGCGCTCTCCCTGCCGAGGTCCTTGACCCACGGCGACGAGGAGATCGAACACGGGCCCGTGCTGCGGGTCACCATCGCGGGCGGAGGGCCCGTCGGCCTGTCCCTGGCGCTGTTGCTGGAGCGTCTCCTCGGCGCCCAGGTCAGCATCACCGTCTACGACGGCCGGTGGCGCAAGCAGGGGCGCAAGATCGTCTGGAAGGACGCGAGCCAGGGCAATGTGCGGCGCCAGCAGGTGGTGACCGTGCAGAGCCGCCAGTACCTCAGCCTGCCCGAGGAGACCCAGGCCCGGCTCTTCGAACCGGACCACTACACCGAGATGTGGCCGTCCGGCCCCGACTCGATCGGCGATCACCACCCGCGCAACATGCGGATCGCCTACATCGAGGACCGGCTCCTGGAAGTGGCGAACGAGAAGCGGGGCCGCATACGGCTCGTACCCGCCCGGTTCAGCATCGACGAACAGCAGGACGAGCTGGCCGGCCAGCACGTACTGGCGATCTGCGACGGCGGCCGGTCGCACACCCGGGAGCACTTCGCCGCCAAGTTCGGCAAGGCCGACGAGTCCATCTACTCGCTGGACGGCCGGCATCTCCAGGACGTGGTCCTCGGCCTGCGCGTGAAGTCGGGCCTGGACGACCCCATGGCGGTACTGCTGACCGTCGGGCAGAACCGGTTCCTGCTGAACTCCCTGCGCGGCGAGGGCTTCCTCAACATGCGTCTGACGGACGCGGAGGTCGCGGAGGTCGTCGGCATCGATCCGGTCCGCCGTGTCTTCGAGGAGTGCATCGCCTCCCGCCCCTGCCTGATGGCACGCGACGAGCACGGCGACTTCCAGTGCTCCACGCACAGCACCCTGTTCCTCCCGGCGCTCATCAGGGGCTCGGCCCTGTGGAAGCGGGTGGGCGAAGGGCTGCGACTGTTCGGCGTGGAGCCCGAAGACCTGAGCGCGGTCACCTCGTTCCGCCTGGACATGGTGCAACGACCTCGCTTCACCGCCGAGTTGCTGCCGCCCACGGCCAACACTCCGGGTACGTACGGATTCCTGCTGGGTGACGCCGCCAACGCCATCCACTTCTGGCCGGGCCGGGGACTCAACAGCGGCCTGGCCTCCGCGATCTCGCTGGCACGGTCCCTCAACGCGGCATGGAACGGAAAGCCCTTCCGGGACGCGGACTTCCTGCGCCACGAGGCCGCCATGTCGATGCTCCAGTACCGCCACAAGAGCCGGGCCTGGAAGGCGATGGTGACCACCGACGACCAGGGCGCCACCTGGGCCATCAAGGACATCATCGCGCACGGCATCGACGGGATCGCCGAAGAACCGGACCGCGAGGCGGACACCGCGACACTCCTGGAACGGCTGCGCGGGATCCGCACCCGACTGGCGAAGCGCATGCCCGGGATGCCGGACGACGAGGCGATCCTGGAACGCCTGGGCACCCTGGAGAGCAGCACGCTGCGCATGCTGGTGCTCAGCGGAGCCTGGGACACGCTCACCATGGGCGGCGAGGAGGTCGACATCGACATCTTCTACGGTCAGGACTCCGCCGCCGCGGCAGCGGCCGTCGAGGCCCTGGAACCGGCCACCCAGCTCTGAAGCACGCCGGGGGCCGTGCCCCCGGACGTCCGGCGGCAGGCGGCCGGGGCGGCTTGCGCCCCGGTCCCGCCCTGCCGCGGGCGGACGCCACGCAGCGTCGGCGGTGTGGACGTCCGCGGGCACGGACCGGGGCGCCGCGTCAGGAACGAGGGCCGGTGTGCAGGACCGCGAACAGACCCCGGGTCCGTGTGCCGTCCGGCAGGAGCCAGGAGCCGGCGACATGGCCGGCCGCGTCGCCCGGCGGGACGGGCGGAGCGCCCTCCGGAGCGGGGTGCAGCAGGCGACGCAGACGCAGGGCCGTACCGTGCGGTGCCGACAGTTCGGTACCGTCCCGGCTGTCCTCGGCAGTGGTGAAGTCCGCCGCCTTCAGAGGGACTTCGGTCGTGCAGGCGCGGAACACCTCCCGGTCGGGGGTGTCGCTGGCGTTCTGGTCCTGCGCCTGGGCCCGGCCCTCGATCAGGGCCAGCAACTGGGCGACCAGGACCGGGTCGTGGCAGCCGTCGTAGGCCCAGCGCCGCCCCAGTACCCCGTGCTCCATGGTGCCGACGAGGGCGTGCTCCGCCCCGTCGAGCGGGGCGCCCCGATAGGTGAGCGGCACCAGATAGGCGGCCGGGTCCGCGCCGGAGGCGTCGGTGACCACCAGGAACTCCATACCCACCTCGCCCTGCGGATCGTCCAGCCGGAAACCACCGGCCTTGGCCAGGTCCGGCTCACCCGCGCCACCGCGGAACCACGGCCGGGCGGGCATCCAGGCGGCGAGCAGCTCCAGCTTGGTCGGTGTGAGGACGGTGTGGTGGATGACGGCCATGCCGAGAGCTTCTCCTCCGTGGTGCGGACGCGAACGCTCACACCCTTCCACCTGCGTGGCGCCGACGGGGTGGATACTCGGGCGGCGAGATCGACGAGCACCACCGTCAGCCGTCAGCCGTCAGCCGTCAGCCGTCAGCCGTCAGCCGTCAGCCCTCAGCCGTGCCTTTCCCCTCCTCGGGAGCGTCGGCGGATTCGCTCCGCCGCCCCGCCGCCCGCACGTCCAGCCGGGCCAAGCGGTCCGCCGAGAGGCGCTTGGGCACCACCATCGCCCAGGCGGAGACCACCAGTTCGGTCATCTCGTCGTCGTCCAGCGAGGGCAGCCGTACCCGCACCCAGTTGAACCGCTCGTCGGAGGCCGCCGGCATGAAGAACTTCTCCGGTTCCGAGGCGATCAGCGCGAGCCGCTCCTCCCGCGGGAACGCGAACCCCATGGACAGCTCGTCCCGGGACAGCGCCACGTAGACGATCCGGTGGACCCGGAACTTGACCTGGTCCCGTACCAGCGCCTCCTCCGTGCGTGGCAGGGAGAGCGCCAGGGTCCGGACCTCCTGTGCCGTCGCCATCGTCTGCGTCGTCCTTCCGTCTCCCGGCCCGGGCCGCCTGCCGGGCCGGTGCCGTCGCGGGGTCAGGGGGCGGAGAGCGGGAAGAACGTCCCGGGGACGACCGTCGGTGCCTCGGCCCGAGCGCGGGCGCGTGCCGTAGCGGCCTCGACGTCCTCGCGGGCGAACTCCCGGCAGAAGCGTTCGCCGTCCGCCCCCGGCACGGTGAACGCGCCCGCGGGGAACGATTCGCTCCAGTAGTCCATCGGCTCGTGCAACTCGTCCTGCCGCTCGATCAGTTCCTCCGCCCCCACGCAGGTGCCCTGCGGCTCCGCCCCCATGATGCGCAGCACCTCCTCGGGCGCGACGCCCCGCACCGGGGCCAGGGTGTACCCGGTGTCCGTCGCGCGGCGGAACACCGGGGAGGAACGGATCCAGGCGTAGTCGTGAGCAGTCACCGAAGTCACGCGTCCCACTCTGCCGGCCGCCACTGACAGTGCCCACGGCCGTCCGTACCGGCAGCGGCCGCTTGATCAGTGCGGAACTGCGCGCCGGGACCGTCGGGAATAGCGTGGTGAGGAGGGGCACCGGGGCCGGGACGGGCCTCCCGGCCGGGCCCCGCGGCGAGGGGACGCACAACGGGGACATGCGACAGGGAGGAAGAGCCGTGTCCTGGAATCTGAACGGCACGTACCTGGAGAGCTGCAACTGCGACGTGGTGTGCCCGTGCACCACCTCGGGCTTCGCCGCGCCGGCCGACCACGAGCGGTGTCAGGTGACCTTCGCGTTCCACGTGGACGCCGGGAACGTGGACGGCGTGGACGTCTCCGACCACAGCGTCGCCGTCTTCATCGACGCGCCGCAGGCGATGGCCGAGGGCGGCTGGCAGGTGGCGCTGTACGTCGACGCCTCCACCGACGAGGGCCAGGCGCAAGCGCTGGCCGAGGTCTTCTCCGGTCAGGCCGGCGGACCGATGGCGGCGCTCACTCCGCTCGTCGGCGAGGTCCTCGGTGTGGAGCGCGTCCCCATCGAATACCGCGACGACGGCCGCCGCCACGCCGTGCGGGTCGGGGACGCCATCGACATCGAGATCGAGGACCAGATCGCCCCGCAGTTCGGCGAGGACGGTCCCGTGATGGGCCTGACCGGCATCTTCCACCCGGCGAACAGCAACCTGACGGTCGCCCGGTCCATCCGGGCCACGGGTAACGGCGTCCACGGCCGGTCCTGGGACTTCTCCGGCGCCAACGGCCACTCCGCGCCGTTCACGTGGTCCGCGTGACCGGTGGCCCGGTCGCCGTCCGCCGCAGGCCGGGCCCGGCCCCGCTGCTGCTGGTCGCGGCGGCCGCCGCCTGGGTGTGGCTGGTGGTGCGCTGGGGCGGCATGGGGGCGATGTCCGGCACCATGGGCCTGGACCTGGCCGCCTTCCTGGCCGTGTGGACGCTGATGACGGCCGCGATGATGCTGCCCGCCACGGCAGCCGTCGCCGCGCTGTACGCCCGCACCATCACCGCCCACCGGGTGCCGCGCATGGCCGTGTTCACCGTCGCCTACCTGCTCGTCTGGGCCGCGGCCGGACTGCCGGCGTACGCGCTGGCCGCCGGCCTCGGCCGGACCGCCGACCTCCCCGCGACGGCGCGGTCGGCGGTGGCCGCGGCCGTCTTCGCGGTCGGCGGCCTCTACCAGCTC
This sequence comes from Streptomyces sp. NPDC104096, assembly GCF_055584385.1. Lineage (NCBI taxonomy): Bacteria > Bacillati > Actinomycetota > Actinomycetes > Kitasatosporales > Streptomycetaceae > Streptomyces > Streptomyces sp. NPDC104096. The sequence goes on from NZ_JBVJMD010000015.1 coordinate 117,433, forward strand.
ACCCCGCTCAAGGACCGCTGCCTGGCGAAGTGCCGCTCGCCGTTGGGGCTGATCCTGCGCTACGCCTCGTACCCGCGGACCTCGCGCGATCTGCGGGCCGGAGCCCACCACGGCGCCTTCTGTCTGGGCTGCTGCTGGGCCCTGATGGTGCTGCTGGCGGCCTTCGGGGTGATGAATCTGTGGGCGATGGGGGCGCTGGCCGTCGTGATCACCGCTGAGAAGCTCGCTCCGGCCGGCCGCCTGGTGGCCCGGGTCGTGGGGGTCGCCTCGATCGTCCTGGCCGTCGCGGTCTTCTGGTTCCCGGCGTTGGCCCCGGGCCTGACCGGCGGCGACATGGCCGGGATGTGAACCTGCAGCCCGCCGCCGGTCACCCGCGCGCCACCAGGCCCTAGGATCCAGGTCATGGCCCTGACCATGAACGACGTGGACCGGTTCGAAGCCTCCAGGCCGCGCCTGGCGGCCATCGCCTACCGCCTGCTCGGCTCCGCGAGCGAGGCCGAGGACGCCGTGCAGGAGACGTTTCTGCGCTGGCAGGCCGCCGACGTCGACCGGATCGAGGTCCCCGAGGCCTGGCTGACGAAGGTCCTCACCCGCCTGTGCCTCAACCAGCTCACCTCGGCCCGCGCACGGCGTGAGACGTATGTGGGCCAGTGGCTGCCCGAGCCGCTGCTCGCCGGGGACCCGATGCTCGGCCCGGCCGACACCGCCGAACAGCGCGAATCGGTCTCGTTCGCGGTCCTCGCCGTACTGGAGAGGCTCTCTCCGGGCGAGCGGGCGGTGTACGTGCTGCGCGAGGCCTTCGCCTACTCGCACCGGGAGATCGCCGAGATCCTCGACATCACCGAGGCCGCCAGCCAGCAGATCTTCCACCGGGCCAAGAAGCACGTCGTCGACGGCAAGGCCCGTACCGAGATCGACGAGGCCGCCGCCCGGCGGATCATCGACGAGTTCCTCGCGGCCGCCACCAGCGGCCGGACCGATCTGCTCGTGCGGTTGCTCACCGAGGACGCCGTCGCGATCGGCGACGGCGGCGGGAAGGTGCCGGCCCGCGCCAAGGCGTTCGAGGGCGCTCTCGCGGTCGCGACCTTCATGCGCGGGCTGTTCAAGCCCAGCAAGGCCAAGCGCTCCCTGGTCGGCGGATCGCCCGTGGTCCACGCCACGACCGTCAACGGCGGCCCCGCCCTCGTGGCGGTCATCGACGACCGGGTCATCGGCGTCATGTGCCTGGAGATCACCGCCGACGGCATCGCCGCGTTCCGCAACCAGGTCAACCCCGACAAACTCGAACGCTTCACCCGGCACTGGGCGGCCACCGACCACGGGGAACCCCTGCTCCCCGCCGCCTTCTGACCGCTGTGTGAGGTGCTTCACAGCGCGTTCCTGTCAGGAAACGGCGGGCTGCCCGGTTCAAGGGGCGAATCCGTTCAAGACAGGAGCCAGCAGATGCAGCACCGCATCGTCGTCCTCGGCGCCGGATACGCCGGCGCCATCGCCGCCGGGCGCCTCGCCAAGCGGCTGCGCCGCGAAGACGTCGCCGTCACGCTCGTCAACGCCGAGCCCGACTTCGTCGAGCGCGTCCGTATGCACCAGCTCGCGACCGGCCAGGACCTCAGGCCCCGGCCCTTCCAGGAGATGTTCGAGGGCACCGGCGTCGAACTGAAGCTCGCGCGGGTCACCGGCGTCGACGTCGACCGCAGGGCCGTCGCCGTCACCGGCGCGAACGGCGCCGAGGAACTGGGGTACGACACCCTCGTCTACGCCCTCGGCAGCGGCTGGAACGCCCAGGGCGTCCCGGGCGCGGCCGAGCACGCCCACGAGATCGCGGGCCGCCCCGGAGCGCTCCGGCTGCGCGAGCGCCTGGCCGGCCTGGACGCCGGACAGCCCGTGGTCGTGGTCGGCGGCGGTCTCACCGGCCTGGAGTTCGCGACGGAACTCGCCGAGGCCCGCCCGGACCTCGACATCGCCCTCGCCGTCCGCGGCGGACTCGGCGACTGGCTCTCCACCAAGGGACGCCGCCACCTGCGCAAGGTCGTCGGCGGGCTCGGCATCACGGTGCACGAGCACACCGCCGTCACCGAGGTCGCGGCCGACCGGGTCACCGCCGCCGACGGTACGTCCCTTCCGGCCGCGGTCACCGTGTGGACCACCGGCTTCGCCGTGCACCCGATCTCCGCGGCCACCACTCTGGAGGTCACCGACACGGGACAGATCGTGGTCGACGCGACCATGCGCTCGGTCTCGCACCCCGACGTGTACGCCGTCGGGGACGCGGCCATGGCGACGGGCCCCGGCGACAAGCCGCTGCGGATGTCGTGCGCCTCGGGCGCCCCCATGGCGTGGCAGGCGGCCGACGCCATCGCCGCCCGCCTCACCGGCGGAAAGCTCCCGAACGTGCCGCTGCGCTACTTCAACCAGTGCATCTCGCTGGGCCGCAGGGAAGGCCTGATCCAGTACGTCACCGCCGACGACCGCGCCGTGCGGGCCGCGCTGACCGGGCGGTCGGCCGCCGTCTACAAGGAACTGGTCTGCAAGGGCGCGGCCTGGGCCGTCGCCAACCCGACCCTCGGGATGCCGACCCGGCGCCGTGGCGTCGTACGGGACGCGGCCCGGACGGACCCGGCACTCGGGACGGCGGTCTGACCTGCCCGGATGCCTTGCCCCGCCCGAGCGGCCACGGTCACGGACCGCTCGGGGACGGACCTCGACGCTGCGGGCGGGGCCGCATAGGATCACGAGTAGGGCATCGCGTGTCGGTCACCGACCGGGTGAGGCATGGAGGCGCCTGTGAGATTGCCTTACGGAGGCATTCCACACATGTCAGTCGAGTTGAATCACACCATCGTCCATGCCCGGGACAACCGGGAGTCCGCCGAGTTCCTGGCGCACATCCTGGGGCTCGAGGCCGGGACCGAGTGGGGACCGTTCGTTCCGGTGGCCACCAGCAACGGGGTCACCCTGGACTTCGCCACCATCCCGGCGGAGTCGATCGTCATGCAGCACTACGCGTTCCTCGTCTCGGACGACGAGTTCGACGCGGCCTTCGAGCGGATCCGGCAGGACGGGATCACGTACTACGCCGATCCGCATCGCAAGCAGCCCGGGGAGATCAACCACAACTTCGGTGGGCGCGGACTGTACTTCATGGATCCGGCCGGACACGGCATGGAGATCATCACGCGGCCCTACGACACCCACCAGCAGGAGCCGACGGCGTCGTGAGGCCGTGCCGGGCCGGGGACTTGCCCTGGCCCGGCACTCCGTCGCGCCGGGTCCGACCGCCGCGTGAAGGCGCCGCCCGCGGACCGGACCCGCCGCTCCGAAGGTCAGTCGCCGTTGACGAAGTCGTCCGGACGGTCGCGCCGGAGCCGGAGGCAGCGCTGGTCCAGCAGGCCGAGCGCCTCGTGGATGCCGCCGCCGAACTCGTCACGGATGCGCTGGAGGGCCTGGATCCTGCGGCCCTCGAGGATCAGGCAGTCGATCCGCGCCCACTGCGGGTGCGTTCCGTCGCCGGGTTGCCGGAAGGCGTCCGCCTCGGCCCGCAGCCGGGCGACCGCGGCCACGATCTCCTGGTCGGACACGACACCCGGGACGCTCTGCCCGTCGGGTCCCGGCTCCCGGCGCACGATCCCCAGCTCCTGGCAGATCCGGATGCGCAGATCGCCCAATTCGCTTCGCACCGCGTCGTGTCGGGCGTGCACCGCGTCCAACTCGGCCTGTATGGGACCCGTCTCGTCGGACATGCGGATGTTTCCCCGATCAGGTGGCGAGGGCCTGGCTGTGAGCCAGGGTAGTGCGGCGGCGCGTGGGACCGGCACCGGTGAGCCGGTTCCGGCCGTCCGGCACGGTCGGGCCCGCACCGGCACAACCGAGGTACGCCGCAAGAAACCTGACGGGATGTCGACCCACACCCTGCTGACGCGGGCCATGACCGGCGAGGCCGGGCCGCCCCTGCTCGCCCTGCCGGACCGTGTCGCGGAGTTGCTGTCGTGCCTCGGAAGTCCGCCGCGCCTCGCGGCCCATCTGCGGGCGGTGCACGACGTCGCGCATCAGCTGGTCGACCGGCTGGAACGGCGCTGTCCCGAGGCGGCCCTCGACCGGGAGGCGGTGCTCTTCGGGGCGGCGACCCACGACATAGGGAAGACCGTGCACCCGGGCGAACTCTCCGGGCCGGGCTCGGCCCATGAGGAGGCCGGCCGGACGCTGCTGCTCGCGCACGGTTTCGGCCCGGAGCGGGCCCGCTTCGCCGCGACCCACGCGTCATGGACGCGACCGCACATCGCTCTGGAGGACCTGATGGTCAGCCTCGCCGACAAGATCTGGAAGAACAAGCGCGTCACCGACCTGGAGGAGCTCGTCGTGGCCCGACTTGCCGAGGCGAGCGGCCGGGCGGTGTGGGAGGAGTTCATGGCGCTCGACGAGGTCCTCGCCCGGATCGGGGACGAGGCCGACGGGCGCCTGGCGTTCCAGTTCCGCTTCCCGGTCCACGGCCGAGCGTCGGCACCGCCGCCGTAATCGAAAAGAATTTCGTACGATGGAACCGGGCCGGACCGGTCCGCACTCGGTGAGGTCGCAGCGGTGAGCATCGGAGCCGCTTTCGCCGTGGCCGTCGTCTTCGCGCCCGGTGTCCTGGGTAGTCCTCAGGTCGGGACCGCACGCGCGAGGGACGACGACGGCACTCACGCCCTGGGGCTCACACCGGCCGGGATCCGCTTCCCGGCCCGCGCGGCCGTGGTCGCGCACGGCAACCGTCCGAATCTGCCGCAGTTCCCCCGAGACCGAGGCGGAGAGACACGATGACAGCACTGCTGGCGGGCATGACCGTCGACTACAGCGACCACGACGACCCGGTGCTGATCGGACCGGACGGCAGCCCGGTGGACACCTGGCGGGAGAACTATCCGTACCAGGAACGCATGGAGCGCAAGGAGTACGACTGGCACAAGCGGCTCCAGCAAATCGAACTGCTGAAGCTCCAGAGCTGGATCAAGGAGAGCGGGCGCCGCCTGGTCATCGTCTTCGAAGGGCGCGACGCGGCCGGCAAGGGCGGCACGATCAAGCGCTTCACGGAGCACCTCAATCCGCGGGGCGCCCGGGTGGTGGCCCTGGAGAAGCCGACCGAGCGCGAGGTCGGCCAGTGGTACTTCCAGCGGTACGTCGAGCATCTGCCGACGGCGGGCGAGATCGTCATGTTCGACCGCTCCTGGTACAACCGCGCCGGCGTCGAGCGGGTCATGGGCTTCTGCACGGACGACGAGTACCGGCGCTTCATGCGGCAGGCGCCCGCGTTCGAGCGGATGCTCGTCGACGACGGAGTGGACCTGATCAAGTTCTGGTTCTCGGTGTCGCGGGGCGAGCAGCGCACCCGCTTCACGATCCGCCAGGTCGATCCCGTACGGCAGTGGAAGCTCAGCCCCATCGACCTGGCCTCGCTCGACCGCTGGGACGACTACACCGCCGCCAAGGTCGCCATGTTCCGCGAGACGGACACCGCGCAGGCGCCCTGGACCGTGGTGAAGAGCAACGACAAGAAGCGGGCCAGGGTCGAGGCCATGCGCAGCGTCCTCGCCCGCTTCGACTACACCGACAAGGACGCGGACGTCGTCGGCAGCCCCGATCCGAGGATCGTGGGCGCGGCCGCGAACCTGCTGGAGGCGGGCGAGGACGACCACGACCACCGGGCGGACGCGCAGGGCGAGGGGGAGGCCGACGGCGACGCGTAGGGTGAGGGGCGCCCGCAGCGAACGTACAGGAGGGCCGAGGTGGCCGGGACCACGCCGCACGAGACCACCCTCGCCCGGGTGACGGCCGAGCTGGCCGCCCTCGAGGATCCGCGGGCCCGCGCCGTCAACGAGAGACACGGCGACGATCACGGGGTGAACCTCGGCAAGCTGCGCGCACTCGCGAAGCGGCTCAGGACGCAGCAGGAACTCGCCCGCGAGCTGTGGGCGACGGACGACACCGCCGCGCGACTGCTGGCGCTCCTCGTCTGCCGCCCCAAGGAGTTCGAGCGTGACGAGCTGGACGGCATGATCCGCCAGGCACGCTCACCCAAGGTGCACGACTGGCTCGTGAACTACGCGGTGAAGAAGAACCCGCACGCCGAGGAGCTGCGCCTGGCCTGGTTCGCCGATCCGGATCCGGTGGTCGCGAGCGCCGGCTGGGCGCTGACCTCCGAGCGGGTGGTGAAGAAGCCCGAGGGCCTCGACCTGACCGGTCTGCTCGACGTCATCGAGGCGGAGATGAAGGACGCCCCGGACCGGTTGCAGTGGGCGATGAACACCTGTCTGGCGCAGATCGGCATCGAGCACGCCGAGCACCGCGCCCGTGCCGTCGGCATCGGGGGGCGTCTGGAGGTGCTCAAGGACTACCCGACCTCCCCGGGCTGCACCTCCCCGTTCGCCCCGGTGTGGATCACCGAGACGGTGCGCCGGCGGGCCGACGGCACGGTGGCCCGACCGGTGTGACGACGGCCTTCGCGCCCTCGTCGCCCGCCGTGCGGTGAAAGGCTGTGCGGTGAGGGGCCGTGCGGGGAGAGGACGAGAAGGCGTGGATGTGTACGAGGCCGTGGACACCCGCCGCTCCGTGCGGGCGTTCAGCGACGAGCCGGTGGCCCGGGACGTGCTCGAAAGGGTGCTGACCGCGGCGGCACGGGCGCCGTCGAGCGGAAACCTCCAGCCATGGCATCTGTACGTCGTGACCGGTGAGCCCCTGGCCGGGCTGAAGAGACGTGCGACGGCCAGGGCCCTGGCGGGGGACCCGGGCGACGAGCGGGAGTACCCGATGTACCCGCAGGAACTGGCCTCTCCCTATCTGGACCGCTTCTCCGCCGCGGCCGACCAGCGGTACCGCGCGCTGGGCACCGCACGCGACGACCGTGACCGGCCCAGGAAGGTCGCCTCCCTGAACACCCAGGCGTTCGGGGCGCCGGTCGTGCTGTTCTGCTACCTCGACAGGACGATGGGGTGCGGGCAGTGGGGGGACGCGGGGATGTACCTGCAGACCGTCATGCTGTTGCTGAGGGCGGAGGGGCTGCACAGCTGTGCCCAGGTGATGTGGACGATGTACCGCAGGACGGTCGGCCAGGTGGTCGGAGCGGGGGACGGGCTCGCGCTGTTCTGCGGTGTCGCGGTGGGGTACGAGAAGGAAGGCGTGCCCCGGCTGCGCACCGGGCGGGCGGACCTGGCCGAGACGGTGAGCTTCATCGGGCCCTGACGCGTTCGGCTCGCGGGGCCGCCCCGCTCCGGCCGGGGTCAGGGGCGGACGGTCCGATGGGCGTGGGCCGCGGGAGCGGTCATCGGTCCTGTCCGGGGCCGGGGGAGTCGCTGCCCGGCGGGGCATCGGCCGTCGCGCGCTGCGGACGTTCCGGGGTGGCGTCGGTGACGGTGTCGCGGATCCGGGCCAGCAGGGTGCGCAGCACGGCGCGGTCCTCGGCGGAGAGGGCGCCGGTGGCGATGCCCAGGGCCTCGCGGTCCAGGTCCTCGGCCTCCTGATGGCAGGTCCGGCCGGCGTCGGTGAGGGCGAGCAGGTGGGAACGGCGGTCGGTCGGATGGGGCAGCCGGGCCACCAGACCGTCCCGTTCCAGGGCGTCGACGAGGCTGGTCGCCGTACGGGCGGCGATGCCGAGCATGTCGCTGAGATCGCGCATGCGCAGCGGTTCGGGGGAGTGGGCGAGAAAGCGCAGGGCGCGCAGGCGGGCGACGGTGGTGCCCTTCTCCGCCAGTCTGCCGTCGACGAAGATCCGCAGCCGGTGCGTGGTCGCGAACATCTCGTCGATCAGTGGGTCGCTGCTGCCCGGTACGTCCCTCACCGTGGCGCTCCTGTCCTCGTTGCGGTGCCCTGCTCCCCCCTTCCTGCCACGCGCGCTGTCGCACGCGGCGGAGGTGTCCGGGGTGGTGGTCCCTACGGCGGGGCGGGGTTGTCCGTGTCCTGATCCGGCCGACGTGTGACGGTCCGGACGGTATCGGTGGTGCTGAGCTTACTCAAGCTGAGTATGCTCAGCATATGCCCGTCCGACTGAATCAGCGCATCGTCGTCCCCGTCGTGTGTGTCGTCACCGCGTTCATGTCCATCGTGGACGGAGTCGGCGCCACCGTCGCCCTGCCCGCCATCGGGCGTGACTTCGGGCTCGCCACCGCCGGACTCGACGCGGTCGTGGTGGTGTTCCCGGTCTGCGTCGGCCTGGCCGTCCCCGTCTCGGCCTGGCTCGGCGACCGGTTCGGCGGGCGACGCACCGTGCTCACCGCGTTCGCCGTCTTCACCGTCGCGTCCGGACTGTGCGGCTGGGCCGGGTCGCTGGGTGAACTCGTCGTCTGGCGTGCCCTCCAGGGCCTCGCCGCCGGGATCCTGCTGCCCGTCACGGGCGCCCTGCTCTACCGCACGTTCAGTCTGGCCGAGCAGGTCAAGGTCTCCCGATACATGATCATCCCGCAGCAGGTGGCGCCCGCCCTCGCCCCCATGGGGGCCGGCTGGCTCGTCGACCACCTGTCGTGGCGCTGGGTGTTCTACGCCAATCTGCCGATCGGCGTCACCGTGCTCGCCTTCGGGATCCTCTTCCTCGACCGGCACCGCGACCACCTCCCCGGCCGCCTCGACGTGCCCGGACTGCTGCTCACCGCCTCCGGCTCCGCAGGGCTGATGTTCGGCATCAGCGAAGGCGCCGATCTGGGCTGGGGCAGCGGGCCCGTGCTGGCCGGCCTGGTCGGCGGCGCGGTCCTGCTGGCGGCCGCCGTCGTGGTCGAACTCCGGGTGCCCGAACCCGCCCTGAAGTTCCGGCTCTTCACCGACCGCCTCTTCCGCGACACCAACATCACCGCCTTCCTGGGATTCACCGGCTTCATGGGCGCGATGTTCCTCGGCCCGCTCTTCCTCCAGGAGGGGCTGGGGCTGTCCGCCTGGGAGTCCGGCTCCAGTACCTTCGCCGAGGCACTCGGGGTGCTGCTCACCGTGCAGATCGTCGGCCCGCTCTACGCCCGGGTCGGCCCACGCCGGATAGCCGGCTGCGGCCTGGTAGGCGTCGCGCTGGTCCTGCTCGTGTTCTCCCGGCTGGACGCGGACTCCTCGCTGTGGACGTTCCGCGGGCTGATGTTCCTGCTCGGCGCGGCCATGGGCGGGGTGTTCATGCCCACCACCGTCGCCTCGTTCACCGGCATCCGCAAGGCCGACGTCTCCCACGCCGCCACGCTCAACAGCGTCGTCCGGCAGGCCGCCAACGCCGCCGCCCCGGCCGTGGTCACCGTCGTACTGGCCTCGGCCGCCGCCGTCGGGACCGGCGCGCACGCCCACCCGCCGGTCGCCGCCTTCCAGCACGCCTACCAGGTGCTCGCGGCGATCGCCGCGGCCGCCGCCGTGTTCGCCTTCACCATGCCGGACCGGGCCGCCCGGGTCGCCGCCGCGGCCCGCACCGCCCCGCGGCGCGAGGCCGTCGAGGCGTGACCCGGCCTCCGGCCCCGCGGGTACGGGTACGGGGGTGCTGGTGGTGCGGGGGCGAGGCGGGTCAGGTGAGGGCGAGCAGGCCGACGGCGACCGCGGCGGTGCCCAGGCCGATGAACTGGCCGCGGTGCAGGCGCTCGGCGAGCACGCCCCGGGCGAGCAGCACGGTGCCCGCCGGGTACAGGGCGGTGACCGCGGCGACCACGGTGAGGTCCCCGCTGCGGGCGGCGAGCAGGAACAGCAGGTTCGCCGGCGGGTCCGGTACGCCGGCGGCCGCGGAGATCGCGCAGGCGGGCTTCTCCGGGCCGAGCCGGCGGTACATCGCGGCGGCCGCGACGAGGGTGACGGCGGAGGAGACCGCCCGGCCGACGACCAGGGGTGCCACGCCGCTGTCGGCCGGGGCCTGGTGCAGGAAGACGAGTTGCAGGGCGATGGCCGCCCCCGCGCCGAACGCCAGCAGCAGCGCTGTCCGTGACGGACGCGAGGCGCGGGCTCCATGACCGGCGCCGACCAGTACGACCGCCACCAGCGCGAGCGGCAGCCCCACCGGGCCGGCCACCCCGAGGTGCTCGCCCTGGAGCAGTCCGACCGCGACCGGCAGCGCGGCGGACACCGGCGCGGTGAGCGGCGAGAGCACGTTCATCGGGCCGATCGCGAGGGTCCGGTACAGCAGCGCGAACGCGGCGGCGGACGCGACCCCGGACGCCGCACCCCACCCGGTGGCGGCCCCGCCGAACCAGGCTCCCAGGACCGGCCACAGCAGCAACTCGACCTTGCCGACATCCTCGGCGTCTCGGTGTCCGCCCTGATGGAGGGGCCGGCCCAGGAGCGGGTCCGCGTGGTGTCCGTCGAAGCCGTCACGCCCCTGTGGGCGGGGGCGGGGCGGTGAGGCCCGGCTCATGCTGACCACCGCCGGGCCGGCCCCGGTCGAGGTGTGGCGCTGGAAGCCGGAGCCGGGCGAGGAGTACCCCGGCCACCCGCACCAGGCAGGTGTGGTGGAGACCGTCAGCGTCACGGCCGGCCGGATGACACTGATCGTCGACGGCGCCGAGCGTCCCGTCGAAGCCGGACGGACCGCCACCTTCGACGGTGACGCCCCGCACGCCTGCCGCGGCTCGGGTGCCGAGACCTGTCACCTGATCATGACCGTCCACCTGCCGCCCGGCCCCGCCTCCGCGGTCTGACCGGAACGGCCCGTCGGGCCGGCAGGGGAAAGCGGAGCCGCCTCTATTCGCCGCCGCGCGGCGTGATGAGCGCCCGCACGCCCGTGACCACGGCGAAGCCGATCGCCAGGACCGCGAAGAACAGACCGATGGTGGCCGCGGTGCCCACGCGGGTGGGCGGGAAGGCGATCTGGCGGGCGATGTTGAGGACCCCGATGGTGACGGCGTAGACCCACCACGGTGCCCGACGGAATCGGCTCATGACTGTAGTCCCCCTGTTTATTTGACACAGCTGTGCCAGAAACAATATAACACGCGTGTGTGATAATGGCCGGGTGCCGAAAGTCGTGGATCATGAGGGGCGCCGCGCGGAGTTGGCCGTCGCCCTGTGGCGCGTCGCGCTGCGCGACGGCTTCGACGCGGTGACCGTCCGTTCGGTGGCCGAGGAGGCCGCCTGGTCGGCCGGAGCGTTGCGGCACTACTTCCCGGACAAGACCGAAATGGTGCTGTTCGCCATCGACTTCGTGGTGGAGGCGGTGCGGCGGCGCATCAGCGGCGCCAACGCCGCCGCGGGCTCACCGTCGCCGCGACTGGCGCAGAGTCATCTGGAGCAGCTGCTGCCGCTGGACAGTGAGCGCCGACTGGAGTCCGAGGCGTGGTTCGCCCTGGTGTCGCTCGCGCACCGCGACGCCGCGGCCGCGCAACGGCGCGCCGAGGTCGACGAGTTGATCCGTGGTGCGGTGGAGAGTGCCGTGGCCGCGCTGGAGGAACTGGGGGCGCTCGGTGCGGGGCGCGTGCGCGCCGTGGAGACGGCGCGACTGCACGCCCTGCTCGACGGGATGGTGGTGCACCTGCTGGCCCGGCCGCCGCGGCTGAGTCCGCGGCAGGCGCGGGACATCCTGGCCCGGCATCTGGCGGACCTCCGCGCCTGAGTGCGTTCGTGCGGGGTGTCCGTGTCCATGCGGGGCCGGAGCGGCGCAGCGGGCCTCGGCACGTCACCGGCCGGCCCCGGCCCCGCCCGGTGAGCGGTCGTGGACGGGGGCGGAGGCGGACCTCGTCACTCGACCGGTTCGGCCTGTCGTAGGGCCTGGCACTGGAAGACCTGCTCGGCGAGGGCCTCGCTGCCGACCGGGATCTGCGCGGTGCCCGTGCCGTAGGCGGGGGCGGTGACCGGGGCGAAGTTCTCGGCGAGCGGGATCCCCTCCCGCGACAGGAAGGTGACGTACGCCATGAAGGTCACCTCGTGGTCATTGACGTTGTTGACCTGGACGGTGGCGAACGGATTGCCGGGCCCCGCGCAGCTGACCACGGACACCGGGACACCCGAGGTCGGCTTCTGCGACGAGTCGTCCGTGGAGCCGGAACCCGACCCCGACGACCCCCCGCCCGTCGTGGACGTCGAACTGCCGTCGTGGTCCTGGCTGGAGCTACTGCATCCACCGCCCCCGTCGCTGCTGTCGTGACGGCTCTTGTGACGTGAGTCGGAGAACCCCGTGAGGGCCAGAACCACCGTCAGCGTCACGGCCGTCAGTCTGAGAACTCTCCCCGTTTGCGTGCGCATGCCACAACCCTAGTGACCTCCGGATCGCCCGGAAGCCACGAGATCCGCTTATGACAGGGTCGTTACGAGGGTGCGCTCACGCCACGCGTGCCGCCCTTCGCGTGCCGGGCGAAAATCGCTCGCGCACCCTGTGGGCCGAGGGCATCCTCAAGTCCCGGCCGCGCGGGCGGTCGGTTCGCCGGACCGGAAGGGGAGTGCCGTGACCAGCGGCCTTGGACGGAAGCTGCTGCGGGGACTCCGTACCCGAATCGGCTTTCCTCGCGTCTCGGAGGGCCCGTCGGGCGACCGCCCGCCCGTCCGGGTCGGCCTTTCGCACGTGGGGGAACGTCCGCCGGACGACGGCCTGCCCGCCCGGCCGAGTGCGCATGGGCTTTACGTGGCCGTGGCCGACGTCGTGACCCGACGAGCCCCCGACGCCGAGGAACTTGCCGGTCTGTTGCTCGCCGTCGACCGCGACGGCGACCCCGAGATGCTTGCCCTGGCCGGACACCTCCTGGGGCAGGCGGACCCGCGGGTGTGGCTGACGCTCGATGTGGCGGCGCGCCGGGTGTGGTTGTGGGCTCCGCGCTGGTCGGCGGTCGCGGGGCGGCGGGTGTCGCAGGGCGCGGCCTCGCCCGTGGGACTCGCGGTCGCCGCGCTCCACCCCGACGGCCGCGTACGTGAGGCAGCCGTTGCGCAACTGGCCGACCTCCACGACACCCTGGCGATGCCCGCGCTGGCACTTCGGGCCGCGGACTGGGCGCCGCAGGTCCGTGACCGTGCCCGGTCGGCGCTGGAGCGCCGGTTCGCCGAGCCCTCGCCCGCGCAGCTGGTCGCGGCCGCGGGGGTCGCTCTGGCCCTGCGGGAAAGGCGTGAGGGCCGCTGGGCGGCCGACCGGATCGAAGCCCTTCTCCAGGACGGCCCGGCCGACCTGCTGGCCGCTGCCCTCGCCGCCGCGGACCCGCGCACCTGCCGCGTCGCGCACCTGACGGCGCTCGCCACCGGCAGGCTGGACCTGGCGCAGATGCTCCGCGCCGCCGAGCGCGCCGGCGACCTGCCGACCCGGATCCGGTGTGCCGAAGCCGCGGTGCGGACCGCGGCCGCGGCCGGAACGGTTCACCTCGTCCGCCCCCTGTGCACCAGCACGACCGCGGCGGTCCGGGCGGAGGCGATACAGGCGCTGGCCGGAGAGGGCGACACCGCCCCCGCCCTCGCCTGCCTCGCCGACCGCAAGCCGATCGTGCGGGCGGTCGCCCGGGCCGCACTGCGCCGCACCGGCGTGGACCCGGCCGAGCACTACCGACGACTCGTCAAGACGCCCCTTCCCGAGCCCGGAGCCATCGGCGGTCTCGGTGAGACCGGGGGTGCCGACGACGTCGGCCTCGTCTCCCCCTGGCTCGGTCACCCGCGGGCCCGCGGGCGGGCGGAAGCCGTACGCGCGCTGCGCCGCCTGGGCGCGGCGGACCCCGGCACCCTCTTCGGGCTGCTCACCGACCCGTCCGGCGCGGTCACCCGGGAGGTCACCGTCGCGCTGCGCCCCCGGGCGTCCGAGCTCGATCTCCCGCGTCTGCGGGACCTCGTCGCCGAGAGCAATCCGTGGCACGTGCGGATGGCCGGTTACCGGCTGCTGCGCGAACGGGACACCTGGACCCGGCTGCTCGTGGACCTCGAACTCGCCGCTGATCCATCGCCCCGGATGCGCGACCGCGTCCGCGGCGACATCACCAACTGGCTCGCACGCGAAGCCGCGACCACGTACACGATGCCGCAAGGCCCTGTCGCCGACGAGCTCGGCAGGCGACTGCGTGACGCCGAAGACGCACTCGGCCCGGACCAGGTACGCCTGCTGCGCTTCCACCTGGGGCTCGAGCGCCGGTCGAAGGCATGAGGGTCCGGCTCACGAAGGCCTGCGGCTGCCGTTCTGCGACACGCACGCACCTGACGCGCCGTCACGGTCCCCGTCCGGAGCCGAGCCCGGCCGGGGAATCACCGCTTCAGGGCGAGGCGATAGACCGTGGAGTCCCTGGCCGTGAAACCGATGCGCTCGTACAGCCGATTCGCCGCCCGCCGCGACGGGCGCGACGTGAGGTCCACCGTGCGGGCGCCGGCGGCTGCCGCCAGGCGCAGCGCCTCCTCGGCCAGGGCGGCCCCGACGCCGTGCCCCCGTGCGGCCTCGTCCACGACCACGTCCTCGATACGGGCCCGCAGACCGGAAGGCAGGGGGAACATGACCAGCGTCAGCATCCCCACCACCTCGCCGTCGACCCGCGCCATCAGCACCGTCGTCGCGTCGCCGGCCAGCAGGAGCGCCACCGACTCGTGATCCAACGGGCTTGCCGTGCTCGACAATTGGGGCAACAGGCGCGCGAACGCCGCAACCGACTCGTCGTTCGCTCCACTGACGACCGCGACCTCGACACTCATGATCCCGACCCTACCGAGCAAGTCGTCCGGGTTCGCTCGCACGGGCCGCGACAGGCCCGGTCGGGCCGACGTCGACGCGTCCGACCGAGTTCGAACATGCGGGCGAAAGTCGCTATGATCTCCGCGGCAAGGCTGTAGCGCAGAGGTCGTCGCGCCTAAGCATCAAGCTGGAGGACGTCGGTTCAAATCCGACCAGCCTTGCCGCCCTTGTCGTGGAGGAAAATCGATTGGCGTCGGTTCGTCCTGGGCGGGCGGAGGGCGATGCCGCCCTCGGCGGGCCAGGCGCCGGCGATGGACCGGTGGAGTGGTGATGACGCAGCCGACACCCGTACGCTGCCCGGCGATCGAGCACCCGGACATCGCGATCAGCGACCCCGCCGCACTGCAACCGCTGCTGGACCGGCTGCGGTCCGCCCGGCCGGTCGGGACCGACGAGACGTTCCCGCTCGGCACCGTGCGCGCGGACGGCCGTGTCGACCTGTGCAAGCAGGGACTCGGAGCGGCCGGCGCCGCCCGGCTGATGCCCCTCGCCGCGGCCTCCGCCCACGCCACGCACATCCTGCTCGGCACCAACGCCATCGGCGACGAGGGAGCCCGTACGGTCGCCGACGCGCTGGCCGACGGCCACGGCCTGCGCACGCTCTACCTCGGCTGCAACCGCATCGGCCCCGACGGCGCCACCGCGCTCGCCGACGCGCTGAGCACGGACGGCACCGTGCGCGCCCTGTGGCTCAAGCGCAACCCGGTCGGCGACGACGGCGCCCGCTCGCTCGCCGCGATGCTGCGCCACAACACCACCCTGCGCACCCTCGACCTGGTCAACACCGGTGTGACCACCGACGGACTGCGAGCCCTGCTCGACGCGCTCACCGACCGGTCCGACCCGGTGGAACGCCTCTTCCTCGGCGGCAACGGCCTGACCGCGGACGCCGCCCCACTGCTGGCGGACCTGATCCGGGAAGCGGGCGTGCGCGAGCTGTACCTCCCCGCCAACCACCTCGGAGACGAGGGCGCCACGGTCCTCGCCGCCGCGGCCGACCCCGCACGGCCGCTGCGCCTGGGCCTCGG
This sequence comes from Streptomyces sp. NPDC104096, assembly GCF_055584385.1. Classification (NCBI taxonomy): domain Bacteria; kingdom Bacillati; phylum Actinomycetota; class Actinomycetes; order Kitasatosporales; family Streptomycetaceae; genus Streptomyces; species Streptomyces sp. NPDC104096. The sequence goes on from NZ_JBVJMD010000015.1 coordinate 133,057, forward strand.
CGGCAACGGGATCGGCCCCGCCGGCGCCCGGGCCCTCGCCGACCGCCTCGACGGGATCGAGACGCTCGACCTGGGCCGGCCGCCGTCCGAACGCAGCCTCGGCGCCCCCGCCAACACCACCGGCGACGAAGGCGCCCACGCGCTGGCCGCCGCCCTGCCCGGGAGCCCGCTGCGCAGACTGGAACTGTGCCACACCGGCCTGACCGGACGGGGCGCGAAGACCCTGCTGGCGACCGTGCCCGACGACTCGCCCCTGGAGTACGTCGGTCTGGGCCCCGGCCTGCCCCGCAAGGTGAAGCGGTCCTTCACCCGGCGGCTGCGGCCCGGCACCGGCACCCATCCCGACCTGCGCGCGATAGGGAGCGTCTACCGTTGAGCCTCCATGGCGAACTGCGCTGCTTCCCCCCGGACCAGGCGGCGAGCCTGCGCCGGGTCCGCCGGTACGCGGTGCCCCGGTGGATGATCGAGCGCGCGACCGAACGCCGCCTGGCCGGTGACTGGCGAGGTGCCTGCGCGGCGGCGAACGTCGACATCGCCTTCGACCTGTCCGAGGTCGCCGGCCGGTGGGGCGACGACATCGCCGCCGCCCTGGCGGACGACCTGCGCCACTTCGTCCCGGACCTGCTGCGCTGGCACCTGCCGCGCGGGGGCGGCGGGCGGACCACACTCCTCACCGACACGACGGTCGTCCTGGCCCGCTACCACCCGAGCACGCCTGGCGAGGGCCGCCCGGCCGCGCCGTACCTGCACATCACCACCCCGGCGATGATCGACGGTCCGCAGCGGATCGCCCTGCGGTTCGGGACCCTCCGGGGCGAGGAGACCGCGGGCGTCTTCGTGCGCTCCACGCAGGACTGGCGCCACGCACGACACCTGTGGGACGCCCGGCACACCGACGAGCTGCGCGAACGCTGCGGCGGCGGCGCGGACCGGCCACCGTTCTTCCACGCCGACGCCACCCCGCGCGGCCGGGACGAACTCCCGACCGCCGATCCCGGCGACGCAGACCCGGCGGCGCGTTCCGAGTGGGCCACGCTGCTGCACCAACAGGGCGATTTCCAGGCCGCGTTCGCCGCGGCCGGCATCGAGTTGGACCCGACACCCCCGCCCGGGGCGGGCTGGCTCCGGACCGACCCCGAGTCGCTCCTGGCCGGGACGGCGCTCAACCACACCGTCCTGGAGCCGGAGGTCCGCCGCCGGCAGGCCGCCGGCGGCGGTGGCCGCTTCCTCCTCGCCCCGCACTGGAAGATCTACATCCTGCTGGAGCCGCTGGACACCGGCGGACTGCTGGCGCGCATCGTCGACCGGGACGGGTTCAAGGACGTGCCCCTCCTCGCCGAGGCCCTGTGGCGCAGACTCCCCGACCTCGATCTGCTGCGTGCGGGCGGCGTCGTACCGGAGCATCTGCATCCGCTCGTCCGCCAGGCCCTGTTCCCCGCCGTCCAGGTCCCCGAAGGCCGGGTCGGCCCGCCCGGGCCGACGGCGCCCGCACCCGTCCGGGTCAGATGCCGCGGCGAATGGCACGAGGTGGGCTTCCGGCCCGGAAGCCTGCTGCGCATGCCGCACAGCGACGAGGAGCAGCAGCGCGAACGCGCCCTGCGCGCCTTCGGCGGCGCCGTCGCCGGGTGCTTCGCCGTGGAGCAGACCTGGACCTCCGGAACGGGCCGTCTGCCGAAGGCACTTCGGGCGCAGCGCCGCGAACTGTTCCTGCGGGCCCAGCACGGTGACACCTCCGGTGTGCTGGCCCTGCTGGACGCGGGTGTGGACCCCCGGGTCCGGGACGCCAACGGCCGCAACCTGCTCCACGCACTGAACCTTCTCGACCACGAGACCCTGCTGCCGCGACTGCTGGCGGAGGGACTCGACCTCGAAGCCCGCGACCAGCGGGAGCGCACCCCGCTGTTCGTGGCGGTCAACGACCTCGGCACGAAGGCACTGGTGGAGGCGCTCGTCGCCGCCGGGGCGCGGCTGGACGTGGTCGACGACTCGGATCGGTCGCTGGCCCAGAACGTCCGCCGGTACAAGCGGCGCGACCTGGCCTTCCTCCGGGAGCGGGTGGAGCGGGAACACCCGGACGTCGGCGCCGACTGGTGGGACGAGTGGATGGACGAGCAGGAGGAGTACTACGCGCAGGACCCCGACGAACCCGACAAACCCGTCGACGAGGAGGGGTACTTCGCGGAGGATCAGGCCGACCCGGTCGACCCCGACGACGGGGAGCCGTATTTCGCGCAGGACCCGGCCGATCTCGTCGAACCCGACGACGAAGCGCGGTTCGGCCCGGACGAGCCCGACCACGAGAAAGAGCCGCCCCTTTGAGCACGGACAGTGCCCCCACCGTCGCGCCGTCCGGCCCGCTGGCTGCCGCGGACGACCTCAACCGCAGGCTGCGCGCGGTACGGACCGAACCCGCCGCGAACCCGCAACTGGAGGCCCTTGCACTGGCCGTGACGGCCAATCAGCCCGTGCTGCTGTGGGGCGAGCCCGGTATCGGCAAGTCGGCCGCCCTGGAACAGCTCGCCGCCGGGCTCGGCCTGCCGCTGGAGACGGTCATCGCCAGCGTGCACGAACCCTCCGACTTCGCCGGGCTGCCCATCGTCGGTGACGACCCGGCCGTGACCGGAGTGCCGATGGCCCCGCCGGACTGGGCGGTCCGTCTCGCGCGGGCCGGACAGGGCCTGCTCTTCTTCGACGAGCTCTCCTCCGCGCCGCCGGCCGTGCAGGCGGCGCTGCTGCGGGTCGTGCTGGAACGACGGGTCGGCAGCCTCGCCCTGCCGGAGGCGGTACGGATCGTCGCCGCCGCCAACCCGCCGTCCAGCGCGGCGGACGGCTGGCACCTCAGCCCGCCGCTCGCCAACCGGTTCGTCCACCTGGAGTGGACCCACGACCCGCGGACGGTCGCCCGCGGCATGGCCGGCACCTGGCCGGAGGTGACCGTGCCCGTCGTCGGCGCCGCCAAGGTGCCCGGCGCGGTCGCCCGGGCCCGCGGCGCGATCTCCGGCTTCCTCACGGCCCGGCCCGGCCTGGTCCACCACATCCCCGGCGACGCCGAGAGCCGGGGCCGGTCCTGGCCGTCCCCCCGGACCTGGGAGATGGCCCTCAAGCTGCTCGCCACCGGATACGCGGCCGGGGCCGGCCGGGAGGCGCTGGCCGCCGCGCTCACCGGCGCCGTCGGCGACGGCGCGGGCCTGGAGCTGCTGTCCTACCTCGAACACCTCGACCTGCCCGACCCCGACCGGGTCCTCGCCGATCCGGACGCCTTCGCCCTGCCCGACCGCGGCGACCGCCAACTGGCGTTCCTCATCGCGGTGGTCGCCGCCATCCAGAGCGACCTGACCCGGCCCCGCTGGGAGGCCGGCTGGGCGGTACTGGCCAAGGCCGTGGACGCGGGCGTACCGGACGTGGCCGCCCGGGCCGCCACCGACCTCGCCGCGATGCGGCACCTCGACTGGCCCGTGCCACCCGGCATCGACGGGTTCCTGGACCTGCTCCAGATGTCGGGGGCGCTCCCCGGCGGCGGACGGTGAGGCGCGCGGGGACCACCGGAGACCCCCGGGGCGCCCTTGACATGACCAAGCTGCTGGCCGCCCGCTACCGGGCGGCGAGCGACCGGCCGTATCTGGCGGCCGCGCTGTACTCCCTGACCGTCGTGCCCAGCACGGAGGTCCCCACGATGGGGGTGGACCGGCACTGGCGCTGCTATGTGTCCCCCGCCTTCGTCGAGGCGACGGCGGTGCCCGAGCTCGCGGGCGTGTGGGTGCACGAGGTGGCGCATCTGCTGCGCGACCACCACGGCCGGGCCGACCGGCTGCCCGCCGCCGACCAGCGCGACTGCCACCGCGTCAACGTCGCCCAGGACTGCGAGATCAACGACGACCTGCTCGCCGACGGCCTGCGACTGCCGGAAGGGCGCGTGGAACCCCGGCTGTTCGGCCTTCCCGAGGGCGGGCTGTTCGAGGCGTACCTCGCCCTGCTGCCACCGCAGGTCCGTACGCCCGACTGCGGATCCGGCGCCCACGGCAGGCCCGGGCCCTGGGAGCTGCCGGGGGCCGCCGGGCCCGCGCGGATCGGCGAGGTCGAGGCGCAGGCGCTGCGACGGCAGACCGCCGAGGCGATGCGCGCCCATCAGCGCGGTCGCGGCACCCTGCCCGGGGGGTGGCAGCGCTGGGCCGAGGCGATCCTGGAACCCACGGTCGACTGGCGGCAGGCGCTGTCCGGCGCGGTCCGGGAGGCCGCCGCGTGGGCGGGCGGAGCCGTCGACTACACCTATCGCCGCCCCTCGCGCCGCACCCCGGCGCTGCGCGGCGTCGCGCTGCCGAGCCTGCGCCGGCCGCTGCCGCGGGTGGCCGTGGTCATCGACACCTCGGGCTCGATGGGCGACGCCGAACTGGCCGCCGCCCTCGCGGAGGTGACGGGCGTCCTGCGCGAGGTGGGGGTACGGGGCAACCGCGTGACCGTGTTCGCGTGCGACGCCGATGTGCGGGCCGTGTCCCGGGTGACGGCCACCGAGCAGATCACCCTCGGCGGCGGTGGCGGCACGGACATGCGCGTCGGGATCGAGGCGGCGCTCGCCACGCCGGACCGCCCGAACATCGTCGTGGTCCTCACCGACGGGATCACCCCCTGGCCCGACCGGTCCCCGTCCTGCCGCGTCATCGCGGCTCTGATCGGCTCCACCGCACCGCAGGCGCCGGGCTGGGTGGAGACGGTACGCATTCCCGGCTGACCGTTCGGCAGCACGGCCCAAGGCGCCGGGTCCGGCCGCTCGGGACGTGGCGCGCGTCGGCCGGCGGCGCGCACCGGGCTCTCACGCCGACGCGGTCACGAGCTCAGGACGTCGACCCCGTCGCCCAGCAGTTTCAGTCCGAACACGAAGAGCAGTACGGCCATGATGGCCGTGTTGTGGCGCGTCGCCCATTCCTTCCAGTTGCCCAGCGTCTTCCGCGCCCGCTCACCCATGACCAGGAAGACCGCGAGCGGGGCGAGCAGCCCGACGGAGGCGACGACGACGAAGACCGCCAGTGCGCCGATCTGCTGTCCGACCGGCAGTCCCGACGAGCTGATGGACGCAGCCGCGGCGATGGTCAGCGGGGCGTTCTTGAGGTTTCCGGCCGACAGCAGCAGGGCGAGGAGGAAGACCTTCACCGGTGTGAAGCGGTCGATCGTGGCCATCCACTTGGGCAACTGCGCCTGGGTGGCATCGGCCGGGCGGTGCCGCCAGAGCTTCAGGCCCAGCAGCGCCAGCAGCACGCCCAGGGCGAGCTTGAGCGCCCCTACCCAGGTGGCCGGCTGCCCGTGGGAGGTGGCGCTCTCCTGACCTCCGACGAGCAGCATCACCGCGCCCAGGCCCGCCAGGCCCAGCACCCAGCCGGCGGCGAACACCACTCCGTTCAGGCGTCCCCGAGGCGTCGCCAGCACGATGATGATGGCGATGATCGGAAGCGGACTGACGGCGACACCGGCCGCGAAGCCCAGAACATCACCCAGTACGTGACCCATGGGCAAAGAATCGACGACGGCGCACGGTCCTTGCCGTAGGGGCGCGGCGTGCGGGTGAATGACGCCCACGGCCGCCCTCGGGCCCCGGGTGCGGGGCATGTGGGTGAGGCATAGGCTCTTGAGCAGAGGGTCCGGTGGGTCCGGTTCTCTGTGCGGTTTCACAGTCGTCGGCCGTTCTGCCCGCGACGATCATCTCCTTCTGCGGAGACCCGACGAGCGCGGTACGTGCCCATGTGCGTCGTCCGGTGCGCGGTGCCCGATGGGTGTCGGCCGGACGTCCTCGCTCGAAGCCCGTCCGCTGCCGCGCGTGCCGTGGTGACACGCCGGCTTCAGGGTCCGCAGCTGGCAGTCCCCGTGGAGGTCGGCATGCGAGTTGTCGTAGATCTGTCCCGATGCCAGGGGTACGCGCAGTGCGCGTTCCTGGCCCCGGACGCGTTCCGGATGCACGGCGAGGAAGCGCTGATGTACCACCCGAGCCCGGACGACGCCCGGCGCGACCAGGTGCTGCGCGCCGCGGCGGCCTGCCCGGTCCAGGCGATTCTGGTCGACCGGTTGGAGGACCGGGCCGTACCGGCGGAGGCGTCGCGGTCATGACCAGTGCCGACAACCTGCGCGCGTTCAAACGCGACGGCCGCATCGTGATCGTCGGCGCCTCCCTGGCGGGCCTGCGGGCCGCGGAGGCGCTGCGTGCCGAGGGCTTCACCGGTTCGCTGACCATGATCGGTGACGAGACGTGCGAGCCCTACGACCGGCCTCCCCTGTCCAAGCAGGTGCTGACCGGGTGGGTGCCGGCCGAGGACACCACGCTGCCACGACGCCGTGACGTCAACGCGGAGTGGCTGCTGGGCGTGCCCGCGAGCGGGCTGGACCTGGCCGCCAACCAGGTGCGTCTCGCCGACGGACGGGAAGTGCCCTTCGACCGGGTGCTGATCTCCACCGGCGTGCGGGCCAGGCCCTGGTTCGTCGAGAGCGAGGCGGCCCTGGACGGGGTGTTCGTCCTGCGTACGCGCGAGCACGCCGAGGGACTGCAACAGGCCCTGGCCGCCGGGCCCTCCCGCGTCCTGGTCATCGGCGCGGGATTCACCGGCTCCGAGATCGCCTCCATCTGCCGCGAGCGCGACATCGCGGTGACCGTCGCCGAACTCGCGCCGGCCCCGCTGGTCGGGGCGCTCGGCGCCATGATCGGTGACGTCGCGGCCGACCTCCAGCGCGCTCACGGCGTCGACCTGCGCTGCGGTGTCAAGGTCACCCGGCTGGAGGGGGACGACCAGGGACGGCTGCGTCGTGCCCACTTCGACGACGGCAGCACCGTCGACGCCGATGTGGCGGTGGTGGCACTGGGGGGCATCCGCAACACCGAGTGGCTGCGGGAGTCGGGACTGGCGGCCGGCCCGTGGGGTATCGCCTGCGACACCGGCTGCCGCGCCCTCACCCTCGACGGTCTGATCACCGACGACGTCTTCGTCGCCGGAGACGTGGCCCGCTGCCCGAACCCGATCTACGAGTACCGGCTGATCTCGCTGGAGCACTGGGCCAACGCCGTCGAGCAGGCCGAGGTCGCTGCGCACAACATGGTCAGCGGCCAGGCGGACCGCTGGCCCCACCTGTCCATCCCGGCGTTCTGGTCCATCCAGTTCGGGGTCAACATCAAGTCCGTCGGCGTGCCGACCTTCGCCGACGAAGTGGTCGTCACCCAGGGGTCGGTGGCCGACCGCCGGTTCGTCGCCGCGTACGGCTACCGGGGCCGCGTCACCGCGGCGGTGAGCTTCAACCACGCCAAGTGGCTCGATCACTACCGGCAGTTGATCGAGACGGCCGCACCCTTCCCGCCGCCGAGCCCCACGCCCGACCAGCCCGCCGACATGAAACCGGTGCCCGTCGACTTCCCCGGCCCCGTCCTGCTCGCTCAGGGCGCCACCGTCGTCGTCACCGGTCACGATCCGAGCGAGCGACGCGTCACGGCCGCGCAGCAGCACCGGTAGGAGGGAGCGCGAGATGACCACGACCGAGAAGCCCGACACACTGCTCCGGATCCTCGACTACTCCTCCAGGGCCGACCCGTACCCGCTGTACGCGGAGCTGCGCGAGACGCCGGTGGCCCTTCAGGCGGACGGCAGTTACGTCGTCAGCACCTACCGCGAGATCGCGGACCTGCTGCACAACCCGCACCTGAGCTCCGACGTGCGCAACCTGTCGCGGCCCATGGAAGCGGTCCAGGGACGGACCACACCGTCCTTCATCAACCTCGACCCTCCCGAGCACGACCGCCTGCGGCGCATGGCGATGCGCCACTTCGGCCCCCCGCACACCCCGGGGCTGGTGACGGGCATGGAGGACGATCTGACCGCCGTCGTCAACGGTCTGATCGACGGCTTCGCGGGCAAGGAACAGATCGACATCGTCGACGACTTCGCCTACCCGTTCCCCGTCACCGTGATCTGCCACCTGCTGGGCGTGCCGCGCGAGGACGAACCGAGGTTCCACCTGTGGGTGGACGCGATCGTCAACTCGATCGACTACAACCCCGAGACCGATCCGAAGGAGAAGCTGGAGAACGGTGTGCGGGCCCGTGAGGACCTGCGCCAGTACCTCGCCGGACTGCTGGAGCAACGCCACGGCAGGCCGGGCGAGGACCTGCTGAGTCGGCTGGCCAACGACGACGGGCCGGACGGGCGGATGACCGACGAGGAGATCCTCTCCACCGCCAACCTGCTGCTGATCGCCGGTCACGAGACCACCGTCAACCTCATCACCAACGGCATGCTGACCCTGCTGCGGCAGCCGCAGATGCTGCAACGACTGCGCGAAGAGCCGGACTTGATCGTCCCGCTGGTCGAGGAACTGCTGCGCTACGAACCTCCCGTGCACATCATTCCGTGGCGGGCGGCGTACAGCGACATCACCCTGGCCGACACCGTCATCCCCAAGGGCTCGAAGATCATGCTGATGCTGGCCTCGGGCAGTCGTGATCCGAACCGCTTCCACGATCCCGACCGCTTCGACCCCGACCGGCGGGACAACGAGCACCTGGGCTTCGGCAGTGGTATCCACCTCTGCTTCGGAGGCCCCCTGGCCCGGCTGGAGACACAGATCGCGCTGACCGCACTGGTACGCCGGCTGGAGGGCCCCACGCTGGTCACCGACCCGCCGCCGTACCGCCCCAGCCCCGTTCTCCGCGGCCCGATCCATCTGCACGTCGAGCAGAACAAGAACTGAGGAAGCGGGCGGGGGAGGGCTCCGCGAGACGCCCGGCCGGGAATCCCCGGCCGGGCGTCTCGCGTCGGCGGCCGTTCCGGGCCCATTCGGCGGTACACCGGGCACTCTTTGGGGTCGCGGCCCGGTGAGCGGAGCATGTTGGACGCCTGTGCGGGCCGGCGATCGGTTGACTGCACACGGAGGCGATCGCCTCTTCGGGGTGTTTCTCGTGAGGGGCAGTCACTGTGATCGGCAGGCGGGACGTGGTGCGGGCAGGCACGCTGGGTGCTCTGGGGACGGGGCTGGTGGGGGCGCAGACGTCACCTGCCGCCGCGTCACCCGCCGGCTTCCTGGAAGGGGTCGGCCCCCGGGACTGGAAGCGGCTGGCCGACGCGCTGTCGTCGCGCTCCACCCTCTACCGGCCGAACGACTCCCACTACCCGCCGCTGGCACTCCCGTTCAACCACCGCTACGCCGGGACGCACCCCGCCGGAATCGTCGCCTGCGGTTCCACCGAGGATGTCCGCACCGCGGTCCGCTGGGCCCGATCGGTGGGGCTGCCCACCGTGCCCCGCTCCGGCCTCGGCCACAACTACGCCGGGTACTCCACCACCAGGGGCCTGCTGCTCAACATGGCCCGGATGAAGACCATTCGCATCACCCCGCGGCCGGGCGCCCGCGCCCGGACCTACGGCTCGATGAAGGTCACCCATGAGGCGGGCACGGTCACCGTGGGGGCCGGCGTCACCAACGGTGACCTGCACCCGCTGCTGGAGGACCAGGGGATCTTCGTGCCGACCGGCCGCTGCCCCACGGTGGGGGTGGCCGGACTGGTGCTCGGCGGCGGCATCGGCTTCAGCGACAAGATGTTCGGTCTGACCTGCGACCGGCTGGTCTCGACGACCGTGGTGCTCGCCGACGGCCGGGTGGTGGAGGCGGGCCGGAACTCGCACTCCGACCTGTTCTGGGGCTGCCGCGGCGGCGCGGGGAACAACTTCGGCGTCAACACGTCCTTTACGTTCCAGTACGAGCAGTTCCAGGGTGACGTGGGCTTCTACCAGTTGCGCTGGAGCCTGGACTCCGTGCAGCCGGTGATCGCCGCCGCGCAGCGGATCGCCCTGACCGGCCTGGACGACAAGCGGTTCCACCTTCGCGTCGGCATCGGGACCCACGGGCGTACCCGGGACCAGATCCGTGCCAATGCCGATGTCAACGCCATCGGCCAGTTCTACGGGCCCCTCGACGAGCTGCGCGACATCCTGGCTCCGCTGCTCGCCATCGGCACGGCCGAGGAGCGCGCCCGCAACAGGGCGTCCGTGCGCGAGGTCACTCCCGGTCGGGCGAGCGTACTGCTGAGCGCCACCACGCCGGTGGAACAGTTCGCCACCAAGTCGGCGGTGCTCACTTCCCGGGAGCTCCTGACCGAACGGCAGGTCGGGGCCGCCGCCGAGCAGCTGCTGGACTGGCCGGGCAGCAGCAACGAGGACGGGGCCGGGTTCGCGATGTTCGCCCTCGGCGGGGAGATCAACCAGGTGCCACCGGACGCGACCGCGTTCGTGCACCGCAACGCCGTGTTCATCTTCGCGGCCGAGACCTCCTGGACGGACTACGATCCGCACCGTGTCGAGACCGCGAACCTGCACTGGCTCCGTGATTTCTACCAGGGCGTCTTCGGCGGCACGCCGCCCGGGCAGTCGTATCAGAACTTCCCGGACCCGACGCTGAAGGACTGGCGGCGGGCCTACTACGGCGCGAACTACGACCGGCTGGTCAGGGTGAAGCGGAAGTACGACCCGACCGGTTACTTCCGCTATCCACAGGGGATCGGCACCTGAAGCGGCGCCGGACGGGGCGGTGCGGGAAAGGCGGACGGCCACGTCCCGCATGCACCTCGCACGCGCGGCGTCGGGCGCGCGGGGTGCACACGGGGCGTGACCGTCGGAGAATGGTGGGTACTGGGACCCCGGCCCGATTCCAGCGGGCCGGGGCTCCTCAGTACGCGACCGACTGTTTTCTAGTAGTCGCCGCCGTAGTCGCCGCCGCGGCCGCCGCCGCCGTGCCCGCCGCCGTCGTAGCCGTCGTAGCCCCGGACCACCCGGAAGCTCGCCACGACGCCGTGGTCGATGTCGATGGCGCGGGTGTGGCCCGGGTGCACGCCGTTGGCGGAGCTGCGCGGGCCGACGGTGGCGATGGGGGCGCCGTTGTCGCAGACCGCGCCGCGGAAGACCTCGACGGTCCGCTTCGTGTCGTTGCGGATGTTCAGGCTGCGCGCGCCGAGGCCGCTGACGACGGTGATGCAGTCGCCGGGGTGGGCCGAGTAGGACCGCTCGTTGACCTCGATGCGGCCCTCGTAGTAGCGGTGGCCACCGCCACCGCCGCCGCGGCCCTCGTTGCCCTTGCCCTCGTCGCCCTTGCCGTTGTTGTTGCCGTTGCCGTTGCCGTTGCCGTTGCCGCTGCCACCGTCGGGAAGGGCGGCGGGAGCGGCGGGGGCGGCGACGGCCGGCGCCTGCTGGGGCGCCGGGGCGGAAGCGGCCGAGGCGTAGGTGATGCCGGTCGCGGCCAGAGCCGCGGCTGCGGAAACAGCGGCGGTGACCGCCGTGGAACGAAGCTTCATTTCACTATCTCCTGTTTCAGGGCTGCCGGCCCGTCAGCCGGCTTGTGAATGAACTTACCCACGGCGGTCATATCGGTCATTTCGAAATACTGGCCAGAGAGCTCCAAATGAGGCATTTATGGCCTCTGTTGAGGCCCTGATGGGATGTCATATCGCCATCAAATAAGGCAGATTGACATACGATTAGTCCGTCTGATGGATCTTCTGACGTCTGCTCATCCCCCGACACCAGCGTGTCGCTGCGAATGTGGCGAGATGAGCCGTGTTAGCCGGGAACCCCGTAGTGCCGAAACCCGCTGGTCGCACGGCCCGGCACGGTTTTGTTCCGTCGGTGACCGTCCCCCTCGGCCGCCCCGGCGCTCAGGACAGGACGGACAGGTCGCGCGGTCGTACCCGGACGGTCACGGGCAGGGTGGCGTCGACCTCGCCGTCCGCGCCGTAGGGCACCGGCCGGTCCGCCTCGATGCGGATCTCCCGGCCCTGCAGGACGACGACCTCGGGCCGCTCGACGTGGGCACCGGTCCTGAGCTCGTTCATGAGCGTGAAGAACAGGCGCCGGGGAGCTTCCCGGATCATGACGACGTCCAGCAGACCGTCGTCCACCCGGGCGGACGGGGCGACGATGCGCCCGGAGCCGTAGTACGCGGAGTTGGCGGCCACGACGGTGTAGCCGCGGTGCGGGTGCTCCCGGCCGTCGACGGTGACCCGGTAGGACGCCGGGCGCCAGCCGGCGACGGCGCGCAGCCCGCCGGCATAGTACGAGGCGGACCCGCGCAGGAAGCGCGCACGGTTGGCGTGGCGGTTGGCGAGCGCGTCGACGCCCGCGTAGACGCTGCCCAGCACGACGGTGCGGGGGTGTACCGCCGACTCGACCTCGATGGTGTCCACGCGCCGCGGCTCGCCGTCGAGCAGGACACGGGCCAGGCCGGTCGCGTCGGTGGGCAGCTGGAGAGCGCGGGCGAAGTCGTTGCCGCGGCCCGCGGGTATCAGGCCCAGCACGGCGTCCGTACCGCTGAGCGCGCCGCCTATGCCCCCGGCCATGCCGTCGCCGCCGACGGCGAGCACGACCCGGCCCCGCTCCGCGGCCCCGCGGGCCAGTTCCCGGGCGTGGTCGAGACTGTGGCTGTACTCGGTGTCCAGTTCCGCTCCGGCCTCCCGCAGCAGACGGGCGACCTGGAGCAGCGCCGCCGCTCCGGCCGAGTCGCCCGCAGTGGGATTGACGACGGCGGTGAACTGTCGCATCGGTGTGCCTCCGGGCGGTGACGGTGGGACGGAGCGGGGGATGGAGTCCGGGCAGGTGCGGGCCCCGGCGCGGAGCCGGAGCCTGACGGTGGGCCAGTGGCCGTACGGCGACCGGGAGCTGCGCGGGGGAGTCAGTCCTTGGGCAGCAGTACCCCGGGGTTGAGCAGGCCGTCGGGGTCCAGTCGCCGCTTGACGGCGCGCAGTGCCTCGACCCCCAGCGGCCCGGCCTCCCGCACGTACCAGTCGCGGTGATCGGTGCCCACGCCGTGGTGGTGGCTGATCGTACCGCCCGCGTTCAGGACGGCCTCACAGGCGGCCGCCTTGGCCGGCGCCCAGTGCGCGACGGCGTCCTCGCCCTGTGCGCCGACCACGGTGAAGTACAGCGAGGCGCCGTTCTCGTACACGTGCGAGATGTGGCACATCACCAGGGGCGGGGTGCCCGCCGCGGTGAGGGTGTCGGTGAGCGCGGTGCGCACGGCCGCGTAGAGGTCGGGGACGCGCGACCAGAAGGCCGCCGTCTCCAGGGTCTCGGCGAACGCGCCGGCGTCGAGCAGGGAGTCCCGCAGATACGGTGCCGCGTAACGGCCGTGCGCCCAGCGCTCGCCGGGCTCCGCTCCCAGGAAGGTGCCCCCGGCGGCGCGCAGCACGGCGGCTGCCCGCTCCCGGCGGCTCGCCGTCTCCTCCTCGGTGCCCTCGTACCCGGCGACGGCCGTGCATCCGGCGTTCGCGGGCAGGTCGGCCGAGCCGATGGCGTCGGGCTGGGCGAGACCGACGAAGGTCTCCGTCTCGTCGGACAGCCGCAGGACCGTCGGGAGCGGGCCGTCCTGGGCGAGCCGGCGCAGGGCGGTGGCGCCCTGCTCGAAGGAGGCGAAGCGCCACCCTTCGTGGACGCGCCTCTGCGGCCGGGGCCTGACGCGCACCGTGACGGCGGTGATGACCCCGAAGGCTCCCTCGGAGCCGAGGATCAGCTGGCGCAGGTCGGGTCCGGCCGCCGAGCGCGGCGCGCGTCCCACCTCCAGGGTGCCTTCGGGGGTGGCGACGGTGAGGCCGAGGACCATCTCGTCGAAGCGGCCGTAACCGGCGGAGGCCTGTCCGCTGGACCGGGCGGCCGCGAATCCGCCGATGGTCGCCCACTCGTAGGACTGCGGGAAGTGGCCGAGGGTGAACCCGTGCTCGGCCAGGAGCGCCTCCGCCTCGGGTGCGCGAAGGCCGGGCTGGAGGGTGGCGGTCCGTGACACGGGGTCGACGTCGAGCAGGGCGTCCATACGGCGCAGGTCCAGGGCGACGAAGTCACGGCGTTCGGGCGCGAGGCCGCCGACGACCGACGTGCCGCCGCCGAACGGGACGACCGCGAGGGCGTGTTCGGCGCAGACCCGCAGTACGGCCAGGACCTCGGCGTGGGTGGCGGGCAGGACGACGGCCGCCGGGGCGTCCACGACGTCTCCGGCACGGATCTTCAGCAGGTCGGGCGTGGACTTGCCGCGGGTGTGCCTGATCCGGCTCTCCGGGTCGGTGCGCACCCGGTCCTCGCCGCCGACGGCCGCCGCCAGCGCGCGCAGGGCGGCGGTGTCCAACGGGGACTCGGGGAGGGGGATGTCCTCCAGGGCGAGCGTGCCGGTCTCCCGCGGCTTGACGCCGAGCAGGTCCCGCAGCAGCGCGGTCACCGGGTCGGGCAGCGGTGCCGCCCTGTCGGGGTCGCCCCAGCCACTCCACAGCATGTCCATGAACGGTCTGTCCTCATCGGTCGGTTGGCGACGCGCCGTCTCCCGGACGCGCCGTCTCCCGCACGGCCGCACGGGGCGTTACACTGTGACACATGACGCCTATTCGTCACAACCACTCGGACAGCTCGGACAGCGATCCCGTTCTCGACGCCGTACGCGACTGTGTGCTGGCGTTCGGCGTCCGGCGCACCACCCTCACCGACGTCGCCCGCCGCGCCGGCGTCTCACGGATGACCCTCTACCGCCGCTGGCCCGACGTGCGGTCACTGGTCGGCGACCTCATGACGCGCGAGTGGATCGACGTGGCGAGCCGCGCCATGCCCGAACGCCGCCCCGGCCAGGAGGCGCGCGGCCTGATCGTGGACGGACTCGTGGCCGGAGTCGCGGCGTTCCGGGCCCACCCGCTCTTCCTCAAGATCGTCGACGTCGACCCCGAACTCCTGCTGACCTACGTCCTGGACCGCCGGGGAGCCAGTCAGGAAGCCCTGCTGGGCCTGCTCGCCGACGCGCTGGCGGAGGGCCACGCCGACGGGTCGGTGCGACGTACGCACACGGCCCGCCAGGCCCGCGCGGTACTGCTCGTGGTCCAGTCCTTCACCCTGTCGCTGCGGACCATGGCCGACGAGGACGACCCCGAACTCACCGAATCCGCCTTCCTCGACGAACTGCGCACACTTCTGGAGAGGACCCTCACCCCATGAGCCCCACCAGCAGCCCGTCCGGCCCGTCCGTTCCCGCCCCCGGATCGTCGCTCTCCGCCGCCCGCCGACGCCGCGAACTGGCCGAGGCCGTCGACGCCGACGTGGTGGACGTCCTGGTCGTCGGGCTCGGCGCCACCGGCGCCGGGGTCGCGCTGGACGCCGCGGCGCGCGGCCTCGACGTGGTCGCCGTCGACGCCCACGACCTCGCCTTCGGCACCTCGCGCTGGAGTTCCAAACTCATCCACGGCGGACTGCGCTACCTCGCCTCGGGACAGCTCGACGTCGCCCACGAGAGCGCGGTCGAACGCGGTGTGCTCATGGAACGCACCGCACCCCACCTGGTGCGCGCCCAGCCCTTCGTCCTGCCCCTGACGCCCTCGGTGTCACGCGGCCAGGCGTCCTTGGCCTGGGCCGGCTTCCGGGCCGGGGACGCCCTGCGCCTCGCGGCCCGCACCTCACGCGCCACCCTGCCCGCGCCGCGCCGCCTCTCCGCCGTCGAAGCCCGCCACCTGACACCGTCGGTACGCCCCGGCGGCCTGCGCGGCGGCCTGCTGTCCTGGGACGGCCGGGTGACCGACGACGCCCGCCTGGTCACCGCGCTGGCCCGCACCGCCGCCGCCCACGGCGCGAGGATCCTCACCAGGGTCAGGGCCCTGGGGCTCGACGGGACCACCGCCCGCGTCCGCGACGAACTCACCGGGGAGCAGGGCGAGATCAGGGCCCGCGTGATCATCAACGCGTCCGGCGTATGGGCGGGCGGCCTGGTCGAGGGCATCCGTATCCGGCCCTCGCGCGGCACCCATCTGGTCCTGCGCGCCGACCTGCTCGGTCCGCTGCCCGCGGGCCTGCACATCCCGATCCCGGGGGAGACCAACCGGTTCGTCCTCGTACTGCCGCAGGACGACGGCCGCGTGTACGTCGGCCTCACCGACGAACCCGTCGACGGCGACATACCGGACGTGCCCGAGGTGCCGGAGTCGGACATCGGTTTCCTGCTCGACGTGCTGGGCTCCGCCCTGGACGCACCGGTCAGGCGGCACGACGTCGTCGGCGCCTTCGCGGGACTGCGTCCCCTGCTGGACACCGTGCCCACCCGGTCGACGGACCCCTCCCGTACCTCCGACATCTCGCGCCGGCACGCCGTCCTCACCTCCGGCGACGGGGTGGTCACGGTCGTCGGGGGCAAGCTCACCACCTACCGGCGCATGGCGCAGGATGCCGTCGACTCGGCGGTCGAGGCCCGCGGTCTGCGCGCCGGCGCCTCGACCACCGCGTCCCTGCCCCTGGTCGGAGCCGCCGCCCCGCACCGGCTCGGCGCGCTCACGGCCCCGGGCCACCTGGTCCGCCGCTACGGCATCGAGGCTCCCGCCGTGCACGCCCTGGGCACCCTCGATCCCCGCCTGAACGAGCCCGTGGTGCCGGGGAGCCCCGTCACCCGTGGCGCCCTGCTCTGGGCCGCCCTGCACGAGGGCGCCCTGGACGAGGCCGACCTCCTGGACCGGCGTACCCGCATCGGACTCGTGCCGCAGGACCGGGCGGCGGCCGTGACGGCGGCCCGGGAGGCGCTGGACGCGGCCGCCGCCCAGCCCGCCTGACCCCCGGACACGACAAGGCCGCTGCTTCGTGTGAAGCAGCGGTCGGTGTCGCGTGTGATGCCCTGTTGCGGGGGCGGCTGGGTGTGCCCGGTACTGGTGGGTTTAGTACCAGTGGTGGGTCTGCCAGAAGTCCCAGGCCTGGACGGGGCTGCCGTAGCGGGTGTTCATGTAGTCCAGGCCCCACTTGATCTGGGTGGCGGGGTTGGTCTTCCAGTCGGAGCCGGCGGTGGCCATCTTGGAGCCGGGCAGGGCCTGGACGAGGCCGTAGGCGCCGGAGGAGGAGTTGGTGGCGGTGTGGTTCCAGCCGCTCTCGTGGGTGACGATCTTGTTGAAGGCGTTGTACTGGGCCGTGTCCGGGATCATCTGCCGGGCGATCGCCTGGGCGGAGGAGGCGGACGTCGTGGAAGCCTGGGCCGGGACGGCGGCCAGCGCCAGACCGGCGGTGGTGGCGGCGAGGGCGGCGACGGTGAGGGCCTTCTTCGGGCTGGCGATGCGGCGGATGGCGGAGACGGACACAGAGAACCTCGTTCTTCGGGGGCAAGGGGGCCGCTCGCTCGCCGGGGGACCGTGTGGTGCGTGGTGCGGGTGGTGCTGGTCGGTCCCGGCATGCGGAGGCACCGTGACCCGGTGGGGGCCGTGGTGCCTGGCGACGTCCTCAAGACAACCAGCCCGGACCGGTGTCCGCAATGACCCCTTTTACTAGTTGTGGCCGCATTCGAGGCGCTGGCGCCCTGTGTGAGCTGGCTCTCAATCCGCAGGTCAAGGCGTATGCGCGCGTCTAAACATGCCCCTTTTTATCCACTATTGCGGGTAGTGGGTGACGTGGGTCATGTGGGGTGCTTCACCGGTTCCGCAACACCGCGCGCACGAGCGTGCACAGTGTGACTGCGGTTGATGTGACCGCGGTCTCCAAAAAGGCAGGCGCCACCCGGATCCGGGTGGCGCCTGCCCTCAGGGGGTGCGGCCGGGAATGACTCGGGCCGGTGGACGTGTCAGCAGGTGCCCTCGTCCTGCCACGGGCCCCACTCGGCGCCGGTCGGCGCTTCGTTCTGGGTCCACCACTTGGCTTTCCAGTTGTGGTTGTTGTACGAGGCCTCGTTGCCGGCGGTGTAGACCGTGGCCGCGTTCCAGGGCGTCTTGCAGGCGCTGCTCGGGGGTGTGGGCGTGGGGGTCGGTGTGGGCGTCGGGGTGGGTGTGCCGGTAGGCGGGGTCACGCCCGCGAACTTCACCGAGTACTTCGCGAAGTCCCAGGAGTTCTGGGCCACGCTGGAGCAGGTGCCCGACGTGCGGCCGCCGTTGTCGGCGGGGGAGCACTGGCGGTCCCGGTTGAGGGACCAGAAGGTGAAGCGGTCCATGTTGTGGCTCGTGGCGAAGTCCAGCACCGTCTGGAAGTCGGCCTGGGAGAAGTACTCGCCCGTGTCGCTGCGGCCGTTCATGCCGGAGAAGCCCTCGTGGGCGTACGCGGTCGCCTGGTCCCAGCCGAACGTCGACTGGAGGATCGTGTTGAAGTTGGCGAGCGCGCTGGTCTGGGACGCGGCGCCGTTGAAACCGCCGTCGAACGGCATGATGGAGAAGTTGTTCGGGGTGAACCCCTGCGACTTCGCCTCCAGCAGCATCTGCTTGCCGAACCAGCCGGTGCCGTCGGCCGTTCCGGCCGTGGTGACGGACACGTACAGGCCGGGGTTGTTCTGCTGGAGGATCTTGGCGGCGCCGATCTCGTTCCTGACGGCCGCCGTGTTCTCGTACTCCGGCTCCTCCAGGTCGAAGTCGATGGCGTGCAGGCCGTACTTGGTGATGACCTGCTGGTACGCGGCAGCGGTGGCGGTCGCGTCCGAGCAGGCCTGGCCGAGTTTGGTGCCGCCGTAGCCGCCGATCGAGACGGAGACGTCGCCGCCCTTGGCGCGGATGGTGTTGATGACCGACTGCACCGCGGTGTCCGAGGAGACCGCCGACGTTCCGCCCCAAGTGGGCGAGCAACCGCCACCGTTGGGGGCGAGAATGAAGGCGAGCTGGAACGCCTTCAGGCCGGTCGCGTCCATGATGGCGCCCGCGTCCGGCGGGTCGTTGTCCGTCGGCATCAGGTAAGGGGCGGCGGCGTACCACCGGTTGCTGAGCGCGGCGGACGCGCCCGAAGCGCTGCCGGCGACGAGCGCGGTCGTGCCGGCCGCGGCCAGGCTCACGGCGGCTGCCGCGCCCAGGCATGCGCGAAGACGTCTCACTGTGCCTCCAGAGGGGTGGGGGGTCCCAGCTTCCGGGCGCTGTCGCGATCACGTCAATCATGTTGGACTAGACCAAACGAGTCTTTGGTCTGGACCATATGAAGTGTTTACCCAAGTGCCTTTTCCTGTGCGCCACTTGCGCGCCGGGCCGGGCGTCGCCTCACCGGAAGGCGGCGATGTGGCGCCGAGCCCAGTCGGCGAAGGTGCGAGGTGCGCGGCCGAGGACCTGCTGGACATCGGGGCTGATGCGCTGTTCCGCGGGGGTGGGTTCGCCGAGGATGGCCAGCGTGGTCTCGACGACGGGCTCGGGCATGAACCGGAGCATCTGCGTGCGGGCCTCGTCGCGGGTCTGCTCGATGAACCGGACGGGTTCGCCGAGTGCGTCGCCGATCGCCTCGGCCTGCCGGCGGGGTGTGTTGAGCGCGGGCCCGGTCAACTCGTAGGTCTTTCCGCTGTGACCGTCCTCCCGCAGGGCCGCGGCGGCGACCTCGGCGATGTCGTCCGGGTCGATCGTCGGCAGGCCCACGTCGGCGAACGGCGCGGCGGCCGTCCTTCGCGAGCGGACCGACTCGGCCCAGGCGTACGCGTTGGAGTCGAAGCCCCCGGGCCGCAGGATCGTCCAGGCCATGCCGGATTGCCGGACGGCGTCCTCGATGGAGCGCGCCGTGTCCCCGTGCGAGGCGGAGCCGGGTCGGGTCGCGACTCCTTGGGAGGAGAGCAGGACGACTCGGCCGACGCCGCCGGCCTTGGCCACGTCGAGGATGTTCTGCGGGTTGAGCAGGTGCGCGCTGGGGCCCCCGTTCTGCAGGAACAGTGCGTCGGCGCCGTCGAACACGGGCCGAAGGCTCTCGGGGTCGACCAGGTCCGCCCGCCGGTACTCGACGTGCTGCGGTACGTCCGCCGCCGAGATCCCCCGGGATGTCGCGGTCACCTGTGCACCGGTCGCCGCGAGGGCCTGGACGAGCGAACGGCCGACGTTGCCGGTGGCCCCCGTCACTACGAACATGAACAACTCCCGTGTCGATCGAGGATGGTTGTCCCGCCCGGGTGCGGGCGGGACCGTCACGCGGAGCCGCTCTCCGGACGACACGAGGACGCTAACAGCGCCGATATAGTAGGTACCTAGAGGAAAGTGACTATCCCGAGGGGTGCACATGGCCGGTGAGACCGGCGAGGTGGCTGCCGCGATCGATCCTCAACTCGCCTGTCCGACCACTGCGGTGGTGGACATCGTGTTCAGCCGGTGGACCACCCCGATCCTGTGGACGCTCAACGCGCACGGCCGGCAGCGCTTCGTCGAGCTGGAACGACGGATCGGCGCGATCACGCCGAAGGTGCTGACCCAGCGGCTGAGGCAACTGGAGCGCGACGGCATGGTCGTTCGGACGTACCACCCGGAAGTCCCCCCTCGGGTCGAGTACGAGATCAGCGAGTTGGGCCGCAGCCTTGCCCCGCTCTTCGCGCACCTCGCCGGATGGGCTGCCGCCAACCTGGACCGGGTCGAGCAGGCCCGGCACGACTACGACACCGATCCGGCCCGATAGCGCGTGAGCTCGGGAAATCACTGCTCGAAGATCGAATCGCGATCGGCTCGCTCCGACTCGACGGCGATCCACATCAGTTCGAACTGATCCGGGCTCGGGAGCCGGAAGACCAGGACGCTCGGGAGACGCCGGCCGGCTCGGCGGTGCCGGCGGCTTCCCGCAGTGCGGCCAGCAGACCGCGCAGAGCGGACTGTCCGAAGGAGATCTCGCGTACGGCTGCCGAGATCACCCGGACCGGCTCGGGGTTGCGCACCGGGCGTACGACGACCCCGGGGTGCGGGTTGCGCAGCCCCAGTCGCGGCATCAGGCCGACCCCGAGACCGGCCGCGACGAAGCCCTGGGCGGTGGCGTAGTCCTCGCTCTGGATGACGAAGTCGGGGCTGAAGCCGGCCGCCGCACAGGAGTCGATCACCGGTTCCAGGCAGGGACCGGGCGGCTCGCTGCCGACCCACTGCTCGCCGGAGAGTGCGCCCAGGTCGATGACCTCCTCGCCGGCGAGCGGATGGCCGAGGGGCAGTACGGCGGCGTAGGGGTCGTCGAGGAGGTGGACGAGCCGGAAGCCGTCGCCGCCGCGGTCGCCTGCCTGGACGACCACGGCCAGGTCGGCCCGGCCCTGCGTCACTTCCCGCAACGGGTCCTTGGGATCGCTGAGTTGAAGATCGACGCGGACGCCCGGGTGCTCTGCGCGCAGCCGGGCCAGGGCCGGGGCCATCAGCGTGGACCCGGCCGTGGCGAAGTAGCGGGCCGTCAGGTGTCCGGTGCGCCCGGCGCGGAGGTCGGCGAGGGCGGTCTCGGCCTGGGCGACCGCCGAACTGATCAGGGCCGCGTGCTCGGTGAGCAGCAGGCCGGCTGCCGTGGGCCGCACGCCGCGGCCGACGCGTTCGAGCAGTGCCGTGCCGGCCTGTTTCTCCAGTGCCGCCACCTGCTGACTGACGGCTGACGGCGTGTAGCCGAGATGGGCCGCGGCGGCGGTGACCGTGCCACTGGTGACCACCGCGCGCAGGACCTGGAGTCGCCTCACATCAAGCATGTAGCAGAGCTTAACAAACCAGGTAGAACCTTTCGCTTGTCCTCAAAGCTTGGCTGGGGCACCTTCGAGGGACCGGAACCGAGGTGCTCGCTCCCCGGACCGGGGCCGTAGGGGCCCGCTGGATCGAACACCGGGCCTGTTGATCGAGGCGAATGGAGGAACACGCCAGTGAACAGCGGTACATGGCGCCTGTGGGGCGGCGTACGGGTGGCCGTGCTCGCTCTGCTGTGGGGTTCGACCTTCCTCTGGACCGAACTGGCGCTGCGCGGGTTCTCCCCGCTCCAGGTCACGCTCATCCGCTGCGCCCTCGGCGCGGTCGTGCTCACCACCGCCTGCTACGCGACGGGCCGGCGCCTGCCACGTGGCGTCCCCGTCTGGCGCCACATCGCAGTCGCGGCCTTCTTCTGCAACGCCCTTCCGTTCGCGCTGTTCAGCCTGGGGCAGCAGACCGTCGACTCGGGTCTCGCCGGAGTCCTGAACTCCACGACCCCACTCTGGTCGGTCGTCCTCGGTCTGTTCCTCGGCTCGGAACGCCGCCTGCGGCCCATGCGGCTGACGGGCCTTCTGCTCGGTTTCACCGGCACGATCGTCATCTTCGCCCCCTGGCGGACCGCCGGGGCGGTCGGCTGGGGCGCCCTCGCCATCCTCGGCGCGGCCGCCAGCTACGCCGTCGCGTTCACGTACATGGGTCGTACCTTGGTCCGTAAGGGCACCCCCACCATCTCCCTGTCCGCCGCCCAACTCGTCGCCGCGAGTGGACTGACCGCCGTCATGATGCCGGTCGGCGGCCTGGGATCCATCGACCCCGGCCCCGGCGTCCTGGCCGCGGCCGTCGTCCTGGGTGTCCTGTGCACGGCGACCACGTTCCACCTCACCTACCGGATCATCAACGACGAGGGGGCCACCAGCGCGGCCGTGGTCGGCTACCTGCTGCCGGTGGTCTCCGTCCTTCTCGGCGTGGCCGTCCTGGGCGAGCACCTCGGCGGCCGGGTGGTGCTGGGCATGGCCGTGGTCCTGGCGGGCGTCGGCATGACCCGGGCGAACGGAACGC
The DNA here is from genome assembly GCF_055584385.1 of Streptomyces sp. NPDC104096. Lineage (NCBI taxonomy): Bacteria > Bacillati > Actinomycetota > Actinomycetes > Kitasatosporales > Streptomycetaceae > Streptomyces > Streptomyces sp. NPDC104096. The sequence continues at coordinate 155,471 of NZ_JBVJMD010000015.1, forward strand.
CGACCGCACCCCCGACTCCGGTCGGCGAGGGAGTGGCGGAGGGCGCGCGCTCGGTGGTTGCGACCTGCCGCGGTGGGGGTGTGCGATGACAGGCGGTGCGTTCACGCTCAAGTCAGTGCAACGAGCGTGATGTCAACGTTGCGTTGAGTCGGAGACTGTTGCAACGAAATATTGAACTCTACCTGCGATGACGCTAGTTGATCGCAACAAGATTATTGCGTGAACCTCGAACGCTACGTAGCGTTTCCGATGTAAGAAACATTGAGCGCAAGAGGAGAGCATCATGCGGAAGTTCCACACCCCCGCCCCCGTCCACGCCGTCCTGGACATCCCCGCGGGACGGGTCCGGATCGTCGCCGCCGACCGCACCGACACCCTCGTCGAGGTCCGCCCCGCCGACGTCTCCCACCGCCGAGACGCCCGGGCCGCCGAGCGGACCGCCGTCACCTGTGCCGACGGCCGGCTCCAGATCACCGCCCCGGCCGCCGACGGCCGACCGGCGGGACCGTCCGGCTCCGTCGAGGTCACCGTCCAACTGCCTTCCGGATCCAGCATCGAGGCCAACGCGGCCGCCACCGAGTTCCACGCCACCGGACGCTGCGGCGACATCACCGTCGACGGCGCCTACCGCCGCATCGAGATCGGGGAGGCGGAGAGTCTTCGCCTGACCGCGGTCGACGGCGACGTCCAGGTCGGCCGGCTGGACGGCCCCGCCGACATCAGCACCGCCCGCGGCGCCATCCGCATCATCGAGGCCGTACGCGGCACCCTCGTCCTGCGCACCGGGTCCGGCGACATCGCCGTGGGCGCCGCCACCGGCGTCCCGGCCGCGCTGGACGCCGGCACCGGTCACGGCCGCATCCACAACTCCCTCGCGAACAACGGCACCACCGCACTCGACATCCACGCCACCACCGCCCACGGCGACATCACCGCCCGCAGCCTCTGAGGCACCGCCCACGACCACGAGGCCGGGTGGTGCATACGGTGACACATAACTAATGGACCGTCATAAACCGTGCTCCGTAAGGCTTTACGTAAGCTCTGGCCGCATCCGACCAGGTGTGACGACGGCGATGATCAGTCCATGAAGACTGCCGATTCCCGGCATCGGTTGCGGTGGTGCACAGCGGCGATGATCTTCGCATCGACAGCTCGACCACGGAGGCGCAAGCCCATGAGACCAACCCGCGCTGCTCCGCTCGTCGCGGCCACCGCCCTGACGCCTGCCCTGCTGTTGACCACCCCGGCGTTCGCCACCGGTCCATCGACCGCGTCCACGGTTGCCGTGGCCACGTCCCGGACAGCGGTGGACGACATGTCGGAGGACGACCTCCGCGTGGCGGTCGCCCGCATCCTGGCGGACCCGACCATCAGCCCCGCCCTCCGTGCGGCGGCCGAGGACGCCATCGACGGTACGCCGGAGGAGTTGCGGTACTTCCTGGAGGTCGGACGGTACGAGGTGGACGGCTAGGCGTGGACGGCGCCGGAAGCGCCGTCCACGTCGATGTGAAACGTCCGAAGGCGGCGGCCCCGGGGATCGGGGGTCGCCGCCTTCGCGGGAGGCGCGCTCAGGTGGGCGCGCCGGGGTCACTGGATGACCTGTGGGTTTAGTACCAGTGGTGGGTCTGCCAGAAGTCCCAGGCCTGGACGGGGCTGCCGTAGCGGGAGTTCATGTAGTCCAGGCCCCACTTGATCT
>NZ_JBVJMD010000016.1:0-153461 GCF_055584385.1 Streptomyces sp. NPDC104096
GATCGTCTGGGCTCGCGGGGTGGCGGCGACGCGGTCGTGCCGGGCGCGCAGTTCCACCAGGTCGGGGTGTTCCTCGATGGGTGCGGCGCGATGGGGAAGCGCCATGGTGTTCTCCCTCGAAAGAAGATGGCTCCCTACCCAGTACCCATAAAGGCGACATAACCATATAAATGGTTTGACTCTTTCGTTGCGGTCGCGGGATCCCGGCCGGCTGCGGCCTTCGTCGGACTCCGAGCCCCGGCAGACGCCCGGGCGCGGCTCGTGTCAGCTGCTGCCCCATCGCGCCAGGCTCCTCAAGGGCGCGCTGCGTCCTCGGTCGGGAACGGTCCACAAGGTCTGACCGCGGATGTTCCACCGTTCCAGCAGGGCGTTCGCGGCCATGAATCCGCTGGTCGCCGCGCGTTCCATCAGCGCCACCGGCAGTTCTGTGCGGACCAGGTCGCCGGCGATCACCAGGCCCGGGTCGCAGGTGCGGACGGTGGGACGGTCGCCGTAGCCGCCGACCGGGAACAGGGGACAGTCGGAGCGCCACTCATGGTGCTCTTCCACGACTGTTGCCGCGCGCGTCTCCGGATACACGGTGTGCAGCTGTGCGACCAGGCGTTCTTGTTCCACCTTTCGGACCGCGCCCGCCGGCAGGGCGTAGGCGTGCAGTTCCACGACTGATCCGCCCGTGCGGGCGGCCCAGCGGGATGCCTCGCCCTCCCAGCGGTCGAGGACGCTGACGTTGTCGAGGGTCCCGTAGCCGCTGGTGCCCAGGAAGCCGGGCCGGTCGTGTGCCACGGGCCGGTCGAGCCACAGTCGCGAGACCAGGAAGGGTGGGGCGTTGCGCAGCCGGGCCACGCGTCGGCGCCAGGAGGCGTCGGCCAGTTGCGGTGAGCGGGCGACGACGGATCGCAGGCCGGCGGTGTCCAGGGCGAGCACGATCGTGTCGTGGCGCTGCTCCTCGGCCGCGGTGCGGACGAGGAAGCCGCCGTCCGTGGTGGGGGTGACCGACTCGACGGGGGTGGCGACGCGGACGTCCACGTGGTGCCCCCGCAGATAGCCGGCGAGGGGTTCCCAGAGGGCTTCGGGGAAGGGCTCGTCAGGTACGTCGAAGAGCAGTCCCTCGGCGGAACCGAGGAAGTAGATGTGGAACATCAGCACCATTTCCGCCGCGGAGAGTTCCCTCGGGTCCGCGAAGAAGCTGCGGGAGAACACCTCGAAGGCGAGATGGTGTGCGGCCTCGGGGAAGCGGATCGACCGGAGGAAGTCGTGCGCGCTGACGGTGTCGAGGCGTTCGTACACGTCGGGGACACGGACGTCGAGAAGGGGCAGGGCGGCGGCCGGGTTCATGCGGACCATGTCGCGCAGGGCGAAGGTCGGGCTCAGGGCGACGAAGGCCAGGGCGCTCCAGGGCGGGGTGCGGGGGACCCTGCGGAAGCTGTCCTGCAGTCCCCGGCTGTGGCGGAGCGGATAGTCGGCGAGTCCCGTCAGTCTCTGCAGGCCCGGGTCGGTGCGCCGCAGAAGCCCGCGCAGGTTGTAGTACTGGCGGAAGAAGGCGTGGAACCCGCGGCTCATCGTGGCCGTGGTGCCGTCCCGGAGGCCGACCGGCCAGCCGGCCAGGCGGCCGCCGAGGGACGGCTCGCGTTCGTGGAGGGTGACGCGTACGCCCCGTTCGGCCAGGGCGGTCGCTGCCGCCAGTCCGGCGATGCCGCCGCCCACGACGGCGGTCGTCGGGGGCCGTGCACCGTCGGCCCGTGGCTTTCCGGGGCGGGGAACCAGCATCCGGGCCCGTCTGTCTCTGCCGCGGCGGGCCACCTCGTGCGGCCGTGGCGCCCTCACCGTTCACCGCTCGCGTGGACGGCCGCGCGCCGGGCGACGAAGGTGTGGGCGATGCCGGTCTGCCATCCCGGCAGGGGCAGTACCCGTACGCGGTCGAATCCGGCTGTCCGGACGCGGTCGGCGAACTCGTCCGCCGTGTCGAACTCGAGGACGCTGCGCCACAGATGCCGGTACAGCCGTCCGTCCCCGAGTGCGGTGGCGACGGGCAGTACGATGCCGCCGCACACGGCCGTCCACACCGCCCGGTGGCCGGCCCGGCCGCTCAGGGTGTACTCGTGCACCGCGAGCCGCCCGTGTGGTGACAGCAGGTCGTGCACGGTCGCGAGCACGCTGTCGGGGTCGGCCGCGTTGCGGAACAGGTAGGCGGCGAACACCGCGTCGAACGCTTCCCCGACGCCCGCCTCCCTCAGGCGTTCCGCCGGGGAGTGCAGGAAGGTGACGTTGTCCGGCCAGGACTTCGCGGCCGCTCGCTCCAGCATGCCGGCGGAGGCGTCCACCGCGGTGATCGCGGCGCCGGGGAGCGCCTCGGCGAGTGCGGCGGTCGAGGCGCCGGTCCCGCAGCCGAGGTCCAGCACTCGCATGTCGCGGCCGCCGTCCGGGAGTCCGAGGCGGCGTGCGGAGCGGCGCAGATGGGCGTGGTAGCCGGGGTTGGCGGCCACCAGCGTGTCGTAGCTGCGAGCGGCGTGGTCGAACGCGGCGGCCAGGTCCGCGTCGCGCAGCAGGGTCATGCGGTCTCCGTCGGTTGTCGGGCGGCCCGGAAAGGCCGGCGGGGCAGGTACATGAGTTCCGCGGCGGATCGGAGCATCGGCAGCACGGGGGTGCGGATGCCCACGGAGAGGTCCTCGCGCAGGCGGGTGCGTCCGTCGAGGAAGCGCAGCAGTCGCTCCGCCGGCACTCGCGTGAAGAGGTCCGCGAAGAAGGAGGGGCCGTCGACTCGGCCGGTGTCCAGCGCGCGCAGCATGACAGCGTCCATGAGGCGGGAGCGCGGGGAGTGCGCGGGCGGCGGCAGCGGGTGCCGCCCCGACAGCAGCGCTTCCGCCACGGCGTGGACCTGGCGCTGGAGAGCGGCGAAGGTGTAGCCCGTCGACGGTCGGGTCGCGCCCGCCGCGGCACCGATACGGAAGACCGACGGCGCGGTCTGCCGGGTGAAGGGCGCGTCGGTCATGGGGATGATGCCCGTCTCGGTCGAGACGACCTCGAGGTGGGGCAGGCCGAGGATGTCCTCGGCGTAGTGGCCCAGCGCGGTTTCGTAGCCCTGCCGGTCCAGGACCGCGGGAGAGAATTCGGTGTACTCCACGAGGGCGTGCCGTCGGCCGGCGGGCAGTACGTAGCCGAACGAGAGGCCTCGCGGGGGTTGTGGGGTGCGGAAGTCCATGAGCTCGACCGTGCCGGGGTCGAAGACCGGCCGTTCGCAGCGGACGTACCAGCCGTGGAAGTGCTGCAGCAGCGTGGTGCGGGCCGCCGGGAGGCTGCCCAGGGGGCGTGAGTCGAAGACCCAGCGGGCATGGACGGTCGAGTGGTGTCCGTCGGCGTTCCGGACGTGGACCAGGGCTCCCTCGGCTCCCTCTGGGAGAGCCTCCACCGTTTCGACGGTTGCTTCGAGGCGCTGGACGTTCTCGCTCTGTGCCAGGTCGCGTGCGATCAGGGTTTCGAAGTCGTCCGAGTGGATCATCTTGTACCGCAGGGGCCCGATGTCGTCCTCGATCGCCCGGCCGTCCGGGGCGTGCACCCGCAGGCGCTGCCATGACGCGCTGACGGCCTCGTCGTAGCGTCCGCGACCGTTCTCCCAGAAGCACCAGGTACGGCGAGGGGGCCGCAGGGGCCCCGGCGGGGCGTCCATCAGGAGCACCGACAGCCGACGTGCCCCGGGCGGGCAGCGGGACAGCAGGTGGGCCAGGGACAACCCCGCGGCACCCGCACCCACGATGGCGACGTCCGCCTCGAGCACGAGCGTTCCTCCCTCTTGCGCGTGTGTGTACGCGTTGCCGGGAAGCATTCCCGCTCCCGTGCCCCGCCGGATGCAGGCCACGCTGAGCGGTCGGCCGAGCGGCGCACTACGACGCCCTCGTACCCGTCACCGTCCGACGCGCCCTCCCGATGCGGCGCCGCCCTCGTGTGGCGAGCGGGGACCGTGGTGGTCCGCGGTGCCGGGCGCGTGGAGCGATCGCGTCCCTTTCCAGGACCGGCAGCCGAGCCTTCAGGACCGGCAGCCGAGACGGGCCGCCGCGGTTTCCACCGTTCGGTGCATCCGAGAGCGCCCTCGAGGCGGAAGGCATAAGGACGGACCGGCTGCGATCACGATGAGAGGAACCGGGATGTGTCCCAGCAAGGCGAAGGATCCCGGGGCGGGCGACGCGCCGCCCGGCCCGACCCCTGCGTCGCCGTGGGCCGCCCTCCCCGTGGGGCATCCGCATCGCGCGCCGTTGCCACCATGCCCGGACGGGCGGTACGGAGGTGACCCGCCGGCTGCTCGATCCGGGGAGGGGGACGGACTCCGGGCGATCGACGCCGATGTCCCCGCTGCGGTGGAACGCCTCCTCGACCGTCTGCTGGCCGAGCGCTGCGGGTCGGCCACCGCACTCGACCCGGTGTTCGCTCACGATCTCGCCGCGCGCGTCGCCCGCTTCACCCTGGACGGCGGCAAGCGCATCCGGGCCCAGTTCGTCTGGTGGGCGCTGCGCGCCTGTGGTGGGCGGATCGGTGACGCGGAGGCGGCCCTGCGCGTCGGCGCCGCCCTCGAACTGATCCAGAGCTGCGCTCTCGTGCAGGACGACGTGATGGACGCCTCCCGGCTGCGTCGCGGCCGGCCGGCCCTGCACGCGGATGTCGAAGCCCAGTACCGCGAGGCTGCCCCGCCCCCACGTCTGGCGCGTTTCGGCGAGGCCGCGGCGATCCTCGCCGGGGACCTGGCGCTGGCGTGGGCGGACGACGTGGTCGCGGACACCGAGCTCGCCCCGGACACCGCGCGTCGGGTACGCGGCCTGTGGAGCGCCATGCGGATGGAGATGGTGGCCGGGCAGTACCTGGACGTCCTGGGCCAGACCACCTCGTCGCATTCGCCGCCTCGCGCGATCCGCGCCGCCCGCCTCAAGAGCGCCCTCTACTCGGTGGAGCGGCCGCTGGCTCTCGGCGCCGCCCTGGCGGGCGCCGACGACGCCACGACCGCGGCCCTGTGTTCGGCGGGCCGATGCGTCGGCATCGCGTTCCAACTGCGGGACGACCTCGACGACGTCTTCGGCAGTGCGCGTCGCACCGGCAAGCCTTCGGGCGGTGACATCCGCTCGGGCAAGCCCACGTACCTCGTCGCCGTGGCGCTGGCTCGGGCCGAAGGGAACGGTGACCTGGGCGCTCTTGCGGCGCTGCGGGACTCGCTCGGGCGCGCCGACCTGTCCGAGGACGGCCTGGAGCGGGTGCGGAACATCCTCGTCGACACCGGCGCGCGGGCGGCGGTCGAGGCGAGGACCGGCCGGCTGCTCGCACAGGGCCTGCGCCGGCTGGAAGGCACGGTGCTCGAACCCGACGGCCGCGGTCGTCTGTGTGAACTGCTGCGGCTTGCCGTCGCGGCGCTCCCGGCCCAAGGACCCTCCTCGGAACCGGCCGGCGCCGCGGCCGGCACGGCCGCTCCACCGCTGCTCACGTCCGCGGCAGAGGGAGCCCGCTCATGAGCCGGACGATTCCCGGGCGTACGGACCACGTGGTCGTCGTCGGCGCCGGGCTCTCCGGCCTGTCGGCCGCGCTGCACCTGCTCGGCGCCGGGCGCCGGGTCACCGTCCTCGAACGCGACCCGCTGCCCGGTGGGCGCGCCGGACGCCTGGTGCGCGGCGGTTTCCTCATCGACACCGGCCCCACCGTGCTGACCATGCCCGACCTCGCCGACGAGGCGTTCGCCGCCGTCGGCGACAGCCTGCGCGAGCGCGTCGACCTCATCCCCCTCCACCCTGCCTACCGGGCCTGCTTCGCCGACGGCAGCGACATCGACGTACACACCGACCCCGAAGCCATGGAGGCGGAGATCGAGCGCTTCGCCGGCGCCGGTGAGGCAGTGGGCTACCGGCGGCTGCGCCGGTGGCTCGAACAGCTGTACCGGGCCCAGATGCGCCACTTCATCGACGCCAACTTCGACTCCCCCTTCCAGTTGCTGACCGCCGACCTGGGCCGGCTCGCGGCACTCGGCGGTTTCGGCAGGCTCGACACGCGCATCGGCCGATACCTGCGCGACGAGCGCCTGCGCCGCGTCTTCTCCTTCCAGTCCCTGTACGCGGGCGTCCCGCCGGCCCGGGCCCTGGCGGCGTACGCCGTCATCGCCTACATGGACACGGTCGCCGGCGTCTACTTCCCCCGCGGCGGCATGCACGCCGTGCCGCAGGCCATGGCCGACGCCGCCGTCCGCGCGGGAGCGGATCTGCGCTTCGGACAGGACGTCACCCGGCTGGAGCGCTCGGCCGATCGCATCACCGCCGTCGTGACCGGCAAGGACCGCGTCCCGTGCGACGCGGTCGTCCTCACCCCCGATCTGCCCGTCGCCTACCGCCTCCTGGGCCACGCGCCCCGTCGGCCGGTACGGATCAGGAACTCGCCCTCGGCCGTCGTGCTGCACGTGGGAACCGACCGGACCTGGACCAGGCTCGCCCACCACACGCTGTCCTTCGGCGCCGCGTGGAGCCGCACCTTCGACGAACTGACCCGCACCGGCGATCTGATGAGCGACCCGTCCCTGCTCGTCACCCGCCCCACGGCCACCGACCCCGGTCTCGCCCCGCCCGGCCACCACCTGCACTACATCCTCGCTCCGTGCCCGAACACGGACATCGGTCCGGCCGCCACCGAGTGGGGCGACCTGGCGCCGCGCTACCGCGACAGCATCCTGAGGGAACTCGAGCGGCGTGGCCTCGACGGCATCGGTTCCAGCATCAAGGAGCAGTGCCTCGTCACGCCTGCCGACTGGCAGGCCCAGGGCCACGCGGCGGGCACGCCGTTCTCGGCGGCGCACACCTTCGCGCAGACCGGCCCGTTCCGCCCGCGCAACCTCGTCCGGGGCACCGAGAACGCCGTACTCGCCGGCTGCGGCACCACGCCGGGGGTGGGCGTACCGACCGTACTGCTGTCCGGCAAGCTCGCCGCGGCCCGGATCACCGGAGGCACGGCCCCCGGGCCGCGCTCACGCAGAGCGCGGGCCGCTTTCGAGGGAACGCCCTCATGACCGGCCGTGAACTCGACGCGGCGGGCATCACCGACCCTGCCCTGCGCGGTGCCTACACGCGCTGTCGGATGCTCAACGCCCGGCACGGAAAGACGTACTTCCTCGCCACCCGGCTGCTGCCGATCGAACGGCGTCCCGCCGTCCACGCGCTGTACGGGTTCGCCCGTTGGGCGGACGACATCGTCGACTCCCTGGACACCACCGTCACGGCCGAAAGGCGCTCGGCCGACCTCGCCCGCCTCCACAAAGGCATGGAACAGGGACTGAGGGACGCGGACAGCGGCGAGCCGGTGGTCCTGGCGCTCGCCGACACGGCCCGCCGGTACGGCATCGACCATCGGCACTTCAGCGACTTCATGGCTTCCATGCGCAGCGACCTCGTCGTCAGCGACTACCCGACCTACGACGACCTGCGGATCTACATGCACGGCTCCGCGGCGGTCATCGGACTGCAGATGCTGCCGGTCCTGGGCACGGTGGTGCCCCGCGAGGAGGCCGCGCCGCACGCGGCCGCGCTGGGCGTCGCCTTTCAGCTGACCAACTTCCTGCGGGACGTGGGCGAGGATCTGGACCGCGGCCGCGTCTACCTGCCCGCGGACCTGCTGGCAGCCCACGACGTGGACCGGGACCTGTTGCGATGGAGCAGGAGCACCGGCCGCCGCGACCGGCGCATCACCGCGGCACTGAGAGCCGTCGAAGACCTCACCCGTGGTGTCTACCGTGAGGCGGCGCCGGGGATCGCGATGCTCGACCCGGTGTGCCGACCGTGCATCCGGACGGCCTTCGTGCTGTACGGGGCGATCCTCGACGCCATCGCCGACGACGGCTACGCGGTGGTGCACCGGCGTGCCGTGGTGCCCCGCCGGCGCCGTACCGCGGTGGCCCTGGACGGCCTGGTACGCCTGCTGGCGGCCCGCGCGGGCACAGGCGGCGGCCCCCGGCAGGGCACGCTCCCGAGCACGACCCGGTCGCGCGGCGGAGCGTCCCGGCTTCCGTCGGCGCAGGACCACGAGGAGGTCGCGTGAGCTTCGACCGTTCCGCCCCGCGCAGACGTATTCCGTTGTCGCTGCGCAGGCATCCGGTGCCGTGGGACCGTCAGCGTCCCACCTGGCGCGAGGCCCGTCCCGGCGTGATCGCGCAAGCTCTCGAACGGGCGCAGTCCCGCCCCTCCGGCAACTGGTACGTCGTCGGCGCCGCCCGTGACGTCTCTGCCGACCGGTCCCTCGCACGGACCGTCGACGGGCAGGAGGTCGTGCTGTGGCGCGACGGCGACGGCCGCCTCGTCGGCGGCCCCGGCGTCTGTCCGCACCTCGGCGCGCCGCTGCGGGACAGCCCCGTGCGCTGCGGCACCCTCGTATGTCACTGGCACGGGCTCGCTCTCAAGGGCACGCCGTTCGCCGGCTGGGAACCGCTGCCCGTGCACGACGACGGGGTGCTGGTGTGGGTGCGCATGGACACGGTGGGCGGCGAGCCGCCCCTGGACGCACCGGTGGTGCCGGTCAGGCCCGCGCCGTCGGGCGCGCTGTCGGCCGTCTACACGGGCATCGGGACATGCGAGCCGGAGGACGTCATGGCGAACCGCCTGGATCCGTGGCACGGCGCCTGGCTGCATCCGTACTCCTTCCTCGACCTCACCGTCGTGGACGAGCCCGGGAAAGGTCGGCCCGGGGCGGCCGAGGACGGTTTCACCGTGGACGTCTCCTTCAAGCTCGCCGGGCGGCTCGTCGTGCCCGTCCGGGCCGTGTTCACCGCCCCTGAGCCCCGTACGGTCGTCATGCACATCACTGAAGGCGAGGGCCGGGGCTCGGTCGTCGAGACACACGCCACCCCGCTCGGCCCCGACGCCCGGGGCGAGCCGCGGACAGCCGTCGTAGAGGCGATCGTGGCGACGTCCGACCGACGCGGATTCGCCGCGGTACGCACGATGACCCCGCTGCTACGGCCTCTCGTGCGGGCGGCGGCCGGACGGCTGTGGCGCGACGACCTGGCCTACGCCGAGCGCCGTTGGCACCTTCGCACCTCGAAGCTCCTGCCGAAGTGAGCGGTACGCGGCGCCGGTCTCCTTCCCACGACGTGAACGGTCCTGCCCTGTCAGGCGATCCGACGGCGGCGCACCCACCAGACGCAGAACCCGCCCAGCACAAGCGCCGCGGCACCGCAGATCGCCGACTCCGCCCATTGGAAGGCCCAGTAGCGATCCGCAGGCTGATAAGTCACCAACTCGTGGTACATGGAGCCGATTTTCGACACGCACGCCTGCGCCCGCTGCTGTGCCTCCGCGGGCACGGGACCGTGCCCGCCGGGCAGGGACGGGCCTCCTCCGCCGGAGAGCTGCCCGGGACAGTCCGCCTCCAGCGCTTTGTTCGTCAGGTCGTGTCCGGATGCGTCGACGACGCGGGTGGAGTAGACCCAGGCGTCGGGGAGGTCCGGAGCCGCCGGCTGCAGCGCGCTCGACGGGCCGCCGTTGAACAGGGAGTCGAGCACGATGGACGGCGACACCTCGGAACCGAACCCGGTCGACGCGGGATCGAGCGCCTTGGCCAGGTGGACCGGGCCGATGATCCGCGGCCGGATCCCGTAGGCCAGGGTGACGCGTACCGCGACGAAGACGAACACGGTGGCGGCCATGGCCGGCACGGTGCGGCGGATCAGCGTACCCGCCGTCGCTCCGATCATGAACGCCAGCGCCGCGTACCCCACGGGCACGAGGTCGCGCTCGCCGAAGGTGTCGTAGGCGGCCGCGGCGGCCCGGTCCAGCGGGTGGGCCCACCAGGTGACGACGAGGCTGAGCAGACCGGCGGTCACCATACCGGCCAGTCCCACGGCCACGAGCTTGGTCACCAGCCATCGGGTGCGGGTGACGCTCTGCGTCCACACCAGCGGGAGCGTCCCGGACTCGATCTCCCGGGCGATCAACGGAGCTCCCCAGAAAGCCCCGATGAGCGCGGGCACCACCGAGACGAGCGTGCCGAGCGCGCCGGACAGGACGCTGTCGGTGCGCGCGAACGAGGCTGCCGCGGACGTGCAGTCGCCGGCCGAGCGACACGCCCTCATCGTGGCCGCGTAGGCGTGTGCGAGGTCGGGACCGGTCGACAGGGCGAACACGGTGACCAGGATGATCGCCCCGAACGCGACGAAGGCGGAGGCCCGGAACTGCCGCCAGGCGAGCTGGATCATGAACGTGTCTCCGAACCCGTGTCGGCGGTGCCCATGTAGGCGAGGACGATGTCTTCCAGGCCGGCCGGTACGGACTCCCAGTCCGGGTGGTCGACCGGCGCTTCGGACCGCACCAGGACGGTGCTGTGGTCGCCGGTGTCCCGGGCCTCGACGACCCGCGCGGCGGTGACGCCCCGGACGGCGGTCACATCCAGGTGCCGGGGCCCGGTGAGGCGGTGATGGGTGGCCTGCAACTCCCCCACCGTGCCGGCCACCCGCACCCGCGAGGCGACCAGGACGATCACGTAGTCGCAGATCCGTTCCAGATCGGCCACCAGATGGGAGGACAGGACGACGCTCACGCCCTGATCGGACGCGATCTCGCTGACGCCGTGCAGGAAGTCGCGGCGGGCCAGCGGATCGAGGCTGGCCACCGGCTCGTCGAGGACCAGCAGTTCGGGGCGCTTGGCCACGGCGAGGGCGAGGGCGAGCTGGGCACGCTGACCGCCGGAGAGCCGGCCCGCGCGCTGACGCGGATCGAGACCCCTGTCGGCGATGCGGCGTTCGGCGAGACCCCGGTCCCATCGCGGGTTGAGCCGCCCGCCCAGGCGCAGGTGGTCGGCGACCGTCAGATGGGCGTACGTCGGGGTGTCCTGCGCGACGAACCCGACCCGGGCGAGCTGGGCGGGATCGGTCGCGGGCCGACCGCCGAGCACCTCGACCTCGCCCGCGGTCGGGGGGATCAGCCCGACCGCGAGCCGCAACAGCGTCGACTTGCCCGCGCCGTTCGGGCCGACGAGACCCACCACGCGCCCGGCCGGGACGGCGAGCGTGCAGTCGGACAGCGCCCACCGCCGCCGATATCGTTTGCCCAGATTCCGGGCCACCAGCACCATGTCATCAGTCATGCCCGGCGTTGTATCGTCCGGGCGGTCACAGGCCGGGCACGGAAGCTGTGACCTGGCGGTGACCGGGCCTGTGGCATCGTTGCCCGCCATGAGGGTGCTGGTTGTCGAAGATCATGAACTGCTGGCCCGGACGGTGGCCACCGGGCTGCGCCGCGAGGGAATGGCGGTCGACATCGCGCTCGACGGCGACGACGCCCTGGGCCATCTCGCGCTCACCCGGTACGACGTGGTCGTGCTGGACCGCGACCTTCCCGGCGTGCACGGGGACGACGTGTGCCGCCACCTCGTCGCACAGCGATCACGCACCCGCACGCTGATGCTGACAGCCGCCGGCACGGTACGGGAGCGGGTCACCGGACTGGGCCTCGGCGCCGACGACTACCTGCCGAAACCGTTCGACTTCGCGGAACTGGTGGCCCGGGTGCGGGCACTGGGCCGCCGGGCCACGGTTCCCGTACCGCCCGTGCTGCAGTGCGGGGACCTCACTCTGGACTCCGCCAGCCGTTCGGCGTTCCGCAACGGCCGACGGCTCGCGCTCAGCCCGAAGGAACTCGCCGTGCTGGAGTGTCTGCTCAGCCACGCCGGTGCGGCCGTGTCCGCGGAGGAGCTGCTGGAGCAGGTCTGGGACGAGGCCGCCAACCCGTTCACCCACACGGTCAAGACCACCATCGGCCGGCTCCGGACGAAGCTCGGCGAACCGCCGCTGATCGAGACCGTCCGCGAAGGCGGCTACCGCGTGGCGGCGCCATGATGCGCCGCACGCTGCGACTGCGCCTGGCCGTCCTCTGCACGGCGGTCTTCCTGGCCTCGGGCGCCATCCTGCTCGGCCTCGTCGTCGCGTTGTTCACCGGCAGGTCGACCCGCGAAGCGGCACCCGCACCCGGCGAACAGGTACCGAAGGGCGGATCCGCGGCCGATGTGCAGCAGGGAGCCGATCTGCACCTTCTGCTGATCTCCTGCGCGATCGGCCTGGCCGTGACGGTCGTCGTCGCGCTCGTCCTCGGCTGGATCATCGCCGGCCGGGCCCTGCGACCGCTGCGCACCATGGTCAGCACCGCCCAGGCGATCTCGGCCAGCACCCTGCACTCGAGGATCGGGCTGCAGAGCCCCTACCTGGAGATCATGGAACTCGGGGTCACCCTGGACGACCTGTTCAGCCGCCTCGACGCCGCCTTCCAGGCGCAGCGGCACTTCGTCGCCAACGCCTCGCACGAACTGCGCACACCGCTGACCGCCGAACGCGCACTGCTCCAGGTGACACTCGCCGACCCCGACGCCGACACCGCGACGCTGCGCTCGGCGTGCCAGGAGGTCCTGGTCCTCGGAGCCGCCCAGGAACGCCTCGTGGAGTCGCTGCTCACCCTGGCGACCAGCGAGCAGGGCGTCGAACACTTCGAGCCGCTGGACCTCGGCGCGATCACCGCCGAGGCGGTGCTGCTGCGCAGGCCCGAGGCCGAACGGCGGGACGTGGGCGTGGACGTCACGCTCACCGGGGCACCGACGGCGGGCGACCCCCAGCTGATCGAGAGCCTGGTCGCCAACCTGGTCGACAACGCCATCCGGCACAACGTCCCGGGCGGCCGTGTCGAGGTCACGACCTCACGGTCGGCGGACGGCGCGCACCTCACCGTCCGCAACACCGGCCCGGTCGTTCCGCCCGAGGAGCTGGACCGGCTGTTCGTACCGTTCCAACGGCTGCACGCCGAACGCACCAGGCTCCGGGAAGGGCACGGCCTCGGCCTGGCCATCGTCCGGGCGATCGTGACCGCGCACGACGGGGTACTGACCCCGCACGCCCCGGAATCGGGTGGGCTGCACCTGCGGGTGGACCTCCCCGTCCGCGGTCCGGCCCGCCCTGGACCGTCCACGCCGGGCCGGACCGGACGGGGCGCGGGTCAGGCGAAGCCGTCCTTCCGGAAGCGGGCGACCCACTCCGACATCGTGTAGAAGTGCCTTGCCGAACGGCGATGTGGGCAGGTCGGACGACGCCTGGATCCACACCTACCCGAGTGCCGGAGGGCCCTCGGCCGGACGGCGGCCCCAGGCCGAGATCAGCGGCGCGAGTGTCAGGTCGAGTTCGCCCGCGTGGATGGCGGCCAGGTGCGCGTCGATCTCTGCGTCGTCGGCCAGGCCGGCCGCCAGCAGCTCGCCGCGCACGTGCCGGATGGTCGCCGCCTCCAGCCGGTCGCAGGCCGGCCCGCCGACCGGGAAAGAGCCCGCCGCGGCGACATCCACCAAGCCGGCCTCACGCAATGCCCGCGGCAGCGTCCGGCCGTAGCGCAGGTCCGCGCCGCGGCGCGTCAGCAGCTCCCGGACCGCGTCGCGCAGCCGGTTGGCCCGCTGCTGCCCAGGGCCGCTGCCGTCCAGGCATGCCAGTGGCTGCAGAGCGGTATCGGCGTCCTCGACCAGCAGCCGGCCGCCGGGCCGCAGCGCTGCCGCCATCGTGGCCAACGCGCGAGCCCGGTCGGGTACATGGACCAGCACGAGCCGGGCGTGCACCAGATCGAACGTCCCCGGCTCCGGGGGCGGATCAGCGGCGACGTCGTGCCGGCGCACCTCGTACCCGTCGCCTTCCTTCAGCCACGACGGGTCGATGTCCGTGGCCAGCACGTGCCCGGTCGGACCGACGGCCGCCGCGAGCGCCTCCGGGATACCGGGACCACCGGCCCCCACTTCCCAGCAGCGCGAGCCGGCCCCGACCCCCAGTCGCTCGAAGTGCCCGCGCGTCACACCGTCGAACAGCTCGGCCAGCCAGACGAATCGCTCGCCCGCCTCGGCGCGCGCGTTGTCCAGCAGGTACCCGCGGGCGGGAGCGGACTCCCCACCGGGCGCGGTAGTCCTGTCCATCGGATCCGGTCGGCCACCGTGCGACGGGCGGGGCGAGGAGGTCATGACCACATGGTCTGCCTTCCCGGGCCACCAGCGCCACGACGACGGGAGAGTGATGCCTCACACAGCCGATGAACCGCGAGAATTCCTGACAGAGTGACAGTCCCGGTCGGTCCGGCGGGAAGGGGAGACGACGGTGGGCAGGTATCCGATGGCGCATCCGGAGAAGTGCCCGCAGTGCGGGCGCGACTTGAGTGAGCGTCCGCGACCCGAGCGGGTGGCCGTTCCGGGCTTTCCCGGAGAGGCGACGTACGGAACCGACCCGGTCTGTGGGGCACGCCGGCACGTGTGGGACAAGACGTCTCCGTTGCGGAGCAAGGCCTGGCCCTATGTCGCCGGGGAGCAGTGAAAGCTGTTCAGGGCGAGGTCGCGGATGGAGGTCCGGGGACTGGAAAGGGCGGCCAGAGCTGGGCCGATCGGCGGGAAGACGGGCAGGGCGACGAAAAAGACCCTGTCCCGCGGAACGGGACAGGGTCTTCACAGAGCGCCGGGCAGGCCTTGCACCTGCATTTCCCCGCAGGAAGCGGGGCGTCTTTCCTTGGACCACCAACGCATCACCCACCGGTACGACTTCCGCCGACCAGCTCAAGATCAATTATAGCGCATGCCCAGAACGGCGCAGCACGTCGGCCGCGGGCAGGCTCCTGTGGTCGAAGACCGCGTAGAGCGAGGGGTTGCGCGGGGGATCCGACGGCACGGCGAGCGGACGTGTCCTGTTCTAGGAGACGAGTTCGTCCAGGAGTTGCGGGCCGTTGTTACGGACGTTGTTGACGGCGGTGGAGACGGGGCGGGCGTTCAGGTGGCCGTCGGCCGGCCGGTCGAGCAGGGCCCGCAGCTCATCGGGATCCTGGTGGCCGGGGTCCAGCCAGGCGTCGTAGTGCTCGGGAGTGAGGGCGAGCGGCATACGGGGGTGGACGCGGCCGGCGGCGTCGATGGCTTCGGTGGTGATGATGGTGCAGGTCATCAGCCAGGCGGCTGGATCGTCGTCCTGCTGTACCGTCCGGTCGCGCCAGTATTCGTACAGCCCCGCGAGCGCCATCACCTGCCCGTCCTCGGGATGGATGAAGTACGGCTGCTTGCGCACCTTGCCGGTGCCCGGGTCTTCGACCTGCTCCCATTCGTAGAAGCCGTCGGCGGGCAACAGGCAGCGGCGGCGGGTGAACGCGCGGCGGAACGCGGGCTTTTCGTGCACTGTCTCGACTCGCGCATTGATCATCCGGGCACCGACCTTCGCGTCCTTCGCCCAGGACGGGACCAGACCCCAGCGCAGCGCCCGCAGCTCCCGCTCCACGGCACCGGTGTCGTCCTCGCCGCGGGGTCCGCGTTCAAGGACAGCCCACACGTCGTTGGTAGGGGCGACGTTCCAGTTCGGCGCGAGCGCCTCCCGGGCGGGTACGTCGGGCACGTGGAAGAGCGGAGCCAGCTCCTGCGGGCTGCGAGTGGAGGCGTATCGACCGCACATGCCTCCACTCTTTCACTGCCGGAAGGCCGCGCGCCCCGTGCCGGGACCGTGTCGCCCAACACGGCGGCCCGTCGGGCGTCCGGCCTTGCGCCGGATCGTTCCCCGTCCGCCGAGCGCGGCCGCCGTGCCGCGCCGAACACCTCATCGGCACGCCGGGGCCTCGATTGCTCCCTGCCCGGCCCTCTGGGAGACGGGCCGTCAGCCGACTCGCAGAAGGGGGATCGTCAAACGAGTGGTGGAACTGGGGTAGTTGGCGAAATCCGTCTGAAGCCATCGCACGACATACCCTCTCGCAGTTGGCAACTGGTCAGTCGCACGTTCCTCGCGGAAGCCCGCCGCCAAGTCGCCCCGGATCGAGGTCGCCGGGCGCGTGGGGGTGGTGGGTGTCCGTACCGGTCGGCCGGTGGGCGGCCCGGGCCGGACGGGACGAGGCGAACACGGCGGCGAGCTGGTCGTGGAGAGATGCCGCGCGGGGGTGGGCGTCGTGGCGTGGTGTGATCGTGTAGATGCCGCGGGTCGGGGGATCCATGAGGGCGACCGTGGTGACATCGGCCCGCAGCGCGCCCGTCAGCACTCCGGGGATCAACGCGATGGCGTGACCGGTGGCGACCAGGGCCAGCTTGCCGGGCAGATCGGCCGCGGTGAGGTCGATGCGGGCGCCGACTCCGGCGCGCGCGGCGTGCTGGCGCAGGAGCGCCGCCGAGCCGTCGTTGTCCTCGGCCCAGGTCTGGTCGGCCAGCGTCTGGATGCGCACCGGACCGCGTCCGGCCCGCGGATGGGCCAGGGGCAGTACGACGACCATCTCGTCCAGTCCGAGGAACCTGCGCTCGACCCGCGGGTCGGCGGTCAGCCCGGGTGGAGCGTCGGTGACGACGGCGATGTCCAGATCGCCGGCGAGCACGCGGCCGTGCAGCTGATCGCTCAGAGCCGGCAGCAGGCTCCACCGGAGGGATCCTGCCTGCTCCAGCAGGCTCCGGACGGCCTCCGGGACGATCCCCGCGGCGAGAGACGGTGTCGCTCCGATGGCCAGGGGTCGCTCCCCCACACCGTCGCGCGCGTCCCGTACCGCGCGGACGGCGCGGTCTGCCTCGTTGAGCGTGGCCAGGGCGTGGCGCCAGAACACCTCACCGGCCGGCGTCGGGCGCACCCCACGTGGATGTCGCTCCACCAGAGGCACGCCGAGCTGCCGCTCCAGCCCGGCGATCTGTCGGGAGACGGCCGACTGCGTGTGATGGAGCTCGGCTGCCGCCGCCGACAGCGAGCCGGTCCGGCACACGGTCACGTAAGTCCGCCACACCGTCAGGTCCATGGCGGCAGTATGCCCGGCAGGTATGCGAGACCCGCAGGGCGGACCTGCGATATCTGCGCTTGTCGCATGCACTGGCGTGCACCACTGTGGCGGGCATGACCACACCGCACACGATCGCCGTCCTCGGTCTGGGGCGCATGGGCGGCGCGATCGCGACCCGCCTGGCCGCCCAGGGCCGGGACGTCGTCGGCTGGACCCGCTCAGGGCACACCTCGGACACCGTCAGGACGACCGGCGATGCGAACGAGGCCGTGGCGCGGGCAGACCTCGTCGTCCTGGCACTGTTCGACGGGCCGGCCTGTCAACAGGTGCTCGACGACGTCCGTGGCTCGCTGAGAGCGGACACGATCGTCCTCAACACCAGCACCATCGCCCCCGCCGAGGCGTCGACTCTGGCCCGGCGACTCGGGCCGTCCTACGTCCACGCGCCCCTGCTCGGCTCGGTGCCTGCCGCCGCCGCGGGCACCCTGCAGATCCTCGCCGCCGCCGGCCAGGACGCACTCGAACGAGTCCGGCCGGTTCTGGAAACACTGGGCACCGTCCATCGCGTGGACGACGCCGCCACCGCCGCCGCGCTCAAGCTGATCGCCAACAACAGCCTCGCGGGAGCCGTCCTCGCGCTGCGCGACGCACTGCGGCAGGCCGACGCCCTCGGCCTGCCCCGCACCCAGACGCTGGACGTCCTCGAACTCGGCCAGCTCGGCGGGCTCGTGGCCCGCAAGCGCCCCTTCCTGCTCGGTGAGCCGACCACGGCCACGGCCCACTTCACGATCGCTGCGCTGGCCAAGGACATGGCTCTGCTGGCCGCCGCGTCGGACACCCCCTTGCGCAGCGCGACGGGCCTGGCCGACACCCCTGCTTCCCTCGAGGCCGACATCGCACTTGCCGCCACGGTGCCCTGCGTGGAGGACGCCGTGCTCGAACCGCTGCGCGCCTACATCCGCGGCCACGCCGCCGGCGACCCCGCCCACTTCCGCGACGCCTTCCTGCCCACCGCCCGCATCGAGGGGATCCGGGACGGCGCGTTCGTCTCCTGGCGCCTGGAGGAGTACTGCGCCCTCTTCCACGGTCGGCCGGCGCCGGACGAACCGGCCCGCAACCGACGTATCGAAGCCGTAGACGTCCACGGGACCGTCGCGACCGCCACCATGACGCTCTCGCACGGCGCGGACACGTTCACCGACATCTTCCTGCTGGCCCGCGTCGACGACGGCTGGCGCATCGCCGACAAGGCGTACCACCGCCACACATGACAGCGGGGATCGGTCCCCCTCCTCAGGCGACGATCACCACGCGACAGGGCGCTCACCACGACGGCCGACCTGATCGGGGCGAGCAGACCGGCCTGGCTCACTTCCGTACCGCGTCTCGGCCGTCATGGTCGGGTCGCGGCCCGGAGGGGCGGTCGGCGGACGCCGACGCGGCCCGGTCGTCCCGGTCCGCCTGGACGCGCTGGGGTTCCGAGGCGCCGTCGGCCGCTGGACGTCGCCGTGCGGTCAGTGTCCACGCCACGGCCGTCACCGCCGTCCCTGCCAGCCCGGCCAGCAGTGCCGTGGTGTGTGATCCGGCGCTGTCGGCGGCGCGTGCGACCGGGTTGGGCTGTCCCAACCGGTCCAGCAGCCACCCCAGGGCCGCCGTGCCGGTGAGCACGGCGCCGGTCAGCCGCAGCACCGGCTGTGCGGGCAGGCGTGCCAGCAGCAGCAGTGAGGGCAGGGCGAGGCAGACCAGCAGGAGCTGGACCAGCTCGATGCCGAGGTTGAAGCCGAGGAGGCTGGTCACGAGTTGTCCGGTGGACAGGTGCATCTCGGCCAGGACGAAGGAGAACGCGAGGCCGTGACCGAGTCCGAAGACCGCGGCCACGACCGCCTCCCGGCCCGGGAACAGCGGGCGGACGGCGTGGACGGCGCCGACGAGGATGCTCGCGGCGATGAACGCCTCGACCGGCCAGGCGGGAATGTCCACTCGGCCGAGCGCGCTGGCGGCCAGCGCGACGGAGTGCCCGGTGGTGAAGGCCAGGGTGATGCGGCCGATGCGTACGAGTGCGGCACGCGAGGCCACCAGGCCGTCCCAGCGGTGCCCACGGGCCGCCAGGGGCGCGGGCAGGAGCAGGATCAGCAGGAAGAGCAGATGGTCGGTGCCGGTGAGGATGTGGTCGCCGCCCAGTTCGACCATCGCGCGGAATCCGCGCCAGACGCTGCCGTCGCCGAGGTCGACCTTCAGGGCCGGGACCGTCATGGTCCGGGCGTCGATCCGGATGGTGCCGACCTGGGTGGTGCCCTTGCCGTCGACCCGGCCGGCCGCCCAGTCCTGACGGACCGACACCATGGCTACGTGCGTGACGACTTGGTGGACGATGACGTCGTAGCCGAAGGTGAAGTGCCGTACGTCGGCACCGGCGGGCGGGGTCAGCACGGCCTCGGCGACCAGCTCGCGATACTGGCCGGTCGAGGTCTGTCGGGCGCGGCCGATGCTGAGCGCGCCGACGGTGACCTGCCACCGCGTGCCCGAGGCTGTGGCCGGGCGGATGTGCCGTCCGAGATACGCGCGGACGGCTGCGGCCCTCCGGGACAGCGTGGCCCGGGTGGCGTCGCTCAGGTCGATGCCGCTGGCCACGGCGAACTCGCCGACCGGGAGTTCCAGCCGCGCTTCCACCGCGGCCTGGTGGACGTCGAGTTCCACGACCGAGTGCGGCATCGGATGCGCGGCGGCCGGCGACGCCCCGGTCAGGAGCGCCGCCGGCACCGCGATCGCGATCCCGGCCACCAGGCGTACGAGTGCTGCGGTCAGCCAGGTTCGCGGTCGGGTCATGAGAACGAGAACTCGCTGCCGTAGTCGCGGGTGTGGTCCCGGTACACGGTGTGGTAGTGGATCTTGTCGCGGAAGACCACGCCGTTCTGGCAGACGAACTCGACCCAGACGCTGGGACCGTCGATGCGGACGTAGTCGCCCTGGGTGTCCAGACCCGTGCCGCCGGAGTAGGCGACGTAGGTCTCGGACAGCTCCTTGGCGTACGTCTTCATGAGCCGGTCCGCCGTGGCGTCGTCGACGTCGGCGACCCACGGGTGGATGGCGGCCAGGACCAGCTTCTGCTGCTTGGGCGACAGCTCGCTGACCTTGATGCCTTCCTTGGTCTCCGGGAACTTGCCGTCCTGGCTGGGGCCGAGCAGCACGTCGCCGAAGGACTGGGACAGCTTGGCCTGGGCCAGTTGGCCGGTGCTCAGACTGCCGGTCAGCTTCAGCAGGCCGTCGCGGAACTTCGCGAGCGGCGCGTACGTGGTGCCGTCGTCGGCGGTCCAGCTGGTCGGCTCGACACCCGTGAAGAAGGGGCTGGCACCGGCGGCCTTGCCGTCCTTGTAGGTGATGTTGACGGCGAGGTGGTGGCCGCCGAAGTGCAGCTGCCAGGTGCCGTCCGCCGACGGGGTGCCGAGGAAGGCCAGGTAGTAGGAGCCGCTGCCGTAAGAGAAGCCGCCGGGGCCTCCGCCGCCGGGGCCACCGGAGGGCGGCGCGCCGGTGGGGAGATCGGTGGCGGTCGAGGTGGGTGCGGCCGAGTCCGAGGCGGTCGGTTCCGCGGACGCGGAGTCGGTCGGCTCCGTGGTGGCCGAGCCGGTCGGCTCCGAGGTGGGCGCGCCGGAGGCGGAGCTGGTGGCCTCCGCCGAGGCGAGCACGTCGTCGGCCTTGAGGGTCTGCAGCACGTGCTCGTAGCCGGTGTCCTTGCCGGAGCCGAGGGCGACCTTCAACACGTTTTCCGCCGAGGCCAGTTGGTCATCGGTCAGGGTGCCGAGGCCGATGCCTGGCCGACAGGAGGAACCACACGGCAGATTGGACCAGGCGGTCGCGTTCGCCTGCGAGAAGTCCAGGACCGTGGAGGCCTGTTGGTCGGAGTCCAGCGTGTTCAGGAACGCGTTGGCGGCGCTGACCACGGCTGCGACGCCCTTGGCGTTCTTGTCGACGGGACGCTCGGCGGCCGGCGCCGCGCTCGCCCCACCGGTGGTGGTCGAAGCGTTCGCCACGGCGAATCCGCCGACGGCGAGGGTCACTCCGACGGCCATGCCCGCGATACCCCGCCGAACCCTGCGGCTGCGCACCCGACTTGTTCTCTCTTTGCTCACGACACTCCCTGAGGACGAGGGTGGGAGACGGTGCCGCAGGTTCTTCCGGCGGCACCGTCCAGGACACGCGCGCGATCGACGAGAGAACTATCAGCAATATTGTTGACACCTCAAGGCGCGACCCCTCGGAACGTGTCCCCTTCGGTGGGGTTGCTCCGCGTATTCAGGAAAAGTGCTGGGCTCGTTGACAGGTTGCTCTTATCCGGCTTCCAGCAACCGGCACAGCCGTGAGACACGGGCATCGACAGGGAGTCGACGACCGAGCCCCTCCCGTCTCGGCACCCGCCTCGACTTGCCCCAAGCCGCGGGAGCGCCCGATCGAGCGCGAACGGACGCATCGCCTTCCTCACCGCCGGGAAGTTCACCAACGGCGCGTTCGCAGGAACAGCTCTCATCCGGGAGGCCGTCGAATGACCGCACCGCGCCATCGAGTACGGGCCGTTGCAGGCACCGCCGTGGCATGCGGCCACGGCGGTGCCTGAGGGACCCTCTGTACGCACCCGCGTCCGGCCACGCAGCCGGCGAGCGCCGACTTGGAACGCTCAGCTGCTGACGCGCGTGCAGGTGAGGATCACCGCGCCGCTCTTGAGGACCGTGTGGTCCGCGAGATTCCAGGTTTGAGGGTCGAAGCCGGCCTTGCGGGAGAACAGAGGGATTCCGTCACCGATGGTCAGCGGGCCGACCTTGAGGATCAGCGTGTCGATCTCGGCGTACGGGGAGCCCGCGAGCTCGGCGCCGCCGAGTAGCCAGATGTCCTTGCCGTCCTGCTGTTTGAGCTCGCGCACGGTCGCCACCGGGTCGTCGGCGACCAGTTCGACGGCCGGGCCCGGGCTCTCGGTCAAGGTCCGGGAAAACACCAGGTGACGCAGGTGCGGGTAGGCGTCGGTGATTCCGGCCGACGAGGCGAGTGCCGTGTCGTCGGATCTCGTGAACGTTCGCCCGCGTGCCAGGGCTCGGCTGCTGCTCGAACCAGTCTGCAAACGTTCTCACTTGAAGTGGACGGAGCGACTCGGTGATGCGGCCGGCAGGAAGGACCTGCCGTGCGTCCAGCCCGGCGGAGCGGTCGGCGGACCCTCCCGACGGTCCTCGAGGCATGGCGTTCCGGGGCAGGTCGACGAGTCGCGCAAACTGCGTGGCATCGCGTGCACGGCCTCGGACATGATGTGCGCTGTTGTCCACACAGAGGCGGTTGCCAAGTTGACGCTGTCCCCGGCCACGCAGGCCGTACTCGACCGATGCGCCGGCGATGACGCCCCGGGGGTGGCGCGGCGATGGGAGTCCATGGCCGCCGAGGCCGTGCTCCGACACGGCGGGCCGGCCGATGCGCAGGCGCTTCTTCCGCTGTTCCTCTCGGCGCCCGCCGCGCACGAGGCGCTGGTGCCGGTCCTTGCCCGCCATGGTGACCGGCGGCTGGCCGCGCGCCTTTGGGAGGCGACGGTCGAGGGGGGCCGACTGCGCGACGGCGTGCCTTCCGGCGTGCTCCACGCCGTGGGCCGCCTGGGATACGCCGAGGCCACGCCCCTGCTCTGGGACCACGTCGACGACTCGCACTACGTGTCGAGGGACGCGTGCCTGGGACTGCTGCACCTGCCGTGCGAGGACCTGCGGGACACCATCGCGGAGACGCTGGAGAAGCACGAAGGGGCCGGCCTGTTCCCCGAGTTCCTGCCCGTCCTCGCCCCGAAGACCGAAGACCCGTCGTGGCTGGACCGGCTCGTGGCATGGGGTGAGAACCACGCCTCGGTCGACTGCAACGGCGGCCTGGTCCTGGGTATCTCCCTGCACGGCGACCACGCGCGCTCCGCCTTCACCCGCCTGCTGTGGAACGACCGCTGGGAAGCCTGCGGCAGCGGCACCGGTTCGGCGCTGTGGACCTACGCGGGTACACGCGTACTGGGTCTCGGTCTGCCGCAGCTGTATGCCGACCTGCGGGCACGGTTGCACGCCGACGCCGACCCGGACGTCCAGCGGGACGCTCTCCGTTCCTTCATCACCCTGCTGCAGCTTCGGTGCGCGGGTGTCTGGACCGGTGTGGAGGCGGCCGAAGCCCAGCCCGAGAGCTTCGACACGCTGTACAGCGTGCTGTTCGCACCGACACCCGAGGACAGTGACACGCTCGCCGATCTCGCCGACCGCGTCTTCGGCAGGGACGATCCGTCGGCGGACGAGGCCCACAACCTGGAGACCGCCCTCCACACCGCGGCGGTGCACGAGTGGGCGCTGCGCGCGGCCACTTCACGCTGACGGCCCCCGTGACGTCGGCGCACCGTGGGTCGGCCGAGCTGCTGTCCGTGCCACGGGGACGCCGACGCGGTGGCCCGTCGGAGTCAGCTGCTTTCGGGAACGTGCTGGGGCACTGTCTTCGGTGATCGGCGGGTCAGGGGGAGCAGTGCGGCCGCGGCCAGCGTCGTGAGCAGGCCGAGGAGGACGACGGCCGAGGCCAGGGTGCCGAGCATGCCCTTGGCTGCCAGCAGGGCGAGCGGGCAGGCGAACTCGCCGAGGAAGAAGGCCGCCGTCCACAGGCCGGTGCCACGTCCGCGGTCGGCGAAGTCGAGCCGGGACAGCGCCGTCGTCAGCAGGGAGGGCAGGAGCAGCCCCGTACCGACGCAGTTGACGACGGCTCCGGCGATGAGAAGGGTGATGTGGTCCGTCGCTCCCATCAGCAGAAAGCCCACGGCGCACAGGAGGAAGAGGAGCGGCATACGGCGGCGGGGCCGATCGGTGAGCCTGGTGAAGAGCACCGAGCCCACGACGGTGGCCGCGCTGGCCAGTGCCGTGGCCGCGCCCACCGCGCCGGTGGACCGCACGCCCAGGTCGTCCATGAGGTACGACATCTCCACGGGCACGGTGTAGAAGACCACGGCGCCGAAGACGGTCAGCGCGCAGATCCCCGCCATGCGCCGCAGCGGGAACGGGTGCCGGCCGGATGCCGCCGGCTCGGTCGTCGGACGTGGGGTCGGCAGCACCCGGGCCATCGCCGGAGCGAGCAGCAGTCCGACGGCGTACAGCCAGAAGGGCGCTCGCCAGCCGATCGAGCCCAGGGCCCCGCCCAGGACGAAGAAGAGTGTGGCGGACGCCGATGCGCACATGGTCTGCAGCGCGAGGTACCGGTCGCGGGTCCGGCCGCTGTAGTAGTCGCCGATCAGCGTGGTGCAGCAGGTCATGATGGCCGCTTCGGCGACGCCCACCAGGACGCGGCTGAGCACGATGCCGTGGAGCGATCCCAGCCAGAGCGGGACGGTGCCGAACAGGGCGTACAGCACGGTGGCCACGACCAGCAGGCGCTTGCGGCCGAGCCGGTCGACGAGAACTCCGGCGAACGGGGCGAGCACGGCCAGGGAGAGGGCGGGGACGGTGAGCACGAGGGGGACGAGAGCCTCGGCGCCCGAGACGTGTGCGAAGTGGTCCTGCATACGCGGGAGGACCGGAGCGATGAGGACGGCTCCCAGGATCGGCAGGCAGCTGCCCGCCATCAGCAGCACGGCGGGCAGCCTGCCGCTGACGGCCGGGTCCCCCGCCTGTTCGTGAGCGGGCGGGGCGGCGGAAGCGGGCATGGCGACACTCCGTGGGACGTGAGGGAGGGAAAGGGCCCCGTGCGACGGGCCGGACCGGACCGGGCCGGACCGGGCCGGACCGGATCTGCCGTGGAGGCAGTCCCGCGGGCGGCCGACCGGCGCGGTGGTGTCCCACGACTATGCGTTCCGGGTCCCTGCCTGCCCAGCCCTCACGTCATCCAAGTTGCCGATGCTCCTGATCCAGTGCGTGGATAGCGGTGTCGCGGGCTGCGCCGGGCCCGGCGGTCTCCCGCCCGACGGACCGGCATACGAGGAGTCCCATGAGCCCCGCTCAGTCTTGAGGGCCCAGACGGGCCCCGACGCGGGCGGCGGTCTCGCGCAGCCAGATGTGTGCCGCGTCGTGGGTGTGCACCGGATGCCACCACAGTGCCTCCCGCAGCGGTACGGCTTCGTAGGGCGGCTCCACCACCCGGACGGCGGCGATGGGTTCCATCATCCGGGCCATGCGCTGCTGGACCAGCGCGATGCGCCGGGTGCCGGCGACGAGGAGCGGCAGCGACTGGAAGCTGTCGACGGAGACTTCGACGCGCGGTTCGATGCCGAGCATGCCGAGCTGGCGCACCGCCGGTGCGTCGTACGTGCGCTGGTACGTCACCCAGGGCAGGCGGGCCAGGTCCTTGCGGGTGAGCCGGTCGTCGACGCTCGGGTGGTCCTGCGCAACGAGGAAGACCCACCGGTCGTCGTAGAGGTCGGTGGCGGGGAAGTCGCTGATGACGCCGTGCGGCATGAACAGCCCGTCGCAGGCGCTCAGCAGCGTGGCGGTGTCGTCCACCACGGTCGTCGGGGTCTGCGAGAAGCGCAGCTTGATCCCGGGCGCCTCCTCGTGGATCACGCGGGCCAGTTCGGCGCCGAAGACCGCGACGGCGTAGTCGGACGCCACCAGTCTGAACTCCCGGTCCTCGTTGGCCGGGTCGAAGTCCGCCTGGCTGGCGAAGAGGCGTTCCAGCACGTCGTACGCGGTGGCGGTCCGGTCCAGGAGCACCTGTCCCAGCGCGGTCAGCTCGTAGTGGCCGCCGACGCGGGCGAGCAGGTCGTCGTCGAAGTGCCGGCGCAGCCGGGACAGGGCGGCGCTCATCGCGGGCTGGCTGAGCCCGACGCGCTGCCCGGCACGGGTGACGTTGCGCTCCTCCAGCAGGGCGCGCAGAGCGACGACGAGGTTGAGGTCCAGGCGGGCCAGGTTCATGAGGGTTCCTCTGCAGAGCGATACCGACCCGGAGAGATCCATGGACTGGGGCCATGGAATGGGATCCGTGAAATGGGATCCACGGAATGGATTGAGGTCATCCACAGAATCGATTTCCCTGATCGGTGGTCCGGGGTTCAGATTAGTCGCACCGCAATCAGGAGGACATGTCCGTGAAACCTGAATCCGCGTCCGCACTCTTCGCCGGACCGTTCGCCCTCGCGACTCTCTCGGCCCCCGACGGGCCTCGCTTTCCCGCTCTCGTCACGCCTGACGGCAACGCTCTCGACCTTCGGGCCGCGCTGGGTGACGAACGGCTGACCGTGCTGGACCTGCTGGAGCGCTGGGACGAGATCCTGCCGCAGCTGCGCGCCCTGGCCGCCGACACCGGTGCCGGCCGCACACCGATCACGGACCTTCAGGTGCACGCCCCGGTCGAGCCGCGTCAGATCTTCCAGTCGGGTGCGAACTACCGGCAGCACGTGATCGACCTGCACGTCGCCCACCGCGCCCCCGGCGACGACCGGCCCGAGGCCGAACGGCGGGCGGAGGCGGCCGAGATCATGGACCGGCGGGCGGCCGAGGACCTGCCCTATGTGTTCATCGGCCTGCCCAGCGCGATCACGGGTCCCTACGACGACGTCGTGCTGCCCGCCTGGGCCGAGAAGCCGGACTGGGAGCTGGAACTGGCGGTCGTGATCGGCCGGCCCGCGTACCGGGTGTCCGTCGAAGAGGCGGCCGCACACATCGCCGGCTACACGATCGCCAACGATCTGACCGACCGGTCGACCGTCTTCCGCCGGGACATGCCGCAGATCGGCACCGACTGGCTGCGCAGCAAGAACGCGCCCGGTTTCACGCCGCTCGGCCCGTGGATCGTGCCCGCGGAGTCCATCGCCAACCCCGACGACCTGCGCGTGACGCTGAAGCTCAACGGCGAGACCATGCAGGACGAGTCGACCAAGGACATGATCTTCAAGGTCGCGCGGATGGTGTCGTACGCCTCGCAGACGGCTCATCTCCTCCCGGGCGACCTGGTGCTCACGGGCAGCCCGGCCGGCAACGGCATGCACTGGGGCCGGCTGCTGCGCGACGGCGACGTCATGGACGGCTCGGTCACCGGGCTCGGCGCCCAGCGCACCCGATGTGTGGCGGAGACGAAGGCATGACCGCCGTCGATCCCCGTGACCCGGGGCGCTCGATCGCGCTGGCGGCCAAGGCGTACTCCAACTGGGGCCGTTGGGGCGAGGACGACCGGCTCGGCACCCTGAACTTCCTGGACGAGGACAAGCGCCGCCAGGGCGCCGGGCTCGTCCGGCGCGGGGTCAGCTTCTCGCTGTCGCAGTCCTTCGACATGGACGGCCCGCAGAAGGGCTGGCGGCGGCGCACCAACCCGGTGCACACCATGCTGGACACCGGCACCGACGCAGCCCTCGGCCGGCAGGGGTTCCCGCACGGCATCGGCGGCGCAGACGACGTGATCGCCATGCCGCTGCAGTGCTCCACGCAGTGGGACGGGCTGGGGCACATCTTCGACCACGGCAAGGCGTGGAACGGTCGCGCGGCCGAGGAGGTCGTCACCTCCGACGGCGACCTGGTCACCGGCATCGAGCACATGGCCCCTCATGTGGCCGGGCGCGGCGTGCTCCTGGACGTGGGACGGGTCGTGGGCACCGCGGGCGAGCTGCCCGACGGATTCGCCGTCACCCAGGAGCACCTGACCGCCACCGCCGAGGCGCACGGGGTGAGCGTGGGACGCGGCGACATCGTGCTGGTGCGCACCGGTCAGCTCGCGCGCGTCCGCCGGGACGGGTGGGGCGACTACGCCGGCGGCCCCGCGCCGGGCCTGTCCTTCACCACGGCCGGCTGGCTCCACGGCACCGAGATCGCCGCGATCGCCACCGACACCTGGGGCTTCGAGGTCCGCCCCAACGAGTTCGAGAACGCCTTCCAGCCCCTGCACCAGGTCGCGATACCCAACATCGGACTCCTCATCGGCGAGATGTGGGACCTGGAAGCCCTGGCCGAGGACTGCGCGGAAGACGGCGTGTACGAGTTCTGGCTCACCGCCGCTCCGCTGCGCATCACCGGCGCCGTCGGTTCCCCCGTCAACCCGATCGCGGTCAAGTGACTCGCTCGACAACGGAGTTCCCCATGAACACAGCCCGCACGGTCCTGGTGATCGGCGGTGGCGCCGCCGGTAACGCCATGACCATTCTGCTGCGCCGGGCCGGTCTGAGCGTCGACCTGATCGAGGCGAAGGACGACTGGAACGCCACCGCCGGCTCGGGCATCACCCTGCAGGGCAACGCCCTGCGGGTCCTGCGCGAGCTGGGCGTGTGGCAGGAGGTCAGCGCCTCCGGTTTCGGTTTCGGGTCCGTCGGCATCACCGCTCCCGACGGTACGGTCCTGCACGTCGCCGAGGACATCCGCACCGGCGGCGACGACCTGCCCGCCACCGTCGGCATGCAGCGCCCCCGGCTCCAGCGCATCCTGATCGACGCCGTACGCAGCAGCGGCGCCTCGGTGCGCCTCGGCACCCGCGTCGAGCACCTGGAGCAGGACGACTCCGGTGTGAGCGTGCGCTTCACCGACGGCACCGAGGACCGCTACGACCTGGTGGTCGCCGCCGACGGGATGGGCTCCACCACCCGCGCGGCCATCGGGATCACCGCCAAGCCGGAACCCACCGGCATGGCCATCTGGCGCGTCGCGGTGCCACGGCCGGACGGCGTGACCCGCACGGATCTCGCCTACGGCGGTCCGGCCTACATCGCCGGGTACTGTCCGACGAGCGACACCACGATCTACGCCTACGTGGTCGAGGCCAACCGCGACCGGGCGTCGATCCCGCCGGAGTCCTACGCCGACGAGATGCGCGGCCTCACCGCGGCCTACGGAGGATCCTGGCCGGAGATCACCGAGCACATCACCGATCCGGCGAAGGTCAACTACAGCTGGTTCGACCGGATGCTGGTCGAGGGTTCCTGGCACCGGGGCCGCGTGGTCCTCGTCGGCGACGCCGCCCACTGCTGTCCGCCCACCCTCGCCCAGGGCGCCGCCCTGTCCCTGGAGGACGCCTGGGTGCTCGTGCAGTTGCTGACCGGCGCCGAGGTCTGGGACGACGCGCTCCTCCAGTCGTACTACGACCGGCGGATCGCCCGCGTCCGTCCGGTGGTCGAGGCGTCCGTGCAGATCGGGCAGTGGCAGCTCGACGGCGTACGCGACGCGGACGTGCCCGGTCTCATGGGCCGCACGATGACGATGCTCAGGGAGCTGCCGTGACCGCGCCCACCGTCGACGTCCACGCGCACGTGCTGCTGCCGGAAGTCGAATCACTCGTGGAGGGCCTGCCCGGGCAGGCGACGGCGAGAGCGCTGGACGCGCGGCGCAACGGCCCCGCGGCCCTCGCGGTCAGCGGCCCCATGGTGCGCGAACGCGTCCCGCGGCTCACCGACCCGGCCGCACGGCTGGCCGCGATGGACGCGCAGGGCGTCGACGTCCAGCTCGTCAGCCCCTCCCCCTCGCACTACCACTACTGGACGGACGAGGAGACCGCCGAGAAGCTGTACCGGCTGGCCAACGAGGCGACGGCCACGCACTGTTCGGCCGCCCCGCACCGGCTGCGCGGCCTCGGCCTCGCACCGCTCCAACACCCCGGGCACACGGTGCGCGCGCTCGATCACGCACTGGAACAGGGTCTGGCCGGGGTGGAGATCTCCAGCCACGCCCCTGGCCGGGAACTGTCCGACCCGGCCTACGAGCCGTTCTGGTCCCGGGCGGAGGAGACGGGCGCCGTCGTCTTCCTGCACCCCTTCGGCTGCACGCTGGACGAGCGTCTGGACCAGTGGTACCTGTCCAACACCGTGGGACAGCCCACCGAGAACGCCGTCGCGCTGTCGCACCTGATCTTCTCGGGAGTCCTCGACCGCCACCCGGCGCTGAAGGTGATCGCCGCCCACGGCGGTGGCTATCTGCCCACGCACATCGGCCGCTCCGACCACGCCTGGGCCGCCCGCACCGACGCGTCCGCCGGCTGCGCCCGACCGCCCAGCAGCTATCTGAAGCGCCTGTACTTCGACTCGCTGGTGCACGACCCGTCCGTCCTGCGGGAGTTGATCCGGGTCGCCGGACCCGACCGGGTGCTGCTCGGCTCCGACTTCCCCTTCGACATGGGCACGGAGGACCCCCTCGGCGCGCTGCGCGCCGCGCAGGTCCCCGAGGCCGACTTCGAGGCCATCCGCGGCGGCACCGCCTCCGCCCTGCTCGACCTGACCCTGTCCTGAGGAGGAACCCCATGAGCGCACGACTGCTCACCCATCTGCGGCACGTCGACCTGGCCGTGCCCGACTACGACAGACAACTCGACTTCTACGCGGGCGTCTGGGGTCTGACCAAGGTCGCCGAGGACTCCGGGATCTCCTTCCTCGCCGCGGAGGGCTCCCCCGAGCAGTACGTCGTCCGGCTGCGCAAGGCCGAGGAGAAGCGCCTCGACCTCGTCTCCTACGGAGCCGCCACGCCCGCCGACGTCGACACCCTCGCCGAGCGACTCCTGTCCGGCGGCGTGCGGTTGATCACGCGGCCGGGCACCGTGGACACGCCCGGCGGCGGGTACGGCTTCCGCTTCTTCGACGTGGACGGCCGGACCGTCGAGGTCTCGGCCGACGTGGCGGTACGGCAGCACCGCAAGATCGAGGAGAAGGAGTCGATCCCGGTCAAGCTGTCCCACGTGGTCCTCAACTCCCCCGACCTGGACCGCACCCGCGCCTGGTACGAGACCCACCTCGGCTTCCGGCTCTCCGACACCCTGAGCTCGCCGCACATGGGCGAGGTCATGCACTTCATGCGGATCTCCGACCAGCACCACTCGATGGCCCTGGCGAAGGGCCCGCACACCTCCCTGCACCACGTGTCGTTCGAGATGCGCGGCATCGACGAGTACATGCGCGGCTCCGGCCGGGTCATCCGCGCCGGCTTCCAGAAGATCTGGGGCCCCGGCCGCCACATGGCCGGCGACAACACCTTCACGTACTTCCTCGACCCGCACGGCAACACCGTCGAGTACACCACCGAGCTGGAGTGCCTGGACGAGGACACCTGGCACCCGCACGTCTACGACTTCTCCCAGCCCGAGGTCACCGACCAGTGGGGCACCGCCAACCCGATGAACGAACTGGTCGCCAAGGAGTCCTTCAACGACCCCGACCGCGGCTGCTTCGTCGCCCCGCCGGTCTGATCCCTCCCCGAACTCCCGGGGCGCGACGGCCTGTCGCCTGACCTGACACACAGCGCCGCGCCCCGGGCCGAGCCCCAGCCAGGAGCTGCTCATGCGCTTCGTCGCCTACGAACACCAGCACCAGCCCCGCGTCGCCGTGGTCGACGACGACGGCGTGCTGTATCCCGTGCCCGGCGTCCGCTCGTTGACCGAGGTCATCGCCGCCGGGGACGGTCTGTCCTCGCTCCTCGACCTCGGTGCCGCCACCCTCGACGTCGCCCCGGGCCCGCACGTCTCCCAGGTACGCCTGCTGCCACCGCTGCGGCCCGCGTCCGTGCGGGACTTCGTCACGTTCGAGGAGCACGTCGAAGGCGTACGCCGCTCCGTGGAGGGCACCGGAGGGGTGCCCGAGCAGTGGTACGCCGCGCCCACCTTCTACTTCACCAACCCGCACGCGATCTACGCCTCGGGTGACGACATCCCGATGCCGCCGGGCTCCGCCGTCCTGGACTTCGAGCTGGAGGTCGCCGCGGTCATCGGCCGCGAGGGCCGCGACCTCACGCCCGACCAGGCACGCGACCACATCATCGGCTACACGGTCTTCAACGACTGGTCCGCACGGGACCTGCAGTCCGCCGAGATGAAGGTCGGACTCGGCCCGTGCAAGGGCAAGGACACCGCCACCACCCTCGGCCCCTGCCTGGTCACCGCCGACGAGCTCGAGCCGTACCGGGACGAGGAGGGCTTCCTGAGGCTGGAGCTCACTGCCGAGGTCAACGGCGAGGTCGTCGGCAGGGATCTGCTGTCCAACATGAGCTGGACGTTCGAGGAGATGGTCGCCTACGCCTCCCGCGGCACCCGGGTCGTCCCGGGCGACGTGCTCGGCTCCGGTACCTGCGGCAACGGCGGCTGCCTCGCCGAGCTGTGGGGCGTACGCGGGGAACGGACCCCGCCGCCGCTCGAGCCCGGCGACACCGTCACGCTCACGGTCGAAGGCATCGGCTCCGTGACCAACACCGTCGTCCCCGGCGCCGACCCCGTGCCCCTCCCCGCCGGCCGGCGCCGCTCCCGGGAGAGGCCGTGAGCGACCTGCACCCCAAGCGGCTGCTCGGCAAGGTCGTCGTGGTCACCGGAGCCGCCCGCGGCCAGGGCGCCGCCGAGGCCGAGGCGCTGGTGCGGGAGGGAGCCCGCGTCGTCGCCACCGACGTCACGTCCGCCGAGGGCTGTCGTCGCCTCGACGTCACCAGCGAGCAGGACTGGGCCGAGCTGGCCGCCGAGCTCCAGGAGACGTACGGGCAGGTGCACGGCCTGGTGAACAACGCCGGCATCACCTGGCGCGCCCGCGTCGGCGACGTGCGCCCGAAGGATCTGGCCCGGGTCCACGCGGTCAACGTGACGGGCCCGTTGCTCGGCATCCAGCACCTCGCGCCGCTCATGCCGCCCGGCGCGTCCATCGTGAACGTGGGATCCTCGGCGGCCCTCACCGCTCACTACCCGGTCGCCTACACGACCAGCAAATGGGCCCTGCGCGGCCTGTCGAAGACCGCGGCCACGGAACTCGGCCCGCGCGGCATCCGCGTCAACACGATCCACCCCGGCTACATCGAGACCGAGATGACCGCCTCCGCCGCACCCGTCTTCCGCGACGCCAACATTCGCGAGACCCCGCTCGGGCGCACGGGCACCGCGGCCGAGGTGACCCCGCTGGTCGTCTTCCTCCTGTCGAGCGAGTCCTCCTTCATCACCGGTGCGGAGATCGCCGTGGACGGCGGCCTGACCGCGCACGGCGGCGTGAAGTCCGTGTCGGACGCGCTCCTCGGGGAGGCCGGCGCATGAAGCGGCTCGACGGCAAGGTGGCCTTGATCTCCGGGACCGCCCGCGGCCAGGGGCGGGCCGCGGCGTTGCGTTTCGCGGCCGAGGGCGCGCTCGTCGTGGGCGGTGACCTGCTGCACGAGGAGGCACTCGACACGCAGCGCCTCATCGCCCGCGAAGGCGGGACCGCGCTGACCCCCGGCCCCCTGGACGTCACCGACGAGCGGTCCGTCTCCTCCTGGGTCGAGGAAGCCGTGGACGCCTTCGGCGGCATCGACATCGTCTACGCCAACGCGGGCGCCGTCCGCTTCGGACCGGTCGACAGCCAGCCCTACCAGGACTTCGCCTTCACCATGCGGGCCGAACTGGACTCGGTGTGGCTGACCGTACGGTCCGCCTGGCCGCATCTGCGGCGCAGCCGCGGCTGCGTCCTCACCGTCGGCTCCACCGCAGGGCTCACCGGCTCGCTCACCAACCAGCGGACCGCGCACTCCGCCTCCAAGGGCGCCGTCATCGCGCTGACCCGCCAACTCGCCGCCGAAGGCGCCCCGCACGGCATCCGCGCCAACTGCGTCAGCCCCGGCCTGATCGACACCGCGGGCTCCCGCACCAATCTCCTCTCCGACGACCACCCGATGCGCGCCATCGCCCGCCACATCCCGCTCGGCCGCGTCGGAGACCCCGACGACGTCGTCAACGCCGCCGTCTTCCTCGCCTCCGACGAAGCCGCCTACATCACGGGGGCCAACCTCGTCGTCGACGGCGGCTGGTCCGCCGTCCTGCCCGGCGCGAGCCCCTGAAAGGACTTCCTCCGCATGAACAAGGTCCGAGCGAGCGCCGCGGAAGCGGTCGCCGACATTCCCGACGGCGCCTCGCTGGCCGTCGGCGGTTTCGGTCTCAGCGGCGTACCCGAAACCCTCATCCGCGCCCTGTACGCGCACGGCGCCGGGGATCTGAAGGTCGTCTCGAACAACTGCGGCGTCGACGGCCGCGGCCTCGGCGTACTCCTCGCCGCGCACCGCATCAGCAGGGTCACCGGCTCCTACGTCGGCGAGAACAAGGAGTTCGCCCGGCAGTACCTGTCCGGAGAGCTCGAGGTCGAACTGGTGCCCCAGGGCACGCTGGCCGAGCGCCTGCGGGCCGGCGGTGCGGGTATTGCGGCCTTCTTCACCCCGGCAGGCGTCGGTACGCAGGTCGCCGCGGGCGGACTGCCCTGGCGGCACTCGCCCGACGGCTCGGTCGCCGTGGCCTCCCCGCCCAAGGAGACCCGCGACTTCGGGGGCCGCACGCACGTCCTGGAGCACGGCATCGTCACCGACTTCGCCCTCGTACGGGCCTGGCGCGGCGACCGCCACGGCAACCTCGTCTTCCGGAAGGCCGCCGCCAACTTCAACCCGCCGGCCGCCATGGCCGGCCGCGTCACGGTCGCAGAGGTCGAGGAACTCGCCGAACCCGGAGAACTGCGCCCCGACGAGATCCACCTGCCCGGCATCTACGTCCAGCGGATCGTGGCGCTCACCGCCGAGGAAGCCGCCGACAAGAAGATCGAGAAGAGGACGGTACGTTCCTGATGGCCTGGACCCGCGACCAGATGGCCGCCCGCGCCGCCGCCGAACTCACCGACGGCTCCTACGTCAACCTGGGCATCGGCCTGCCGACGCTGATCCCCGGCCACCTGCCGGCCGGCGTGCACGTGGTCCTGCACTCCGAGAACGGCATCCTCGGCACGGGCCCCTACCCCACCGAGACAGAGGTCGACGCCGACCTCGTCAACGCGGGCAAGGAGACCGTCACCGTCCTGCCCGGCGCGAGCTTCTTCGACTCCGCCCTCT
Organism: Streptomyces sp. NPDC104096; assembly: GCF_055584385.1. NCBI lineage: Bacteria > Bacillati > Actinomycetota > Actinomycetes > Kitasatosporales > Streptomycetaceae > Streptomyces > Streptomyces sp. NPDC104096. The sequence goes on from NZ_JBVJMD010000016.1 coordinate 34,475, forward strand.
CCTTCGGCATGATCCGCGGCGGCCACATCGACACGGCCGTACTGGGTGCCATGCAGGTCTCGGAACGGGGCGACCTGGCCAACTGGATGATCCCCGGCAAGATGGTCAAGGGCATGGGCGGCGCCATGGACCTCGTCCACGGCGCCCGGCGGGTCATCGTCCTCATGGAACACACCGCCAAGGACGGCAGCCCCAAGATCCTCGAGGAATGCACCCTCCCGCTCACCGGAGAGCAGTGCGTGCACCGCGTCATCACCGGCCTCGGCGTCCTCGACATCACCCCGGAGGGCCTCACCCTCGTCGAAACCGCCCCCGGCGTCACGATCGAGGACGTCACCGCCTGCACGAACGCGCCGCTCCGCGTGGACAGCACCACTGCCGTGTGAACGTGCCACGGCAGTTCACCGGCCGGTGCGAGTGGCAAGGCCCGTGGCCAGGGGGACGTCCCCCTGGCCACGGGCCGACTTGCGCTCGCGCCCCCGCGACGGGCTCCGGCTCAGTCCTGCTCTGCCCGTGAAAGCAGTGACGCGAGCCTGCCCGCCCCCCTCACGGCGAGTGCGACGCCGGTCAGGGTCGGATTGCAGGCGTTCGCCGTCGGGATCAGGCCGTTGCCGGCGAGGACCAGGCCCTCCACGCCCCAGGGACGCGAGTACGTGTCGCACACGCTGTGTCCGTCGTCGGCGGCTCCCATCCGGAAGGTGCCCATGTAGTGCAGCGAGCTGCCCGCCGGCATCACGCGCGGCATGCCCGGCAGGAAGTCGCCGAAGAGTGCCGCGGTGCGGGTGGCCACCGATCGCGCGGTGGCCAGTTCCGCCTCCTCGCGTTCGGTGAGGTCGTAGGCGATCCGGATGCCCGGCAGGCCGAACTCGTCCGGCGCGTCGTCGTCGAAGATCAGCCGGTCGGTGTCCCGGGGCCACTTGCGTACGCCCCAGCCCATGCCGATGTAGCCGTCCGGGTTGTTCGCCTGGGGATGGGCCGGCGGCAGGGGGACGGGGCAGGTCGGGCTGAACATCAGCTGGGCGTGGAAGGGGTGCTCCGTGTCGCTGAAGCCGAGGTTGACGGCCGTGGTGATCGGGTCGACGTGCTCCGGCGAGGTCCTGGGAAGGACCCCGGGCCGTACCGCCACCACGCCGAACAGGAGCGGGTGTTCGGTGAGGTGACGCCCCAGCGCGGGTGGCCGGATGCCGGAGGCCCACAGCAACCGGGGGGTGCGGACCGCGTCGGCGGCGACCACCACGGCGTCCGCGGTGAACTGCTCCGCCTCCCCGGAGTCCAGGTCGTGGAGTACGGCTCCTGTCACCCGGTTCCCGGACAGCAGCAGCCGGGTGCACAGGGTGCGGGGGCGCAGGCGGACGCGGCTCGCCCGGCCGAGGATCACGTCGGTGCCGCCCCAGCGCAGTGTGCCGTCGGCCCGGCTGTCCGCCGCGACCGGCAGTCGGCGCACCGGGAAGGTCGGGAACTCCTCGGCGAGCAGTTCGAGCAGGGTCTCGGTCCGGGGGATGCTCGAGAACGCGGTGTGGTTGGTGTGCAGCAGTCGTTCGGCGGCGGCGAGGTGCTCGTCCCATTCGACGGGGTCGATGAAGTCGATCCGCTCGCTGCCGGTCGGCCGCGGGGTGGCGCAGGTCCAGTGGGCGCCCTGGCCGCCCACGCAGGTGGAGACCGCTGCCGCCGGCATTCCCGCGGAGCCGGGTGCGGGACTGCCGATGAGGTGTGTGCCGTGCCGCGCGGTGACGGTGCCCTCGACGGCGCTGCCCTGGGGGATGCCGGCGACGCCCGCGGTGCCCGCCCGTCCCTGCGACGCGTCGCGCGCGGCGGCCTGTGCGGCGGGATCGGGGATGTTCTTGACGTTCATGCCGGGCGGCTCGGTGAGCCGGGGTCCGGCGTCCACCACGGTCACCTCGGCGTGCGGCAGCGCCTCGGACAGGAGGCGGGCGTAGGTCGCGCCGGTGGGTCCGCTGCCCACGACGAGGACGCGGTTCCGGGCGGGGGCGGTGTCGTTCATGCGTGCTCCAGAAGCCTCTTGCACATCCGCTGGTGCGCGGCCACCTGGTCGAAGGCGTCGTGGCGGGCGGTGTACGCGTGGGCTTCGTACTCGCTGGAGATGAAGCCGGTGTAGTGCTGCGCGCGCAGGACGTCGAGGACGGCCGGGTAGTCGATCGAGGGGTCCTGTCCGTCCACGACGCCGTAGAACTTGCCGTGGATGTGGACGACGTGCGGGAAGAAGTCGGCCCACTGGCGGGGCTCCATCCGCCCGTGCATGGTGAGCAGCATCTTCAGGTGGCCGATGTGGTCGGGGCGGGCGCCGAGTGCGGTGGCTCGTTGCTCCAGTTCGCCGAACTTGGCGAAGGTCGGGCCCGGTTCGGCCCAGACCCGGGTGGCGAGTGCGGTGAGCTCGGCCGGGACGCCGGCAGCGCGGTGGGCGTCGGCGACGGCCTCCGGGACGGCTCTCATGCTGGCGCTGAAGTCCGGGATGAATCCGAGCCATTCGGTGTCGAGGCGGGTGAACAGTTCCTTGAGCGCGGCGACGGGCGGCGCGTCCAGGGTGAGCGGGCTGTGGATCTCGACACCGATGCGTACGCCCAACTCCTCGGCGAGCGGCAGCAGTCGGATGAGTACGGCCGGTGTGCACTCCGCGCCGACACGGACCACCGGGAATCCCATGGCGGCGGCGCCACGGAGCTGTACGGCGAGGTAGTCGTACGCTTCGGCGCCGGTGAGGAGCCGGCCGGGGCGCAGCGCGAGGTCGAGGTTGACGGCGAGGCAGGAGGGGGTCAGGCCGGCTTCGTCGATGGTGTCGCGCACGGCGCGCAGCAGTGTGTCGTCGGGGCGCGGCCAGCCGCGCAGGCTCTGGAAGGCGACCATCTCCAGCCCTGGTCCCAGGCCTTGCCTGCCGATCTCCCGGATCATGGTGAACACGTCGTTGCCGGGGCGGCGTTGTTCGAGGGTGAGGCTGAACAGGGTGGTGCCGAGGCGCGGCAGCCCGGCGTCGGTCTCGGTCACGGTCGCCTCGCGGTCAGGGTGCGGTCGGTTCGGCTGGTGGCCGGCAGGGGTTGCCGGTCGGGGCCGGTGAGGATGTACGGGATGGACAGGCCGAGTTCGAGCTGGACGCGGTGCTCGGCGGCGTCCCCCGGGCCCCCGGGGATGTGCAGGACGAGCGGGTCGGTGGTGAACCAGTACTCCTGGTCCAGTTCGGCGAGTTCGGCGCGCGTGCGGCGGACTCCGTTGACCGTGACCTGCGGAACGGTGGGAACGCCGTCCAGGATGAGGTCGATGCGGGAGATGCAGGTCAGCGGCAGGGCCCGGTACCAGTGGGTGTGGACGGAGATGTCGAGGCCGTCGGGGGTGGCGGTGAGGGCGTCGTCGCGCAGCACCTGGTCGTCGAGGGGGCCCATCACTGTTCTCCCTTGCGGCTGCGGGCGCTGCCGCGGCGGGTGCGGCGCGGGCCGTGCCGGTGGGTGGTGTCGGGGTCGAGCACGTTCAGCCCTTCTGGCTCTCGGTGGTGACGGAGAGGTAGGAGTGTTCGATGGCGGCGCGGTCACGTCGGAGCTCCTCGCCGGTGCCGGACAGGGCGACCCGGCCGCGTTGCAGGACGTAGCCGCGGTCGGCGACGTCGAGGACGAGGCGGACCTGCTGTTCGACGAGCAGCACCGCGCAGCCGGAGGCGGCCAACTCCCTTACGGCGCCGAGCAGTCGGTGCACGACGATCGGTGCCAGGCCGAGGGAGAGTTCGTCGGCGAGGAGCAGCTTGGGGCGGGCTGCCAGGACCCGCCCCAGGCCGAGCATCTGCTGTTCGCCTCCGGACAGGAGGCCGGCGGGGCGGTCGAGCAGGCGCTCCAGTTCGGGGAAGGCGGCCAGGGCGAGGTCGATGGAGCCGCGTCCCAGGCGCAGGTTCTCCCGGGTGGTGAGGGTGCGGAAGACGGACTTGTCGTCGGTGAGCAGGGCGAGGCCGCGTGCGGCGCGGTCGCGCAGGTCCTCACGCGGGTCGGCGGAGCCGAGCACTTCGAGTTCTCCGCCGAGGGGTTCGAGGGCTCCGGCGGCGGTGAGCAGGGCGGTGGTCTTGCCGGCGCCGTTGGCGCCCATGAGCGCCACGATCTCTCCAGGGTGCACCTCCAGGTCGAGGTCGTGCACGACGGCGACCTCGCCGTATCCGGCGGTGAGGCCGCGGGTGCGCAGGGCCGGGGTCATGGCTGCTCCTTCGGCGTGGTGTTCGCGCCGGCCGGCGCGGGCTGCGCGCCACCGAGGTAGGCGTCGACGACGCGGGGGTCGGCCAGCACCTCGTCCGGTGTGCCGGCGGCGATCTGCTTCCCGAAGTCGAGGGCGATGGCACGGTCGGAGACGCGTCGTACGAGTTCGACGTCGTGCTCGACCAGGAGGACGGCGATGCCCCAGTCGTCGGCCAAGTGGCGGATCAGGTCGCCCACTTGGGTGCGTTCGACTTCGGACAGTCCCGCGGCGGGTTCGTCGAGCATGAGGACCTTGGGTGCTGCGGCGACCGCCCGCGCGATGGCGACCAGATGGCGGATGCCGTACGCCAGTTCGTCGGGCCGCTGGTGCAGGTGCTCGGCGAGTCCGAAGGTGTCGATGGCGGCGACGGTGGCGGGGGTGATGTGGCCGCGGTCGGGGTGGACGAGGTCGGCCAGGTAGGACAGCGCGTCCGTCGGGTCGCTCGCGCAGCGCAGGTTGTCGAGGACGGTCATGTCCTCGAGCAGTTCCAGGGACTGGAAGGAGCGGGTCAGGCCGCTCCGGGTGCGGCGGAAGGCGGGCAGCCCGGACAGGGGCCGCTCGTCCAGGGCCACGGTGCCGCCGCTGGGGACGAATCCGGAGACGGCGTCCATCAGCGTCGTCTTGCCGGCGCCGTTGGGTCCGATGACGGCGACGACCTCACCGGGGTCGAGGGTGAAGGTGACGCCGTCGACGGCCGTGACGCTGCCGAAGCGGACGGTCACGTCCTCGACCGCCAGGCGGCCTCCTGTGGAGCGGGGCACGGTGGCGCGCGCGGCCGCGATCTGGGCGTCGACCGCCGCGGCCTGACGGCGGACGAGGGGGGCCGGCAGTCGCAGGCCCGGCTTGCGGGGGCGCACTCGGCCGAGGAGCGCGACCCCTCGTGACGGCTTCTTCTTCCGCTGTGGGTGGGCGATCACGTCGGCGATGCCGTTGGGCTGCACGATGACCTGGACGATGAGTCCGATGCCGAGGATCAGTACGAGGTACTGGGCGATGTCGAACAGCCAGGTGTTGGCCACGGCCGTTGCCAGGCCGCCGTTCTGGCCGATGCCGCCGAGCAGGGCTCCGGGGATGTAGCCGATACCGCCGATGACCGACTGGATCAGGCTGTTGACCGAGGTGAGCGGGTCGTAGGAGGCGAAGGTGAGGGTCGGGTTGCGGAAGGCGCCGAGGACCCCGCCGATACCGGCGATCACTCCGGCCAGGACGAAGGCGTACAGCTTGGTGGAGGCGACGTCCACGCCGAGCGCCGCGGCGGCGCGTTCGTTGGTGCGTACGGCGAGCATGCGCCGGCCCACGCGGCCGCGGCGCACGTTGGCGACCACGAGCGCGAGCAGGACGAAGGCCAGGCCGCACACGATGGCGTAACGGGCCGGGTAGACGATCGAGTTGATGTCCATGCCGAAGACGTTCTGGAAGCCGACCTCCAGGCCGCCGGCGCCGCCGTTGAGCTTGTTGTTGCGCAGGATGACGGCGTTGATGGCCACTCCGAAGCCGAGGGTGGCCACCGCGAGGCTGACGCCCCGGGCGCGCAGGGCGGGCAGTCCCACGGCGAGCGCGACGGGGATCGCGGCGGCGCCGCCGACGACGACGGCCAGCAGGAACGGCATCCCGGTGGAGGCCAGGAGCCGTCCGGCGATGATGGCGCCGACGCCGGCGATGGGCACCTGGGCGAGGGAGAGCTGACCCGCGTATCCGGTGACGACGACCTGGGACAGCAGGATGACCGAGGTGACGAGGGTGACGGTCAGACCGTCGAGCAGGTCGACGCCGAGCAGGGTCTGTACGGCGACCACGGCGAGGACGGTCACGACCAGGAGCCGGACCGGGCGGACCTTGCCGCTGCCGACGCGGGGCAGCCGCTCGTTGACGTGGCTGCGCAGGGGCAGCGAGCGGCCCATGAGCACGAGCACGCCGATGATCACGAGGAACGGTACGGCGTCGCCGATGCCGGTGACGTCGAGGTAGTGCGCGCACAGGGCTTGGAGGACACCGAGGGTGATGCCGCCGAGGAGGGTGAGCGGGAAGGAGCGCAGGCCGCCCAGGACGGCGCCGGCCAGGGTGGGGATGATCAGCAGGGCGAAGCTGTTGGGCTGGAGTTGCAGGCTCGGCGCGAGGGCGATGCCGGCCACGCCGGCGAGTGCGCCGCCCAGGGCCCAGTTCACGGCGCGCAGCCGGCCGACGCGCCAGCCGAGCGCGGCGAGCGAGCGGGGGCTCTCGGCGACGGCGGAGGTCGCCAGGCCGAACCGGGTGTACTTGAACACGGCCCACAGGGCGGTGGTCAGCGCGCACGAGAAGACGAAGAGGATGAGCTGGTCGGCGCCGACGGCGACGGGTCCGGCGTGGATCGACGTGGTGGGCAGGTAGGGCTGGGGGATCCTCAGCGCGCTGCCGTAGGTGAGCACGATCGCCTGCTGGAGGACGACGAACACGCCCAGGGTGGCGATCACCCGGGTGAGCGTGGAGCTTTCGGCGAGCGGGCGGATCACCAGGACGTGGACCAGCCAGCCGAGCGCGGCCGAGGCGAGGACGCCTGCGGGTATGGCGATCAGGTGGCTGAGACCGAGGCTGTCGGCGACGGAGTACATGAGGTAGCCGCCGGCCATCGCCACGGAGCCGTGGGCGAAGTTGATGACCCCCGAGCTCCGGAAGACGGCGACGACGCCCATGGCGCTGATCGCGTAGATGCCTCCGGTGGCGCAACCGAGAACGAGCAACTGCAGGAAGAGATTCATGACTTGGCCTCACTCCGGTGGACCGGGGCCGGCGGACGGCCGGCCCCGGACCGGATCACTTGATGTACTGGCCGATGTCGGTCGCCGACTCGGAGCCGCTGCTGGTCCACTGGCCGTCCTCGACGACGCCGTACCAGACGCTGCTGTTGAACATCCGCGGGTAGCGCTTGCTGCTGCGGGTCTTGGTGAAGTCCAGGGCGGGGAAGTTCATGACCTGCACGCCGGACATGGTGTCGAGCTTGTCCAGCAGGCCCTTCGCGCTGGGGTCGTGCAGGCCGGTCAGCGCCTTGCCGAGGAGCTGGGCCGCGGAGTAGCCGATGAGCGAGAAGTCGTTGGGGACCGCCTTGTCGCTGTAGTTCTCGAGGTCGGCGGTGAACTTCTTGACGGAGGCGTCGGAGCTGTTGGGCAGCGGGGCGTCCGAGGCGCCCTTGATGCCTTCGGCGGTCTTGCCGAGGGCCGCGATGACCTGGGGCTGCAGGACGCCGGGCGAGGCGTAGAGGGTGGCCTTGCTGCCGGCCTTGCGGACGGCGGAGAAGACCTTGGCCGCGTCGTTGCCGCCGCCTCCGAAGGACACGCAGTCAGGGTTCTGGGCGAGCGCGTCGGCCACCGTGGGGGTGACGTCGGTGGTGCCGGAGGTGAACTGGATCGCGCCCTCGAAGGTCACCCCGGGGGCGCTGCCGAAGACGTCCTTGGCCTGGGCGTAGGTGACATCGCTTCCGGCGTCGTTGGCGCCGATGAAGACGGGCTTCTTGCAGCCGTCGTCGACCATCTGGCTGAAGGTGCCGACGTATCCGCCGACCGTGCCGATGGAGACCGGGAAGGAGACCTTGCTCTGGTACTCGGTCGGGGTGCCCTGGAGGAATCCGAGGTAGGGGACGCTGCCGGCCTCCAGGATCGGCAGGGTCTGGCTCGGGGCGTAGGGGTCGAAGCCGCCGACGACGGCGACCCACTTCTCCTGTACGGCCTGGCGGGCGCAGGCGGCGTCCCGGTTGGGGTCTCCCGCGTTGTCGCAGACCTTCAGGGTGACCTTCTTGCCGTCGATCCCGCCGGCGTCGTTGATCGCCTTGAGGCCGGCCTTGACGCCGTCCACCGACCAGGTGTTCACGAAGGCCGCGGACGTCGCGGCGCTGGTGGTGGCGAACATGCCCACCGTGATCGTGTCGCTCTGGGCGGCGGTGGTGCCGGAGCAGGCGGTGAGCGGCAGGGCCGCCGCGGTCACCACCGCGCCGATCCGGAATCTGGAAGCCATCGTCGGACCTTTCTCCTTCATGTCTTGCTGGTGATGTCGACCCCCCTGGGGGGCGGCCGGCGGGGACAGGTCGCGGCGCGGGGTTCGATGAGCGGCGCACGGTGGCCGACTTGCTGTTTCGTGGGTGCCGGCCGGGAGGGTCCCGGGTGCTTCCTGAGCGGCCCCGGCCGGGTCACGGATGTGTGCTTCCGGGCGGCTGGGCGGCTCGATGCGCAGATACTTCTTCCTGCCAACGGAAGAAGTCAACGGCGTTACCTGCGTGAAACGGCGATAGTCGCTATAGGCGTGCGCAATAGCGCATCGGCAGCCGAGAAGTCGGGCTGGACTTCTCCCGTTTCCCGGATGAACCTTGTTAGCCTGACGCCGTGCCAAGTGATCGAATCAATGGACTGGCCGCCGTCCTGGACTCCGTACGCACGCGTCCGCGGACGACCCAGCCGCTCCTCGTGGAGCGGGTGGGGCTCGGCCGCAGCGTCGTCGCCCAGCGCGTCGCCGAACTCGAGGCGGCGGGCCTGATCGAGAGCGCCGGCCTCGGCCCGTCCTCCGGCGGGCGGGCACCGCGGCAGTTGCGGCTGCGGGCGGATCGCGGCCGGATCCTCGGCGTGGACGTGTCGGCCACCGAGCTGGTCGTCGGACTCGCCGACCTCGACGGCGAGTTGCTCGCGACCCGGCAGCAGGCCATCGACGTCGCCGACGGCCCCGACGCCGTGCTCGGCGTCGCGGAGACGCTCGCCGACGAACTGCTCGAAGACGGCCGGGCATCGCTCTGGGCGGTGGGCGTCGGCGTACCGGGGCCGGTGGAGTTCCGCAGCGGACTGCCGGTGGTGCCACCCCTCATGCCGGGCTGGGACCGCTACCCGATCCGGGACCGCTTCGCGAGCCGCTTCGGAGCCCCGGTGTGGGTCGACAACGACGTCAATGTGATGGCGCTGGGTGAACTGCGTTCCGCTCCCGCGACCGACGAGACGGGCCACATGCTGTACGTCCGGGTCGGCGTCGGGATCGGCGCCGCTCTCGTCGTGGAGGGACGGCTCTATCGTGGCGCCAACGGCTCCGCCGGCGACATCGGCCATGTCGCCGTCCCCGAGGGCGCGAACGTCATCTGCCGCTGCGGCAACCTCGGTTGCCTGGAAGCCGTGGCCGGCGGGGCCGCGCTCGCCCGCGACGGCAGAATGCTCGCCGAGACCAGGCAGAGCCCGCCCCTGGCCGCCGTTCTGGCCGACCGGCGCGAGATCCGCCCCCTCGACGTCACCGAGGCGGCCAACCACGGGGACCTGGCCGCCCAGGCCCTGCTCCAGCGCACCTCGGCCCTGCTCGGCGGCACTCTCGCCACGCTCGTGAGCTTCTACAACCCCGCTCGGCTCGTACTGGGCGGCGGCATCGTACGGGCCCGGGAGCACGTCCTCACCACCATCGGGGAGGGAATCCGCCGCAGGGCGCTGCCGCTGGCGATCCAGACGCTGCGCATCGACGCGGCGACGCTCCCCGAAGAGATCTCCGGTGTCACCGGCGCCGTCCATCTGGCTCTCGACGAGGTCTTCTCCGCCTCCCAGCTGGAGACCTGGCTGGCGGCGGGGTCACCGCGGACGGCACCGGCCTGATCCGTGGCCTCGCGGTCCACGGAAGAGCCTGCCCGCACGCCGTCCCGGCCGGCCTCACCCACCGTCCGGTTGTGCGGCGCCCAAGGCACCTCCGGCCTCCGCCAGGAGTTCGCGCAGCCAGGCGTGGCCGGCGTCGCTGCGGTACATCGGATGCCACCAGAACGCCTCGGTGATGGGGAAGGCGTCGAACGGGCACTCCAGGACGCGCAGTCCGGCGACCGGCGCGATCCGGTGCGCCAGCCGGGCCGGGAGCAGGGCCACCCGATCGGTGCCCGCCACCAGGAACGGCATCTGCAGGAACCCGTCGACGACGACCTCCACCTGCGGCTCGACCCCCAGCATCCGCAACTGCTGGACGGGGGGTGCGAAGGCGGTGGGACGGTTGTGGAGCACCACCCACGGCAACTCCCGCAGCTGCGCGAGGCCGAGCCGCTCCCCCACCGCCGCGTTGTCCCGCGCGACCACACAGACCCAGCGGTCCTCGTAGAGGTCGGTGCGGGGCAGGTCGGCGAGGAAGCCGTGCGGCAGCAGGATCCCGTCGACCGCGCGAAGCGTCTCCGGCGCGTGGTCGACCGCGTGCGGCGTGGTCTGGTGCAGCCGCAGCCGTAGCCCCGGACCCGCGCGGGCCACCCGCTCGGTGAGGACCGGACCCAGCACGGCCACGGCGTAGTCGGACATGAGGATCGTGAACTCCCGGGCGGCCGTGGTGGGATCGAAGGCTGCGCGTACGTCGAAGACCCGGCGCACGCTCTCCACGGCCGGTCCGGTGCGGGCGGCCAACCGGGCGGCGATCGGCGTGAGTTCGTACCGCCCTCCGGCCCGGTGCAGCAGCTCGTCGTCGAAGTGGCGACGCAGCCGGGCGAGCGAGGCGCTCACCGTGGGCTGGCTGCACCCGAGTTGCTCGGCCGCCCGGGTGACGTTGCGTTCGCGCAGCAGAACGTCCAGCGTGACCAGGAGATTGAGGTCCAGGTTGACCAGGAGCCGATCGACCGCCATGGAGGTTATACGGACGCGGCGGTCGCGGCCCGGTCCAGGCGGCGGCCGAGATGGTCCAGCACTGCCTGGGCCCCGCGGGAGGCCAGGGCCACGGAGGTGAGGGTCGGGTTGCAGGCGGTCGCCGTCGGGATGACGTTGTTGCCGGCCACCCACAGGCCCACGGTGTCCCAGACCCGGCTGTGGCTGTCGCAGACGCTGGTGCCGTCGTTCGCGGCGCCCATGCGGGTGGTGCCCTGGTAGTGCAGCGAGCTTCCCGCGGGCAGCAGGAGCGGCTCGTCCTCCAGCGGGTCGCCGAGTGCGGCGCCCGCCTCCGCGACGGCCCGCTTCGCGGCGTCGATGGTGGCCAGGTCGCGATCGGAGTAGCGGTAGTGGACGGCTGCGGCGGGCATCCCGAAGGCGTCCGTCTCGCTGTCGCTGAACAGGACACGGTCGTCGGCGCTGATGTCCTTGGCGCAGAACCAGCCCAGACCGACGATGCTGCCGGGCTCGACCGGCGCGTCGCCCGCGAGCGGCAGCGGAGAGGCGTCGAGCTGCATGACCTGGCCGTGGAAGGGCCGTTCATCGGTGAAGGGCACCCAGCTCACACCGCTCTGCGGGACGATGCCGCCGTCCGTGTCCCGGGTGCGGCCGGTGACGGCACGGTGCGCGGCGACGACGGCCTCCGGCAGCCGTACGGCGTGGACGACCTGGGGCTGGTCGTTGAGGTAGCGGCCCAGCGCCGCCGGGCGGATACCGGAGGCGTGCAGCAGCTGAGGGGTGCGCAGGGCGTCGGCGGCGACCACCACGGCGGTCGAGGCGACCGTCGCCTCCCGCCCGCTCTCCAGGTCGCGTACGGCGACGCCGGCCACGGTGCCGTCCCGGTGCAGGACGCGCACGCACAGGCACCGGTCGGCGATCTCGACCCGGGGGTCGTCGGCCGCCGGGCCGAGGATGGCGTCCGTACCGCTCCAGGCATGGGTGCCGTCGGGGCGGGCGGTGACGGCCAGCGGCATCGGGGAGACGCGACGGTCCGCCGGGCGGTCCTCGTCGAAGCGGGCGGACAGGCGCCGGCGGACCTCGTCCGCGAAGGGGGCGTCGTCGAACGCGTGGGCACTGACGTGGAGGAGTTCTTCGGCGCGGGCCAGATGACGGTCCATCGCTTCGGGTGCGATGAGGGCGATGCGCTCGCTGTCCCCGGGGCGCGGGCAGGCCGCGGTCCAGTGGGCGCCCATCCCGCCGACGTTGGTCGAGACGGCCGCCGCGGGCAGTTCGGGGGTGCCCAGCAGCCGGGTCCCCGGCCGGCCGGGCATGGCGGGCGCGGGACCTTCGGAAGCCCGCTGGGCACGCGTGCGCTGCGCCTCGTCGGCGATGTTCTTCACATGGCCGCCGGGCGGCGTGCTGATCCGCGGGCCGGCCTCGACCACCAGGATGCGCGCACCGGGATGCTGTTCGAAGATCTCGCGGACATAGGTGCTTCCGGTGGGTCCGCTGCCGACGACGACGAGGTCGTAGGCGGTTGACAGGGGGAGGGACATGGCGGGGCTCCTGGTGTGCGGCCCACGGCGGGCTGCGTGCGGGGAAGCGGGGGTTCGGCCGGTGACGGGCGGCGTGCGGGGAAACGGGGGTTCAGCCGGTGATGAGCGGCCGCAGCGTCCGGTGCGCGATGGTGAGGCCCTGGCAGACCTTCTCGGGGGTGCCTCCCCACAAGGGGTCCTCGTGCTCGACCGAGAGGGTGCCGGTGAACCCGGCTTCGTAGAGGCGGTCGACGACCCGCAGCCAGTCGACCTGGCCGCGTCCGGGCACGCGGTAGCGCCACCACCCGGTGGCCCAGGGGTCGCCCTTCTTGTCGGTGGTGCCGAAGAACCCGTAGCGGTTGCGCGCCACGGGGTCGATCTCGATGTCCTTGGCCTGGGCGTGGACGATCCGGTCGATGTAGGGGGCGATGGTCGTCACCGGGTCGATGCCGATCCACATCAGGTGGGAGGGGTCCCAGTTGAGGTGGAGGCCGAGGGAGAACATCCACTCCCACAGTTCGGGCGAGTAGGCGATGTTGCCCGGGTGGCCGTCCGGGTGCCAGCCCTCCATGACGCAGTTCTCGATGATCAGCCGCACTCCGCGTTCGCCCGCATAGTCGACGAGCTCGGGCAGGACGCGCTCGGCCTCCCGCTGGTTCGCCGGGACACTCAGGGCGGGATCGCGGCCGATGAACGTACCGACGTAGGGGACGTCGAGGGCCTGCGCGGCATCGACGACCCGCTTGAGGTGGGTGCGGATCTCGTCGCGGCGGGCGGGGTCCGGATGCAGGTTGTTCTCGTAGTAGGCGAGGGCGGAGATCTGCAGTCCGGTGCGTGCGAGCAGGGAGCGGACCCGTTCGGCCTCGCGCGAGGCGCCGAAGCGGGCGCCGTCGAAGTCGGCGACGTCGATGTGCGAGGCCTCGAAGTCACGGCCGCCGGTGCCGGGCCAGCAGGCCACCTCCAGACGTTCGTAGCCGGCGGCCGCGGCCCAGTCGGCGACGCGGTCGAGTGACCAGCCGGGCAGGCAGGCGGTGAGCATGCCGAGGTTCATGCGGAAATCTCCGTCCAGGTGGAGCCGGCGGCCGCGGAGCGCACGACGGCTTCGGTGAGGCGGGCGGCGCGCAGGCCGTCGGCGAAGGTGGGCAGGCCGTCGGGGGCGGTGCCGCGGACGGCGGCGTAGGTGTCGGCGACGAAGTCGGCGAAGCAGTCGCGGTAGCCCTGCGGATGTCCGGCCGGCAGGGCATCCGGGCGTTCACCCGCGCGGGCGGGATCGCGGAGCAGGACGCGGTTGTCGTCCCGTCCGCCGATCCACAGCTGTTCGGGGTTCTCCTGGTCGAAGGCGTACGTGGCGTCCGTGCCGTCGAAGGAGAACGCGAGCCTGTTCTTGCGGCCGGCGCTGGCCTGGCTGATGACCAGGGAGCCGATGGCGCCGCGGTCGGTGCGGAACTGGACGACTCCGCCGTCCTCCGTGGCCGTGGGGCGGCCGCCGCGCAGGGGGTGGGCGGTGCCGAGGACGGCCTGGAGGGCGGTGATCCGCTGGCCGGTGACGAACTCCATCAGGTCGCACCAGTGGACGCCGATGTCGCCGAAGGCCCGGCTGCTGCCTCCGAGGGCGGGATCGGTGCGCCAGTTGTCCGCGCCCGGTTCGGCGAGCCAGTCCTGCGCGTAGGAGCCGTGCAGCAGCCAGGGTCCCCGCGCGGCTGCCGCGATACGGGCCCGGGCCTGCCGTACGGCCGAGTAGAAGCGGTAGACGAACGGGACGGTGGCGGTCGCGCCGGTCTCGGCGGCCAGGTCGGCCAGTTCCTGGGCCTGCGCCGCGGAGACCGCCAGCGGCTTCTCGCACACGACGTGCTTGCCGGCCCGCAGCGCCCGCAGCGTCAGCTCGTGGTGGAGGTGGTTGGGCGTGCAGATGTGGACGACGTCGGTCTCGGAGGCGAGGACCTGCTCGAAGGTCGCCGGTCGTGCGCCGGGGAGCCCGGCGGCCAAGGGGCCGGCCCGGTCGGCCGAGGTGCCCACCACGAGCTGCACCGCTCCCCCGGCGGCTACGGCGGCGCGCGCGTGCTCGGCTCCCATGAACCCGGTGCCCACGATCGCCGCTCTGATCGGCTGTGGCATGTGGATGCGTCCTTACGTCTTCTGTTCGATGCGTGTCGCTTCGATTCGAGGCAGGTCGATTCGGGGCGTGGCGCCTCGACGCATGTCGCCTCGGTGCATGTCTGTGGATGCTCGCCGCCACTATTGCACGTGACATGCAAAAGTCGTCAAGAGTTCCTTGTACATCAGCAGAAGTAGGGGATGATGCGGCTATGACACGCCGTCCTCCCACCGCCGTCGATCACTTCGACGCCCTTTCCGCCGTCGTCCGGATGGTCCGCTCCGGCCGGGCGCGCACCCGCCCCGACCTGGGATCCGTCTCCCTGCTGGGCCGCACCGTGATCTCGCAGAGGGTCGAGCAGGCCATCGACCTGGGACTGCTGGAGGACGCCGAGACCGGGCCGTCCAGCGGCGGCCGCGCGCCGCGGCAGCTGCGTTTCAACGCCGGGCGCGGCCTGGTGCTGACGGCCGTCCTGGGAGCCGCCGCCCTGGACGTGGCGGTGACCGATCTGGACGCGAAGGTCCTGGAGCACCGGCATCTGGAGTGGCCCGTCTCCCGCGGCCCGGTGGAGACCCTGGCCCTGCTGGACGCGCAGTTCACCGAGCTCCTCGCCGCGCAGCCGCAGGCGCCCCTGTGGGCCGTGACGGTGGGCCTTCCGGGCCCGGTGGAGTTCTCCACGGGGCGGCCGTCCCAGCCACCGATCATGCCCGGGTGGGACGGCTTCGACCTGCGCGGACGGCTCCAGGCCCGGCACCGGGTGCCGGTGTGGGTCGACAACGACGCCAACCTGCTGGCGCTCGGCGAGGCCCGCAGCGTCGGCGCGCGCGACGAGGACATGATCTTCGTCAAGATCGGTACGGGCATCGGCGCCGGCATCGTCAGCGACGGCCACGTCCACCGCGGCAGCAAGGGGGCGGCGGGCGACATCGGGCACGCCCGCGTGCTGGAGGACAACTCGGTGATGTGCCGCTGCGGGCGCCACGGCTGCCTCGAAGCACTCGCGGGCGGCTGGGCGCTGGCCCGGGACGCGGTGACCGCGGTGCACGAGGGGCGCAGCAGGTACCTGACGGACGTCCACCGCGCCCACGGGGAGATCACGCCGGCCGACATCGGCCGCGGGGTCGCGGAGGGCGATTCGTGGTGCCTGACGGCCGTGGCGCGGGCCGCGGAACGGGTCGGCAGCCTCATGGCGACCCTGGTCAACTTCTACAACCCCGCCAGCCTGGTGTTCGGCGGCGGTGTCCTGACCGTCGGCGACGTCTTCCTGCGCGTGGTCGACCACACCGTGCGCAGCAGGTCGCTGCCGCTGGCCGCGAGCGATCTGGTGATCCGCGGCACCGAGCTCGGCGACCTGGGCGGTGTCGTCGGCGGTGCCCACCTGGCCGTGGAGGCCCTGCTGTCCGCCGACGCGATGGCCGCGTGGACGCCGGCGGGGAGCCCGGCGTCGGTCGAACCGGACCGTCTGCTGATCGGCGGGTGATCGGCGGGTGAGGCACGCTGCGGAAATCACCCGTCCTGCGAGCCCGGTCGATACAACCCATTGACTTACGCTTGCGGCAAACATAAGTTCCCTGAGTAGCGGGTGACGGCACACGGACCTCCCCGCTTCACCCGGCAGCCGCCTCCGCCCCTCGCTGACGCCTGGGCGGCGCCCACTCCCCGCACCGAAGGGACTCGACGATGAGTGCCGCAACGACGCACACCAGCGCACCCACCGACGCGCCTATGACCGCGGTGCGCCCCCTGGGCAGAGCCGCGCAGCTCGGCTACGGGCTCGGAGATCTGGCGTCGAACCTGACGTGGACCACGCTCACGGCCTTCCTGCTGTTCTTCTACACCGACTTCGCCGGCCTGGCCGCCGCGACCGCGGGAACGATCCTGCTGCTGGGCCGGGTGGCCGATGCCGTGATCGATCCGGTCGTCGGCCTCGCCGTCGACCGCACCCGCACCCGCTTCGGCCGCGCCCGCCCCTACCTGATCTTCGCCTCCCCGGTGCTGGCCGCGGCCTTCGCCCTCGCCTTCACCCCCGTGGGCCACGGCACCACGGCCGCGATCTGGGCGGGCGCCACCTTCGTCGCCGTCGGCATCAGCCACTCCCTGGTCAACGTGCCCTACGGCGCGATGCTGCCCATGCTGACCGCCGACGAGGACACCCGCATGAGGATGAGCGGCTACCGCTTCGTCGGGGCCTCACTGGGCCTCATCGCGGTGTCGGTCGCCGTCATGCCGCTGGTCACCGCGCTGGGAGGCCACGACCTCGCCCACGGCTTCACCGGCATGGCCGTCGTCCTCGGCATCGCCGGCACCCTGCTCTACTGGCTGGTCGCCTACCTGTGCCGGGAGCAGACCGCCTTCCAGCAGGAGAACCGGCCGAAGACGGCCACCGCGCAGTCGCTCAAGGCCCTCTTCCGCAACCGGCACTGGATCGGCGTCTGCCTGTCCTCGCTGGCCGCGTTCGTCCGCCTGGGCGTGATCACCGCCGGCGCGGTCTACTACGCCCGCGAGGTCCTGCACGACGCCTGGGCCGCCAGCTACATCCTCCTCGCCTTCTCCGTCTCCGCGCTGCTGGGCTCCCTGCTGACGCCCTGGGTCCTGCGCCGTACCGGCAACCGCAGGGGCATCGTCGCGGGACTCGTCGCCACCGCCCTGCTGTACGCCGTGCTGTTCCCGCTCCACCACGACGCCGCCGGGTTCCTCACCCTGTTCTTCGTGGCCAACATCCTCGGCGGCTTCGGGCTCGTCGCCGCGCCCGCCCTGATCTCGCAGACCATCGACCACCACGAAGCCACCGTCGGACGCCGCGACGAAGGCCTGCTGTACGCGGGCTACAGCTTCGCGACGAAGGTGGGCACCGCCCTGGGCGGCGCGCTCTTCGCCTGGGCCCTGGCCTGGGGCGGCTACCACGCCGACCACGCCACCGCGCACGCGTCCGACGCCATCGAGTGGGCCTTCGTCGGCCTCCCCATGATCCTGTGCCTGGCCCAGGCGGCCTGCATGTCCCTCTACCGGCTCGACCGCCCGGCCGTGACGCCGGCCGTCTGAGCCCTTCGCCCCGCAGCCGCGGCCGACGGACGGCACTCGTCGATCCGCCGATCCGCCCTCGGACCGCCGACACCTACCTCCCCCTCAGAAAGGACGGGCCGACGGTGCTCGAACGCAACATCATCCAGCAGCGGGGCTTCCGCAACGTCGTCGAGAACGGCGCCGCCACCGGCTTCCGGCTGCACCTGCGCAACCCCAACTACCGCGGTGTCGCCGGCAGCCTGATCGAGGGCGCCGAGGTCGTGATCGACGGCGAGAAGCACTCGGCCGAGCACACGCGGTGGACGCTCCAGGGCCGCACCTTCACCCTCGACGAGCTGCGCGCCTCCACCGACGTGCGCTGGCAGCTCGACGAGGTCGCCGTCGTCACCGTCCCCAGGCCCGGGGGCCTGACCCCCGGCATCCACCACATCGAAGTCGCCGTCCACCTGCGCCGCCCCTACATACCCGTGATCGCCGGACCCTCCGTCTTCCGCGCCACGGCGACCGGCACGATCGTCCCCGGAACGGCCACCCCCGGAATCAAGTACGGCGTCTCCCTCTACAGCTACTCGGGCGACATCTACACCTCGATGTCCCTCGAGGACGCCATGGCCGACATCGCCGACCTCGGCGCGACCGGCATCGAGATCCTCGGCGAAGGCAACATCCCCGGCTACCCGCGCCCCGACGCGTCATGGATCGACACCTGGCACAAGCTCCTCGACCGGTACGGCCTCACCCCGACGAACTACGGCGCATGGGTCGACAGCGCGATGTGGCACGACCGCGACCTCACCGTGGAAGAGGGCCGTGCACAGCTGGAGACGGACCTGCGTCTGGCCAAGGACCTCGGCTTCACCTCGATCCGTCCGAAGTTCGGGGTGATCTCCCCGGAGCTGGACCCGCACCCGATCTGGCAGCCCGCCGTCGAGCGGGTCCTGGACCTGGCGGCAGAACTCGACGTCGTCATCTGCCCGGAGATCCACAGCCCCACGCCCATCAAGCACCCCGTGACGCAGAGCTACGTCGACTTCATCGAGCGCACCGGCAGCGACCACTTCAAGCTCCTCATCGACACGGGCATCTTCCAGACCGCCCCCGTCGACGACGGCCACGAAGGCTTCGAGGGCAAGAAGCGTCCGCCCTTCCTGGAGCCACTGGCCGTACCGATGTCCGACCTCCTCGAGGTGCTCCCGCACGTCCACTTCATCCAGGCGAAGTTCTTCGAGATCGACGACCGGCTGAACGACCTGCACGTGCCCTGGCAGGAGATCGTCCCCACCCTCCACGGCGCGGGCTGGACCGGCTGGCTCTCCAGCGAGTACGAGGGCCGCCGCGAACCCTGCCGAGGCCGCGACCAGGTACGACGCCAGCACGCCCTGCTGCGCGGCCTGGGTCTCTGAACCTCCGGCACCCGCGCACCGCCGGACCCGGGGAGCGTCCTCACCTCTCTCCCCGGGCCGCTGCGAGCATTCCGGCCCTGCCGCCGTCGGTGTTTCGCGGGCCGGACCCGGTCCGGGGCGAACCTCATGGCTGCGCGCGCTCAGGCGCGTAGCGGGCGGTCCGGTTCGTTGATCTTCCCGAAGGGGACGTGCACGCTGGGCGTGCTGCGGGCGGTTCCCGTCAGGTGGCCGACCTGGTCGTCGAAGAAGATGTGGGGCCTGAGGACCTCCATGATCGTGCTCTTGTCTATGCCACCGAGGAAGAAGGCGTCGTTGACGGTCACACCCCAGTTCTTCAGGCTGCGCACCGGGCGTTCGTGGGCGGGTGCGTCACGGGCGGTGACGAGCGAGACATGGACGCGAATCCTGTAGTCGGCGTCCGCCGCCCTTTGTTCCTCTTCGCGCCGCTGGAGCCGGTTGACGCCTGCGAGGAAGTCCCGCAGGGGGCCCGGGTCGTGCGGGGTGGCGGCGTTCGTCGTCTCATGGAAACGAAAGTCCTCGATGCCGCCGGACTGGTAGACCTGTTCCGAGGCGTCGTCGGCAAGGACTCCGTCGAAGTCGAAAGCGATCCGCAGATCCTGATCGTCACCCTCGTCGGCCACTGCCGGGCCGAGCACTCGACCGGCGGGCAGTCCGAGCGCGACGGCCTCGCGGACGTCGTCCTCGTTCGCGGACAGGAACAGGGACATGTTCAGCGCGGGCATGAAGCGATAGGGCGAGCGGCCCTGCATGAAGACGGCCCGGCTGATCGGCAGGCCGTAGGACTGTATGGACCGCATGACCCGCAGCCCGGTGTCGGGATCATTGCGGGACAGGATGATGCCCTCGACCAGAGGGTCGTCGGGTGAGAGGTCGTTCAGGGACAGCAGTCTGCGGATGAAGGGGAAGGCGACCCCCTTGTCCAGGGTGTCGTCCAAGTGCGCCTCCTGGTAGGCGCGGTAGGCGTCCTCTCCCTGATCACGAAAGATGGCGTCCGCCTCCGCCAGGTCGAACAGTGCGCTGGAAGCGATACCGACGACCAGACGGTTCTTCAGCTCGTAGACGGCCATGGCGTCCCTCCTGCCACTAACGCGCACTCACGCCCCGACCTGTCCCATCGGGCCAGGTCGTCGGTGCCAGATTCCTCTTTGGGTGGATATATGTCCTGCTGACGTACGACGAACCGGAGCTGTCCGACGCGGAGTCGGACGCCCGGCTGGACGGCATGACGTCCGCGGCGGTCGAGGGGCAACTGCTCCGACTGCGGGCCGCCGCCGACCGGCCGGCACTGGCAGGCGATCCGGAAGCCGTGGTCGGAGCGGGCTTGACCTTGACGCAGGGTCAACCCTCCATTCTTCCGGCGGGAGCTTCCTCGCAGTCGCCTGGAACGGCTCCGCGAAGGAGGCAGATGACCATGACAGCCCAATCGATCGCCGGCCCGGCGATCCGCGTACAGGGTCTGGAGAAGTCGTACGGCAAGCTCGAAGTGCTGCGCGGCGTGGACTTCGACGTGGCGCCGGGCAGCATCTTCGCCCTGCTCGGCTCCAACGGGGCGGGGAAGACCACGACCGTGAGGATCCTCGCCACGCTCCTCAAGGCCGACGCGGGGACGGCGGCCGTCAATGGCTTCGACGTCGCCACGCAAGCGGCGGACGTACGGGAGTCCATCAGTCTCACCGGGCAGTTCGCGGCCGTCGACGAGATCCTCAGCGGTCGGGAGAACCTCGTCCTCGTCGCCAGGCTGCGCCACCTCAAGGACCCGGGCGCGATCGCGGACGACCTGCTGAGGCGTTTTTCGCTGAACGAGGCGGGCGCGCGGCGAGTGTCGACGTATTCAGGTGGGATGCGCCGCCGGCTGGACATCGCGATGAGTCTCTTGGGGAACTCGCCGGTGATCTTCCTGGACGAGCCGACTGCCGGACTCGACCCCGAGGCGCGCATCGAGGTGTGGGATGCGGTCAAGGAGCTCGCCGGCCACGGTACGACGGTGCTGCTCACCACGCAGTATCTGGACGAGGCCGAGCAACTGGCCGACCGGATCGCGATCCTCCACCAGGGTCGGATCATCGTGAACGGCACCCTCGCCGAGCTCAAGCGACTCTTCCCGCCCGCCAAGGTCGAGTACGTCGAGAAGCAGCCGACTCTGGAGGAGATCTTCCTCGCGGTCGTCAACGGCGGCGACAAGAGCGACGTCATCGGCACGACGACCGGGGGACAGGGATGACCGCGTACTTCTTCAGCGACACCGCCGCGCTCACGGCGCGGACCCTGCGCCATGTCACACGCAGCATGGACACCATCATCACGACCGCCATCACGCCGGTCGCCATGATGCTGATGTTCGTCTACGTGTTCGGCGGCGCCATTGACACCGGGCCGGTTCCCTACGTGGTCTACATGCTGCCCGGCATCCTGCTCATGACGATCGCATCAGGCATCTCCTACACCGCGTACCGGCTGTTCACCGATGTGAAGAGCGGGATCTTCGAGCGGTTCCAGTCCATGCCGATCGCACGGTCGGGTGTGCTGTGGGCCCATGTCGTGACCTCCCTGGTCGCCAACCTGATCGCGCTCGTGCTCGTCGTGGGCGTCGCCGTGCTCATGGGCTTCCGCTCGGGGGCGGGAGTGTCGGCGTGGCTCGCGGTCGCCGGCATCCTGCTCTTGTTCACCCTGGCGCTGACCTGGCTCGCCGTGATCCCCGGGCTCTCCGCGTCGTCGGTCGAGGGAGCGGGCGCGTTCGCCTACCCGCTCATCTTCCTGCCGTTCGTCAGTTCGGCGTTCGTGCCCACGAAGACGATGCCCGGCCCGGTGCGCTGGTTCGCCGAGCATCAGCCGGTGACGTCGATCGTCAATACGATCCGTGCGCTGTTCATGGGGCAGCCGGTCGGCGACGACATCTGGACCGCGCTCGCGTGGTGTGTGGGCATCCTCGTCGTGGCGTACGTCTTCGCGATGACCGCCTACCGCCGGAAGGTCGCCTGAGGCAGGCTGGGCCCCATGCTCACCATCAGCCGGCTGGCGGCGTACGCCGGGGTGACGGTACGGGCGGTACGCCACTACCACAAGATCGGGCTGCTGCCGGAGCCCGGGCGCGACCGATCCGGGTACCGGACCTACGATGCCGCCGCGGTCGTACGACTCATCCGGATCCGCACCCTGGCCGATGCCGGCGTACCGCTGGCCAGGGTGCAGGAACTCCTGGACGCCGGCCCGGCGGAGTTCGTCGGCGGCGTCCAGGAGATCGACAAGCATCTGCGAGCCGAGATCCGGCGGCTGCAGGACACCCGCAGCCGCCTTTCGCGGCTCGCCGCCGGAGAGCACCTGGCGCTCCCGCAGAGCGTCGTGGACTACCTCGACCGGCTGCGGGGCCTCGGCGTCGGCGAGCAGTACATCGAACTGGAGCGGGACGCCTGGATCATGATTGCCGCGCAGGTGCCGCACCTGATCGACTCCGTGATCGCCAAGAAGCACGAGGAACTGGACGACCCCGACATGGTGAGGCTCTACAGCCTTCTCGGCGGGGCGCTCGACTGGCCGACCGACGACCCGCGGATCGTCGAGGTCGCCGACATCATGGAGCGCCTGATGATCCGCGCCGTGGAGGCGGGCGAGGCGGGTGGCGGCGACGGCATCGACGACCAGTTCGTCGACCTGCTGGACTCGACCATGGTCGAGTCCTCACCGGGCGCCGCGCGGCTGTTGGCGATGCTGGAGGAGCGCGGCTGGCGCGGCTGGACCCGCATCGAGCGCGTGCCTGCCGACAGGCTCGGCACCGAACCGCCGCCGTCTTGAGACGCAGTCGCCACGAACATCGCGCCGTCGCCAGGTCCCCGTCCGAGCTGGACCCGTTGTCACGCTCGACGCCGACCGCGTTCGCCGGACTCGTACGGGCAGCTGACCGAGGGCCGGTCGCGGACGTGGGCCGCGGACCCGGCAAAGTGACGGCACGTCCGGCCGGGCTCGGGGGCTCCCCCTTCGGCATCGACGGGTCGCCGAAGACGATCGGACTGGCTCGGGGGTCCTGTCCGGACCTGTGCTTCTCCGTGAACCAAGCCGGGTTCACCGTCACCGCGCAACTGGTCCAGGAGCCCGACGAAGACCTGAAGTGGAAGATCGCCGGCTTCCTCGCCCACAAGCCGACCGCCGAGGAGGCCCGCTCGACTTCTCGACTCCCCTGAGAGGTAGGGCCGGCCGATCAGGCGGTCGCCCCGTCACGACCGAGCTCCCGGGTACTGTCGTGGTTCGCCGACCTGGGGAGAGCAGTCGCATGGCCGACATCGTCATCGCGCAGACGACCATCGACGACGCGCAGCGGGCGGAGGCTCTCGCGCGCGGCGCCGTCGAGAACCGGCTGGCCGCCTGCGCGCACATCGACCAACCGTTCACCGCGGTGTACTGGTGGGACGACGCGGTCCAGACTGCCCAGGAGTGGCGGATCTCGTACAAGACGACCACCGAGCGGCTTCCGGAGCTGGAGGCATGGGTGTCCGGGCAGCACGGCTACGAGGTGCCCGAGTGGATCACGATCCCGGTGACCGGGGGCTCGGCGGCCTACCTGGCGTGGGTGGCCGAGGAGACCGAGCCGCGACCCGTCGTCTAGCCTCTCCCGCTGCGAACTTCCGCAGACATCGAGCGAGTTCGCGCCCAGTCCCGGCAGTCGACGAGAAGGAGGCCGGTGCGGCACGGGGTCGGGCCCGTGCCGCACCAGCGGTCAGTGGTCGGCGGTGGCCATCTCGTTCCGGGGTGTGCGGTCGGATCCGGTGCGCAGGATCCCGGCGGCCGCGGCGGTGGTGACACACAGCAGGGTCAGCAGGACGAAGGCGTGGTCGAGGGCGACGAGGTGGGTGAGCCAGCCGATGACGGCGGGACCGGCGAGCATGCCGACGTAGCCGAGCCCGGCCACCCGGGAGACGTTGGCCCCGGCGGCGGCGGGGTCGGCGTGACCGGCCGCGCTGAACAGTTGCGGAACCGTGCCGGACAGGCCCAGGCCGAACAGTGCCCAGCCGGTGAACGCGGCCCACATCCACGGACCGAGAGCCACGAGCGTGATGCCGACGGCGGCCATCGCCGCTCCGTATCGCAGGATCGCCATGGAGCCGAACCGGGCGACGAGGCGGTCCGCGAGGAGCCGGCCGATGGTCATGGCCGCCGCGAACGTGCCGTAGGCGAAAGCCGCCGTGCCTGCGGGTGCGCCGAGAACGTCCTTCAGGTGCAGAGCGCTCCAGTCGTTCGCGGCGCCCTCGCACAGCATGACCATCAGCGCCAGGACGGCGAGCAGCCAGATGCGCCCCTTGGCACTGCCGGGCGCGATGGCTGGTGATGCCCCGGTCTCCGCCAGGGAGTCGGAGCCGGTGCTCTCGGCATCGGGGGCGGTCGGCAGGAGGGCACGGACCGACGCCAGGGCGACGACGATGCCTGCGGCTCCCATGGCGGCCATGCTCGCGACCGGGGTCAGACCGGCGCTCGCGGCACCGGCCGCGACGAGCGCGGCGAGGACGCCGCCGACGGAGAACGTGGCGTGGAATCCCGACATGACGGGCCGTCCGTAGGCCTTCTCCACGTGCACGGCGTGGGCGTTCATGCTCACGTCCAGGCAGCCGTTGCAGAACCCGAAGACGAACAGGGCTCCCGCCAGCGTCCAGGGATCCCGGGCGAGGCCGGGCAGGATCAGGGTGGCGCCGCACAGCACGCCGCCGGCCGGGACCACGACGCGCGCGCCGAAGCGGTCGGCCAGGGGGCCGGCCACCTGCATCCCGGCAAAGGCCCCGAGCCCGAGCAGGACCAGCAGGCCGCCCAGTGCCGCGTGGCTGACGCCCACGCGCTCCTCGACGGCGGGAATGTGCACCACCCAGGCGCCCATCAGGGTGCCGCACAGGACAAAGTAGACATAGGTCGCCACGCGGGCGGCTCGAAGCGAACGTTCCATGCCGCACACCGTAACGAACAAATTTGATGTTCGAAAGCCTGGCAATTGAACGCGTTGCATGTTCAATGTGTGGTGGTGTTCAATCCCTGCATGAGCAACGCAGAGCGGCACGGGCTGATCGCGAAGGCCGTCAGGGACTCCGGCGCCACCACGGTCCAAGAGCTCGCGGAGCTGACCGGCGCCTCGGAGATGACCATCCGGCGCGACCTCGACACCCTGGCCGCCCAGGGGGTCCTCGAACGCGTCCGGGGCGGGGCCCGCACCCTGCTGCTCAGGGGCGAGGAACCTCCCTTCGCCCTGCGCACCAACGAGTCGGTCGACGCCAAGCGCCGGATCGCCGCCGAGGTCTGCGCGCTCATCGCCGACGGCGAGAGCGTCCTGCTGGACAGCGGCACCACCTGCCTGGAGGTCGCCCGCCTCCTGCGCGACCGCCCGGTCACCGTGATGCCCCTGTCCCTCCAGGCCATCCACCTGTTCGGCACGGCGCCCGGCCCGGCCACGCTGGTCGTGCCCGGTGGACAGCCCCGCGCCGCCGAGGGAGCCCTCACCGGCCCCCTCACCCTCGCCTCCCTGGCAGCCCTGCGCTTCGACACCGCCGTCATCGGCTGCTGCGGACTGAGCGCGGCCGACGGTCTGACCGCCTACGACCTCGACGACGCGGCGGTGAAACGGGCGGCCATGACCTCATCGCGCCGCGCGGTCCTCGCCACCGACGGCAGCAAATTCGGCCACACCGCCTTCGCCCACGTCGGCCCTTCCACACTCCTGCACACGGTCGTCACCGACACCACCGCACCCTCCGACGAGGTCACCGCACTCGAAGACGCCGGCTCCGTCGTCAAAATCGTCTGACCACCCCGCCCCGCCGGGCGGCCCGCCCCCGCCCGCGACGATCGGCCCGGCGGGCAGCCGACCGCGCAGACTCGGGCAGGGACCGGCCACCCAGCGGCACGGACACCAGCGCGAGCCACGAGAATCCCATCCCCCGGAGGGGGCAGAGGTCAGCCGTGATCGACCGACAGGACAGGGGCGACGGCCGCCTCGTCGGGTCGGTCCGCGGCCTGCCGGCGAGGTGTCCGTCGCCCGGCGAGGCGGCAGCCGAGGCAGTCCGCGTGACCGCCCCGGGCGGTGAGATCCCTGACGTGCCAGTCCCATTCGGCGGCCGGGCGCGGGCCGCTCGGCTTGCCCCAGCCCGCCAGATGCAGCATCCATGTGGTCAGCACCGCCAGGACCAGCACCCCCACTCCCCCGAGCGCGAGAAGCCCCGAGGCCGTCACCATCGCGAGTCCGCAGAGCCCGAAGCCCAGCACCGCGATGCCCACACCGCTCCAGCCGGCCACTGTGTGGCCCAGGTCGTGGTCGTCGTCGCCATGGATGAACATGATCGTGCTCCTGGGGCTGTGAAGATGGTGGGGCTGATCCGCCGCGAGATCTCTTATCTCGTGAGCTAATTATCTTAGATACTAAGGGGACTCGTGAGCGATCACAAGACGCGCCCGGCCGCAACGGCAGACCAGGCTCTCTACGCCATGGACCGGATGATCGCCACGGCCCAGTTCGGGCAGCAGGACATCGCCCGCCGGATGGGCCTGAACGTCACCGACCTCACCTGTCTGGGGTTCCTCATCGAGGCCTCCATGGCGGGCGAGTCACTGGTAGCGGGCGATCTGGCGGAGCGGGCCAGGCTGACCACGGGAGCGGTCACGGGCGTACTGAACCGCCTGGAGAAGGCCGGCTACATCCGGCGCACCGCGGACCCGGGCGACCGTCGCCGCGTGTACGTGGTCATGGAGGAGACCGCCCAAGGGCGCATTCTCGAGATCTACGGCCCCGTCTACCAGCGACTCGCGTCCCTCTTCGGTGACTACGGACCGCAGGAGATCGCCGTACTGACGGACTGGTTCACCCGCGCCCGCACCATGTTCGAGGAGGCACTGCACGAGATCCGGGAGGAAGCGTCGCCCCCGCCTCGAACCGGTGGAACCGGACCGCACCAAGGATGACGGCCGCATGCCACCGGAAGGCACCGGCCGCGCTACGGCGTTCCCCTGACGGGGCGCCAGCGGTTGTCCCGGGAAGTCGTCCATTCCGGCGAACGGGTCGGCGACCAGGCCGGTCACGTCCAGCACCGCTCTCACCGCCTGGACGCCGCAGGTCGCAGCAGTCCGGCGCGCCTGATTCACCTGCCCAAGCGCCTCGCCCTCGGGCAGTCGGTGGCCACGTGCGAACCGGCCGCGAGCACCCTGGAGCGGATCGCGGGCGGAGAGCGAGCCGGGCGCGGCACCGGCGCATCCGCCTGAGCGAACGGGTCGTGGCCCGCATGGTCACCACGGTTCCCCAGGCGCACTGGTTTGCGCGATGAGTCGACGCGACGAACGCAGCGGTCCTGGCTCCTGGTCAGCTCGCTGCCCGGCGTCCGCGGCTCCTGTGCCGCGCCCGGCAGCTTCCCGGCCGCGAGGGCATCCCTGCCCCCGACAGACCCCGGTCACCCGGCCGGACGCCTGCCGAACGACCGCAGCGCGGCAGCGACGGTCGCGCTCAGCGAACCGGCGTCGGCGCCCGCGCGGGAACGCAGGTTGACGCCGTAGGCGAGCAGGGCCAGCAGGTCGGCCGTCGTGGCCGGGTCGGTGTCGGGAGCCAGTTGGCCTTCGGCATCGGCGACGACCAGTACCGCGTGCAGGGCCTCCCGGAGTTCCTCGTGGTGCTGGTCGAGGAAGGCGCGGACGTCGGGGTCGCCGTTCTCCGCGCCGGCCTGCGCGTTGGAGACCATGCAGCCCCAGCGGGCGTACTCGCCCGAGCACCGGACCCCGATCAGCGCGTCGAAGAACTCCGCCACGGCGGGCAGGCCCCGGCGGTCCTCGGCGAGCGCGCGGAACGCCGGCCGGGACCATTGTTCGCGGTAGCGGTGCAGCGCGGCGAGGTAGAGCTCCTGCTTGCCGCCGAAGGTGGCGTACAGGCTGGAGCGGTTGAGGCCGGTCGCGGTCACGATGTCCTGGATCCCGGTTGTGGCCATGCCCTGCCGCCAGAACAGCCGTACCGCCGTGTCCAGCGCCGCGTCCGGGTCGAAGTGCTTGACGTCCGGCATGTGCCACCCCACCGACTTGGAACAATGATTCCAAGATACCTGGTGCGGGGCGGAGGCCGCCGCTATCTTGGAACGGTCGTTTCAAGAAGCTCGTTCCACGGATGAGAGGAATCCCGATGACCGACCTCGCCACCGAACTGTGGGCGCTCAGCGCGACCCGGGACCGGCACATCCCCGCCGAGATGCGCCAGGTCATGGACCGGGCGGCCCGAGAACTCGCCGACTCCGGGCAGGCCGGCCGCGCCCGCACCGTCGGCGAGCCCGCCCCGCGGTTCACCCTGCCCTCGGTGACCGGCGCCCCGGTGACTCTGGACGACCTGCTCGCCGAGGGCCCCGTCGTCCTCACCTTCTACCGCGGCGCCTGGTGCCCGTACTGCAACCTCGCCCTGCGTGCCCTCCAGAGGCACCACGCCGACATCACCGCGCGGGGCGCCCGTCTGGTCGCCGTCTCCCCGCAGATTCCCGACGAGTCGCTCACCCTCGCCGAGAAGCACGGTCTGGCCTTCGACGTGCTCAGCGACCTCGGCTCCGGTACGGCCAAGCAGTACGGCCTCGCGTTCGACCTCTCCGACGACCTCGCCGCCGTCTACGACAAGCTCGGCTTCGACCTTCAGCGCGTCAATGACGGCCACCCCCGCACACTGCCGCTGCCCGCCACCTACGTCATCGACCGGGACGGCGTGATCCGCTGGGCCTTCGTCGACACCGACTACACCGCCCGCGCCGAACCCGCCGACATCATCGCGACCCTGGACGCCCTCGGCACATCGGGAATGCGATGAGTCGGAAGGGCGCCTTCCCCGGAGGCCGACGCGGGTCGTCGAGGAATCCCGGATCGGTCCACTGCCCGTCGCGGAACACGCGCGTCCACGGGTGTCGAGAATGGACCGCCGGCTCCGTCCTCGATATACCGGTGGCCTCGAAGGGCCGCACGACGCAGAGGGAGAACCGACATGACGCTTCAGCGGATGGACAACGTCGGCATCGTCGTCGAAGACCTGGACGCCGCTGTCGCCTTCTTCACCGAACTGGGCATGGAGGTCGAAGGCAAGGCGGAGATCGAGGGCCTCTTCGCGGATCAGGCCGTCGGACTCGGCGGAGTCCGCAGCGACATCGCGATGATGCGGACCCCGGACGGCCACGGCAAGCTGGAGCTCGCGCAGTACCACACGCCCGCGGCGATCGGTGACGGATCGGACAACCCGCCGCCGAACACGCTGGGCATGCACCGGGTCATGTTCGCCGTCGACGACATCGACGACACCATCGCCCGCCTGCGTTCCCACGGCGCCGAACTGCTCGGCGAGGTGGCACGGTACGAGGACATCTACCGCCTCTGCTACCTCCGTGGCCCCTCAGGCATCATCCTCGCCCTGGCCGAACAGATCGGTCACTGACCTTTTCGGACCGCCTTCGGGGGACGGCCGGACAGACCCTCGTGATCACGGAGGGACACAGCGGTGCCCGGGGGCGGTCCGAGCGCAGGTCCGAGATCTTGCTAGGGTCCGCGGGTGAAATCTCGGATAACCATGCCATCAACCGCCGCCCGGTTCGGGTGGCTCGACGCGGTCCGGGGCATCGCCGCCCTGACCGTGGCCCTGCACCATCTCAGCGCCGAGCTGTTCGTGGGCTCCGGTGAGGCTGTCCGGGAGTGGTTCGACCCGGGGATCTTCGGGGTGATGGCGTTCTTCCTGGTCAGCGGATACATCGTGCCCGCTTCGCTGGAGCGCCGGGGAGATGTGCGCGCGTTCTGGACCGGGCGGCTGTTCCGGCTCTACCCCCTGTGCGCGGTCGTCCTCGTCGCCGCGGCCGTGCTGGTGCCGCAGCGCTTCTCCGCGGTGGACGTCTCGGTCCATGAGCACCCACTGCTCGCCGCCGTCGCCAACGCCACCATGCTCCAGGACCTGCTGGGCCTGCGCAGCGGTCTGCCGGTGATGTGGACGCTGACCTACGAGATGGTCTTCTACTACCTGGTCACCTTGCTCTTCATGGCCGGCGCCCACCGCCGCAGCGGGTCAGCGGCGGTGGTGTTCGCCGGGGCGGCGCTGTTCCTGGGACCCTGGGCGGCAGCGTGGAGCCTGCGGCCCGAGTTCACCGTCCGGCAGCTGGCCGCGATGACCGCGCTCGTGGCGGGAACGGGACTGCTGTTCCTGCTCACCGGCCGCCGGGCGGCGCAACTGACAGGGGCGACGCTGCTGGCGGGGCTCGGACTGGTGCTCATGATCGCGAACGGGCGGTCGACCCCCTGGGAGAGCCTGTTGATCCTGGCCACGATGTTCAGCGGGACCGTGATCTACCGCGCCGAACAAGGACAGATCCGCCGGGGCGCGGCGTGGGCGTACTGCGGCTTCGTACTCGTGGCGGGAGCGGCGGCCGGCCTGCTCTACGACGACGAGCGGGCCCAGATCCGTACCTGGACCGCCTCCCCGATCGCCTGGGTCAGCGCGTTCCTCGCGGGCTGGGCACTGTTCGGCGTCGCTTTCCTGCTGCGCCGCCGCAGGATGCCTGGAGCCCTGACCTGGCTGGGCCTCGTGAGCTTCTCCGTCTATCTGTTGCACCGCCCGTTGATCTCCGTGATGTCCTGGTTCATGGAGAAGATGGGAGATCCTCACGGCACGGCACAACAACTCGTCTGGGTGGCCGCTTTCCTCGCCGCCCTGCTTCTGCTCAGCGCGCTCACCTACCACACAGTGGAACTTCCGGGGCAACGGCTTGCCCGACGGCTGCTGGAGCGGCATCGGGGTCCGTCGACGGGGAGCGGACCGGGCGTCCCTGACGTGTCGACGGAGGATCCGGTGGCTCTTGAGCAGGGGCAGCACCGCGTTCCCTCTCATCAGTAGCCCCTGGACACTCCCGCGCCTGCGGCGATCGGGCCCCTGAAACGACGGCCGCCGCCGGTGCGGCGGAAGGCGGCAGCCCAGGCCGTGGTGGGGCCGGCCGGTACGTCGGCTGACGCGGCCGGTGCGCTGCCTCACGAGCCCGCCGCCCACCGCGGCGGGCTCGGCCCTCGCCGAGACGCCTTCTCGAGCCGGGTGAGAGTCACTCGGATCTGCCCCGCGTTCAGCGTCTCCCCCGACGGCCCGAGCGCCGCCGCCCACCGCCTGCGCAGCTCGTACCCGTGCGACGGCGCCTTCAGCACCACCTCACCGGTCCTGGTCGTACGACTCCCGAACCGCCGTACGCCGCCGCCCCGCCTCGTCAACCCACACCGACACGCTCCCCTCCTTGCGGTGAGACCGAGCGCGTGGTGCCGTCCGCCCCGCCCCCCGTGCAGCACAGTGGGCAGGTGCCTCCTCGCCCGCTGACCTTCCTGCTCCTGGCCCTGCTGAGTGTCACCGGCTGCACCACCGTGACCCCCGCTGCCGACCCGGCCGTTCGCCACCCGGGCGTCCACGCCTCGCTCGCGGCCGACAGCGCGACCACGCCGACACCCGCGCATGTGCCCGTGCCCGTGCCCGCGGTACAGGCCTCACCCCGCTCCGCTCTGGTGAAAACCGATCCGCGGCGACCGCGGCGTTCAGACAAGGCCGGAACGGCTCCTCGACACCGGACTGCGGAACCGGCACGGCGCGCACCTCGTACCGTCCCGCCCGCGCGTGTGGCGCCGCACGCCCCAGCGGTCCCACGGCACGGGGAGCCGTCGCGACCACACGCGCGGACAAAGCCTCACCACACGCCTCCGCGCGCACCGCGCGTCCGTCCGCAGCCCTGGCCCAGCCAGCTGCGCCAACTGTGCCACCGAGCCAACGGCGTCACCTCCCCCGACATCGCCAGACTGTGCCGCCAGGCCTGGGGATAGCCGGCTCACCCTGGGCCGACCCGTAGACAACGGCGGTCCTCACGACGGTGCCGGTCGGTCGATGGTTCGGTGGGTGCCGAACCGTCCGGTCGGTAGCGTGCGAGGTCTTGCGCGGAAGATGCCCGCGCCGATGACGCCGGAGGCAGCCAGATGTCGGAGACAGATCTGAAGACGCAGCTTGCGAAGCGGTTTCACGAGGTCAACGGCGACCATCCCATGACCGACGCAGATGACGTGTACGTCAGCGCGCAGTTCGTCGCCCTGGAGGAACTGTGCGCGGTCCATGGCCGCGATGTCGATGAGGTACGCCGACTGATGCTGGGGCAGCGTCTGCCGCTTCCGGGATATCTCCGATCCGACGGTGCCGAGATGGTGCCGGCCGACCTGTTCGCTCTCGCCGACGACGCCGGAGGCACCGAACTGCTCGAAGCGTGGTTCACCGCTCACTGGGCCGACCCGGTCACCGGGAAGGCGGAGTGGAACGCCTATCTCAGCGGACAGTACGTGTGTCTGCATGCGGTGACCCCGGCCGCCATTCAGCGCAAGGACTGCCTGACGACCGCGATCAGTGCCTCCGAGAACGAGCCGGATGCCGGTTCGGCGCAGTGGTGTGAGCGGCTGCACGCTCTGGTCGACGAACTCGACACGCTGGAACCGGCTTTCACGGCCTACGACCGTCTCCGGTTCGCCGGACCGACGTCCCGCGACACCTGCATCGACGCCATGCGCACCCGCTTCCCGCGCCCGTGACCCGAAGCCGTGCGTTCTGCGGCATGATGCGGTGTGACCTGCGACGTCTGTGCCCATGAGATGCGGCGAACACCGGTACGCGAACCGCGGATGCCCTGGGACAAAGCGGTGAAGGAACGCTGGTTCTGCCCCTGGTGCTATGCCTGGACCGAATTCGGACACGACCCGCGCGAGGTCTCGCGGCCGCAGTACGGTCACATACCGTGGGAGCGGGCGGAATCCCCGCACCTCCCGGAGGAGATCGCCCATGCGTACGACGTGGCGTACGCGCACTCCGCCGAGGACTCCGGCGCGACGCTGTGCGGTCTGACCCACCTGGGCCTCACCGCTTCACCGTACCCGTGGATATCCGATGGGCCGCACGCCTGCGAGGTCTGCGAGGAGGCGGCTGCGGTCATCGACGCGCGCTGGCCCCTGGACATGCGGAACGGTAACCGTGTCTCTCCCGCCCCGCCTCCGGGTTCCGACTGGCCTCCCTTCTGAGGACGTTGCACGGCTGACCGCCCTGGCCCGGCGTCGATCGCGACCGGGCCGGCCGCCGCGGTACGCGGTGGCGCGGCCCGGTCCGACGAACGGATCGCTCACGCGTCGGACGCCACCCCGGTCACGCCGTCAGGCGGCACCCGACGTCCGAGGGCGCTCGGCCAGCGGGATCCGGCACACCTCGGAGTAGCCCTGCGATGTGATCCCGTGCGCGGTGTTGACGCGGGTCGACAGGTTGGCGAAGCCGATGAACACGGTGAGTTCGACGAGGCCCGCCGGGCCGAGCTGCTCGAGCAGGCTCGCCGACAGTTCGTCGGTGACGGTGGGCGGGGTGTTCGTCATGGCCTCGGAGTACTCCATCACCTCGCGTTCCAGCGGGGTGAACACGTCGGAGTCACGCCAGTCGGGCACCTGGCCGGCCTTGTCGAGGTCGAGGTTCTGGTTCAGCGCGGCGAAGTAGTTGATGTCCAGGCACCAACTGCAGCCGACCTGGGCCGCCACGGCCATGTGGGCGAATGTCTTGAGACCCTCGTCGACCGCGTCCCACGCGGCGGCCTTCGCCGAGAACTCCAGGTTGGAGGTGGCGACGGCAGGGTTGTTGAAGACGACCTCCACAGGCTCGGGCACGGAACCGAGCTGCTTGACCAGAGCCTCCTTCATCTCGGCGGGGAGCTCGGCCTTGGGGATGCGCGGTGTCATGGTGTTCTCCTTCATCCAGAGGCCTTGCGGCCTGCTCTGGCATGAAGACACCGACGGGCGCACATGTGTGACAACGGCCCCTCGTGCGCTGACGGCCCCACGTTCCGACCTGGCCGGAGCGGCCGGAGTGCGCCGCCGGGGCGGGCGAACGGGCCGTGCGGGGAGGTCACACGGTCACGGGTTCGCCGCGACCGCGGCACGGCACCGGGCGAGGAGACGTCGCAGCACGTCGCGGTCGGCAGGGGCGAGCGCGTCGTACATGCGCTGCTCGACCGCGCCGGCCGCGGAGTCCGCGAGTTCGATCAGGCGGCGCCCCTCGTCGGAGAGCCGGTTGGGCCGGCTGTTGCGGGCCCAGTCGTCCTGCTCACGTACGACCAGACCCTTGGCCTCCAAGGTCTTCAGCGTGGCCGCCGACGCCTGCGGCGTGACCAGGCATGCCCTGGCGATGCCTGCGCCGCTGATCCCGGGGTTGTCACGAAGCGCCAGCAGCGCGGCGTACTGCGCCACTGTGAGGCCCATCGACCGCAGGGCCTCGGCCTTGGCCGTCATGAACGCGACCTCAGTGGCCTTGATGTCGGACCCGAGCCGTTCGCCCACCGCCAGCGTCATGCCTCCAGTCTACAGCCCTTTAGAGATATCAAGGTCTTGATACTCTTCAAGGTATGAATACTGTGGGTGTGCATACTGCTTTGGTGACAGGCGCCGCCTCCGGGCTCGGCCGCGAGATCGCGCTGGACCTGGCGCGGCGCGGCTGGAGACTGGTGGTGCCCGTGCGCACCGCGACGCGAGCGCACGAACTGGTGGCGGCCGCAAGAGCAATGGGGGCGCCCGCGCCTTTGGCCGTCGAGTGCGACCTGTCCGATCACGCGGCGGTTCGGCGGATGTGCCGCACCGTCACGGGCGAGGGCCTGCTGGACCTCGTGGTGAACAACGCCGCGGTCGGCGGCGGGGCCGATCCCGCCTTCAGGGAGACCAACACCGCGGGGGTCGAGCTGCGGATGGCGGTCAACGCCGTCACGCCGCACCTGATCGCCCGGGAGCTGTCCGGCTCACTGACCCCCGCGGGGCGCATCGTGCAGGTGGGCAGCATGGGACAACTGCCGCTCGACCTGGACGATCTGAACTACGAGCGTGATTACAACGGGATCGAGGCCTACTGCCGCAGCAAGGTCGCCCTGGTGATGTCCGCGATCGAGCTGGCCCGGGAGGGGGTTCCGGTGAACGTCGTCCACCCGGCAAGGGAAATGCCCACCCCACTGGTCAGGGAGGCGGGATTGCCCATCGCCTCGACACTCGACGACGGGACGCTGGCAGTCCTGCGGGTGGCCCTCGACTCCGAACTGGCCGGTGTACGCGGCGCGTACTTCCACCGGTTCGACCGCGCGCAGCCCCACGAACAGACCTCCGACCCCGCAGCCCGGGCGCGTGTGGTGGCCTGGATCGAGGACCGGGCATCGTGACGGCGCCCCTGCGGCACACCGCGAACCCCCCGGTCGGCCGCACGCGACGGTGGCGGCACTTGGCCTACGGGTGAAGCGTGTCCGCGGCCGCGGCCGTGACGTCGGACGGTGCTGCCGGGCCGTACCAGTGTCGTAGCGCCTGGTGGAGCCCGTCGGTGTGGGACTGACCGGCGGTACGCAGCCAGGCGGTGTGTCCGTCCGGCCGCAGGAGGACGGCATGGAGTTCGGGCTGGTCGGGGCATGCCGCGGTGACGACGTCCACCCGGTCCGCCCATCCTGCGGCCGACTCGCGGATGGCGCTTCCTGCGGTCAGGTCGAGCAGCAGGCCGCGTCCCGAGGCGAGCAGCGCGGCCATGCGCGTACGCCCGTCACCCGTGGTCAGGGCGAGGTCGGGTGCCAGGCGGCCCAGCCAGGGGTGGTCGACGTCGGAACGCATCCGATAGCGGGTGTCCAGCGCGGTGACGGTCTCGGCGAAGGCGCGGTTTCCCGCCGGGTGGCCGGCGACGCGGGTCAGCAGGTCGATGAGCGGCCCGAGTCGGTCGTCGGCGTCGGCGTCGGCTTCGGCGAGCAGCACTTGGGCTCGTGTGTTGGCCAGCACCTGCGCGCCGGCGGTGTGGCGTTCGGCGTGGTAGCTGTCGAGCAGGTGTGCCGGTGCGGTGCCGCGCACGGTGGCGGCCAGTTTCCAGCCGAGGTTGAACGCGTCGTCCAGGGCGACATTGACGCCGATCGCCCCCGCCGGCGGGTGGATGTGCGCGGCGTCCCCGGCCAGGACGACCCTGCCCCGGACGTACTCGGCGGCCTGCCGGGCGGCGTCGCCGAACCGGGTCAGCCAGCGCGCGGCGCGCAACTCGACGTGGCGGCCGAGCACGTCGTCCACGGCGGTCTGGAGCAGGTCCAGGGTGACCGGGGTGTCCTTGTCCGCCGGGGGTTGCCGGTCGGCCGTGATGATCCTTGCGTAGCCAGGGCGGGGTATGACGAACACGGTCCCGCCGGGGCCGGTGGTCGCGCCGAACGGCAGCGCCTGCGGATCGGCGAGTTCGACGTCGCCGAGCAGGGAGAAGCGGGTCGCGTCGGTGCCGGGGAAGTCGATGCCGGCCTGTTTGCGGACGGTGCTGCGGCCGCCGTCGCAGCCGACCAGGTACGCGGCCCGGACGCGGTACTCGCCGTCGCCGCCGGTGACGGTGGCGGTGACGGACTCGGAGTCCTGTTCCAGAGCGCGCAGTTCGTGTCCGCGCCGGAGGTCGGCTCCAAGGCCGAGAGCGTGTTCCTCGAGTATTTCCTCGACCCTGGTCTGCGGGATGCCCAGCGAGTACGGATGGTCGGTGTGCGTGTCCGCGAGGGTGAGCGTCACCGGCAGGCCGGAGAACGCGGCGTGCGGCACTTGCCGACCTTCGCCGACGAGCCTCTCGGCGAGGCCGCGGCGCGCCAGCAGGTCCAGGGAACGGGCGTTGAGGTTGAAGCCGCGACAGAAGTCCGGCCGTTGCGGGTGGCGTTCGACGACGACCGTGTCGACACCGGCGGCCCGCAGTTCACCGGCGAGCAACAGCCCGGCCGGGCCGGCTCCGACGATCAGCACGTCGGTCATCGGGTGCTTCCCTTCCGCTCCGAGGGGGCGGACCAGGTCCATCCCTGTTCGGTTCGCTCGGCCTCGGGCCAGAACAGGCTGCCGTCGCGGATCTCGGCGATGGTCCGCCGTGTCCAGGCCAGCTCGGCTTCCCAGGCGTGCAGCGCGCACTCGACCTCGATCATGAACAGCCGGGGCACTGCACCGGAGCCGACCGTGTCGGCCAGCACCGTGTTCGTCTCGTCGATCCGCCGGGCCAGATGCTCCGCCCGTTCGGCCAGTGCCTCTGCCGCCCTGTCCGGACCCAGTGCGCCGAGGTAGGACACCGCGGCCATGAACTTCGGGTACTCCGCGACGGGTGTGCGCAGGAGTTCGTCGATCCAGCGGACGAACTCGCTCTGGCCCAGTTCGGTCGCCGCGTACACGGTCCGCTCCGGGCGTCTGCCTTCGCGCGCCGTCTCCACCGGTTCGATCCAGGCATGCCGGACCAACGTCTGGACCGTGTCGTACAGCGACCCCGAGTTGACCTTGAAGCTGCTGTCCTTGTGCCGCTCCCGGAGCGTGGACGCCATCTCGTACGGGTGCATCGACTGCTCTTGCAGCAGGCCCAGCACGGCCAGCGCCAGCGTGTTGGAGATCTTCCGCTTCGTCATCTATGTCACCGACCCCTGATAGTCGGAACCGACTATACGGGCTCGGCTATCGGAAGGAGGCGACTCTCCGCGACTCTGGCCCATCCTCTACTCTAG
Source organism: Streptomyces sp. NPDC104096 (assembly GCF_055584385.1). NCBI lineage: Bacteria > Bacillati > Actinomycetota > Actinomycetes > Kitasatosporales > Streptomycetaceae > Streptomyces > Streptomyces sp. NPDC104096. The sequence goes on from NZ_JBVJMD010000016.1 coordinate 71,828, forward strand.
GTAGACCGACCTACCTAGTTTGGATTGTGATGAGCGAGACCGACGTGAGCACGGGACGGCGGCGGCCGGCCCGGGAACGGCTTCTGGAGGCGGCGGCCCGGCGCTTCTACGCCGACGGTGTGGTGGCGACGGGCATCGACACCATCACGGCCGAGGCCGGGGTGGCGAAGATGAGCCTGTACAACAACTTCTCCTCCAAGGCCGACCTGGTCCGGGCCTATCTGGACGCCCGGCACGAGGAGTGGCTCGGTCTCTACCGGGCCCGGCTGGAGGCCGTCGACGGCCCTCGTGAAGGTGTGCTGGCCGTCTTCGACGCCTACGCGGACCACGCGGCGTTCGCGTACGAGCACGGTTTCCGCGGCTGCGGACTGCTCAACGCCGCCGCCGAGCTCCCGACCGGCGACGAGGGACGGGCCGTGGTGCGCGCCCACAAGGAGGAGGTCGAGCGCCTGCTCGCCGGCCACGTGGAGCAACTGTTCCCCGGCCGGCCCGACGAGGCCCGCGCGGCGGCCGAGCACCTGTCGTTCCTGCTGGAGGGCGCGATGGCCCGCGCCGGTCTGGAGGGCGACGGCGAGCGCGTCCGGCACGCCCGTTCGATGGCCGCGGCTCTGCTGGAGCGGCTGTGACCGGCACCGGCCGGTCCGCGGGGGTCGGAGCCCTGTGCGTGCTGGCCGCCTCCGTGCTGTGGGGCACGACCGGCACGGCCGCCACCTTCGCCCCGGCCGTGGGCCCACTGGCCATCGGCGCAGCCGCCATGGGATTGGGCGGGCTCCTTCAGGCCCTTCTCGCCGCCCCGCGGCTGGCCGACAGCACCGCCGGTCTGCGCGAGCAGCGCGGCACGGTCCTGCTGGGCGCCGGCTCGGTGGCCGTCTACCCTCTGGCGTTCTACAGCTCCATGCACCTGGCCGGAGTCGCCGTCGGCACCGTCGTCTCCATCGGCACCGCCCCGCTCGCCTCAGCCCTGATCGAGCGCGTCGTGGACGGCCGCCGGCTCACTCGCCGCTGGACGCTCGCGGCCGCCCTCGGCCTCCTCGGTACCGTCCTGCTCTGCGTCGCCGAAGCCGCCCACTCCCCCGGCACCGGCGGTCGCGCCTCCATGAGCGCCACCCTGCTCGGCATCGGACTCGGACTCGTAGCCGCAGCCACGTATGCCCTGTACTCGTGGGCCGCGCACCGGCTCATCACGCGCCGGATCCCCTCCCGCGCGGCGATGGGCGCCGTCTTCGGGATCGGCGGTCTCCTCCTCCTGCCCGTGCTGGCGGTCACGGGCGCGCCCCTGGTCGCCTCCTGGTCCAACGCAGCCGTCGGCGCCTACATGGCGCTCGTGCCCATGCTCGTCGGCTACGTCCTCTTCGGCTGGGGCCTCGCCCACGTCCCCGCCAGCACCGCCACCACCCTGTCCCTGCTCGAACCGGCCGTCGCCGCGCTCCTCGCCGTCCTGGTCGTCGGCGAACGCCTCCCGGCCACCGGCTGGGCGGGCATCGCCCTCGTCGTCGCCTGCCTCGCCGTCCTCACCGCCCCCGCACCCGCCCTCCGGTCACGCGACCGGCTTCGGAACCCTGCGGGCCACGACAGCGGTCAGTCACCGAAGACCGCGAACGCCGCCTAGAAATCGCGTCTCAAGACCGGGCCGCGGGTGTCCTGCGACAGCGAACCTTGGACGTGCGCCCTCGAACCGCAGGGGTTGCGGGTCGCGCTGCCGGGTCAGGTGTCGGCTCCGGCTTTCGTGTCGCGCTCCGAACGGTGGGGGCCGAACCAGTCCAGGCACAGGACCGTGGCGTCGTCCTCCAGGTGGTTGTCGGTGGCGTCGGTGACCGCCGCCGCCAGAATGCGTACGACCTCGCGCGGGTGCTCGGCTGCGGTGTTGCGGACGACGTCGAGCAGATCGACGGTTTCCGCCTTGCGTTCCTGCATGCCGTCGGTGTAGAGCACGAGGCGGTCACCGGGGCGCAGGTCGAGGTCCTGCACCTGGTACGGCCCCTGCGCCAGGACGCCGAAGGGCAGGTCCACGTGCAGCTGGATCTCCTGGACCATGCCGTCGCGCAGCAGGAGGGGCCAGGCGTGCCCGGCGTTGACGAGCTGGGTGCTGGTGCCGTCCAGGGCGATGCGCAGCAGCTGGCCGGTGGCGAACGTGCCGCGGCCGTGGTCGATGAGGGCCTGGTGGGTCTGACGGGCCTGTTCGGCGAGGTCGGCTCCGGCGCGCCGGGCACCGCGAGAGGCGTTGACCGTGAGGGTTGCCATGAGGGAGGCCTCGACGTCGTGGCCCATCGCGTCCGTGATGGACAGGTGCAGGGTGTCGTGGTCGAGGGTGTAGTCGTAGCTGTCCCCGGCGACGCTGTCGGCCGGGACCAGGGCGCAGGCGAGGGCGAACTCGGCCGCCTCGCAGGAGGGGGCGGAGGGCAGCAGCTGCCGCTGGATCTCGGCGGCCAGGGTCATGGGGATGGTGCGCTGGCCCCAGAGGTAGAGGTCGGTGAAGCGGCGGTCCGTGACCAGGATGTAGGCCAGCGCGTGGGCGGCCTCTTCCACCTGCTGGAGGACATCGGGTGAGACACGAGGAAGAAACAGCTCCAGGATTCCGATGGTGTCGCCGCGGTTGGTGACCGGGACCAGGACCCGGTGCGCCTGGCCGCCGTCCGGAGCCTGCACCAGCTTCTGCGTCCTGAGGACCTCGTCGTAGACGCTGCCGACGAGGGGAATCTGGTCGGCGCGCCGTCCCTGCTGCGTATCCATCTCCTCGGTGACCCGCACCACGCGACGGCCGACGATGTCGACGAACAGGAACGACGCGTACTGCGCGCCGAACCGGTCACGCAGATTGCGGGCCACGACATCGAGGGAAGCCACCGGCGCGGCATCCTCGGCCGCGGCCAGCACATCGGCCAGCCTGATTCGATCACGCGCCACGTCAGCCTCCCTGCGTCCTCCTCCACCTTCCGGCAGACCCGGCGAGATCGCCCCTGCGGTGCCTGTCGCAGCACCTGTCCTCTGAGAGAGGCGCTCGATCAGTCGTCCCGGATCCAGGCCCCCGATCACCCCCGACTACCCCGCAGGCAGGACATGCACCCGGCCAAGAGGAACCGGCGGTAGGCGCTCCCCAGCGTCGCGGGGTTGCCGCTCACTGCCAACAGGCGGCCTCGCTGCCGCCACCGCCGTCCGCCGTGCTGCCGACCGACACCTCGTAGGCGATGCCGTTGCCCACCTCAGGGGCGGGCACGTAGCCCTCCGTACGGAAGTCGACGTTGAGCAGCAGGTGTCGGCCCTGTTCGGTCTTGGTCCAACAGGCTTCCGCCCAGGTGGCTGCTTCGGGGTCCGGGTTGCGCTCGAACCGCCATCCTGCCGAGGCGGCTGTCCCGGTGTAGTAGGTGATCACGTCGGCGGGCCTGCCCGGGTACGTGTACACGCGGTCCGCGTGCAGCCAGGGCTCCCCCGGGCTGTCGTCGTCGCATCCGGTGGTCACGCCCACGCCCCGGTAGTTGGCGGGTGCCGCGGCGCCGGCGGGTGCCGTGTCGAACAGCGACTGCGCCGCCAGCTCCTCGAGGTCGGCTTCCGTGCCACGGCAGCCGTCGCCGCCGATGACGGAGCACGCGCCGAGGAAGGCGGTAGGCAGCAGAAGGGCCACCGCCAGCCCGGTACGGGTGGAGGCGGACGACGGTGTCGGGGGCAACGGCGCTCCTGGGAGTCGGGGACGGGTGGCCGGGGCGGTCCCCCGTGGAAGCCCCCGGCCCGTCGATCGTTCGGATCATCGAGGGTGTCGGCTGTGGGCGTGCGTCGCAAGCGTCAGTTCCGAGTCCGTGTGGAGCGTGATGCGCACCGGTGTGAAGGTGGTGGCGTCCACCGGCGACTCCCCGGTGCCTGGACTGCGGGCGAAGCGCGGATGGGCGCCTCCGCTGATCTGCCAGCGTATGCGGTGGCCGACGGCGAAGCGGTGGGCGGTCGAGCTCATCGGCACGGTGATCCGCGACGGCTCCTGCCCGTCCGCCCTCAGCCGGCCCGGCCCGTCACAGATGTTGACGGAGCGGCCTTACGGGTCCACGTCGCACAGGCGGCTGAAGACGTCGGCATGGCCGGTGTCCGTGGAGGTGCTCAAGCGCGCCGAGACCGGTCCGAGGATGTCCACGGGCTCGGTCAGCGGGGGGCCGGTGAAGGTCAGTACGTCTTCCCGCGCCTCCAGGCCGCTGTTGTCGCGGGGACCGGCGGTACGGGAGAGCAGAGGACCGCCCAGGGACGGGGTGGGGTCGTCCGGGTCGTAGCAGAAGGACGTCAGGGGTGCGCGGTCCGTGGGAGCCTGCTGGGTGAGATGTCCCTGCGCGGTGGGAAACCACCGGCCGACGGCCGTGGCCGACGGCCAGTCGTCGAGGTCCCACCAGGCGTTCTCGCCGCCGATGTGCACGCGCACCCTTGCGGGACGCAGTCCGCAGGGGTCGGCGTACAGGTGGGCGCGCAGCCAGGCGAGGCTTTCGGCGAACACCTCGGGCCGGCCCTGTCGCAGGGCGGAGGTGTGGGTCCAGGGGCCGACGAGCAGGGCGGTATCGCAGCCGGCCCGACGCAGCCGGTCGTACTGCTCGAAGGTCTGGTCGACCAGCGCGTCGGCGGGCCTCGAGACCGTCCACCTCGTGTCCGGTGGCCACCACACGGCCGTCGAGGACGGTCAGGGTGTCCACGACGGGCTCCTGAGGGCCGCCGGTGTGGATTCGCCCATCCTCGACGATCAGATCGACCAGCACCTGTCGCCATCTCCTTCCGCGTTCATTTCGCCGTGCCCTTGCGAAAGGGCGGCGTCAGGCAACCATGTCCGCCGTTCTTGCGGCAACGTTCATGTGACTCGTACGCTGCGGCGGCTGCCCGAAGACCTCGGACGCCGCGGGGCCCGGCAAGGGGTGCCCGCCTCGCTCCTCCTCGACGGGGTGCGCACGAACTCGCGGGTGATCTGGAACGCGCTGCGCGAACTCGCCGGTGACGACGCGGCCCTGGCGCTGGTCCGCAACACCGACGCGGTGCTCGGCCTCGTCGAGTGGCACGTGCGCGAGGTACAGAGTGCCTACCCGCGGGAGGAGGAAGCCCTCGACCGGCACATCGAGCGCCGACGTCGGAACATCGTCGCGCGGCTGTTCGGCAGGCGGCCGCCGGGCAGGGACGCCGTCGCCGCGATCGCCGTCGATCTCGGGCTGGAGCCGGTGGACGCCTTCGACGTCGCGGTGCAGCTCGGCACGCATCACGCGGACTGCGCCCTCTGCGCCGACAGCACGGCGAAGACCTTCCACCACGAGATGGCCGAGGGCACGTGCCACGTCCGCCCCGCCTCGGCCGGCGCGGATCCCGTCACCGGGCTGTCGGGCTGCCACGCCGCGGTGATTCAGCGGCGTGGCCGGGCTCGCCCACGTGGGCCGGGCCGCGCAGGTCTGCCTCTTCCTCCTCCACGCGGGGGCGGCGCGCGCCCCCGAACCGGTCACCCCCGCCCTCGCCTGGCCTGCCGGGGCATGGCGGTCGCTGAACGACGTCCTGCCGACGGACTGCCTTCCCCTCGACCTCGCCGCTCTGGCCGGCCTGGCGGTCCACGAGCGGCGCCGGCTCGTCGAGACGGTGCGCCACTACCTGGACACCGGCTCGATCAAAGCCACCTCCGAGGCCCTCTGCTGCCACCGCAACACGGTCGTGAAGCGGCTCGACCGGTTCCAGGAGCTGGCCGGCGTCGACCTGCGCATCCCGAGTCAGGCGGCACTGGTGCTGCTCGCCCTCACCGACGGCCTCCAGCCACCTGTGCCTCGGGGGTGCGGCAGCCAGGTCAGGGCATGGCGGATTTGCGTTCGGCCTCCGTCACCGGTGGGCCCTGGAGGAACGGCTTGTGCGGGCCGAACAGCATGGGGAGGAGCATGTCGGGTGAGAAGAGCCGGGTGGCCGGCTTTTCCAGGCTCATGACGTCGAGCAGTGCGCCGAGCGCTCGCGGGTTGCGGGCGCCGGTGGCGACGGCTCGGTCGACGAAGCGGGCCAGGAACCTCTCCACGGCGGTGGGCGGGGTGTCGGTGGCTCCGGGATAGAACGCGTCCTGGCCGACGGCCAGGTCCCACGCGGCGGCGACGGGCCGGGCCGCGGCGCGCTGGACACGGAGCGCGGTGCCGGGATCGGTGAGGTGCGCGTCGCGCAGGACGCCGCGCAGGGCGAGGGCGCTCTGGGCGGAGACGGTCAGGCCGTGGCCGTAGACAGGGTTGTAGCCGGCCACCGCGTCACCGAGGACCGCGAATCCCTCCGGCCAGCGCTCGGCCTTCTCGTAGTAGCGGCGTCGGTTGCCGGTGGCCCGGGTGGTCTCGACGCCGCTGATCGGTTCGGCGTCCTTTATCAGTTCGCCGATGACCGGGTCGCCGAGGGAGAGCGCGAAGTCCACGAACGCTTCGGGGTCGGCGGTGGGTTCACCGCCACGTGTGCCGGAGAGCGTGACGATCCAGCGGCCGCCCTCGACGGGCAGGATGATGCCGCCGCGGCCGGGCGGGGCGGCGGGGTTGGCCTGCACGTTGATCAGCGGGAAGTCCGTGTTCTCGGTCGTGCCGGGGGCCTGGTACAGGCGGGTGGCGTAGGCGACGCCGGCGTTGACCGTGCGTTCGGTGACGTCCGGAAGGCCGAGGTCCCGCAGCCAGTGCGGTGCGCGGGAGCCTCGTCCGGAGGCGTCGATGACCAAGTCGGCGGAAAGGGTGAGTTCTTGGTCTTCGGCGCCGGCCCGAACGCCGGTGACGCGCCGGGCGTCGCCTTCCAGGGCGAGGACGGTCGTGCGCTCGCGCAGAGTGACGCGGTCGTCGGTGAGGACGCGGTCACGGAGCACGGAGTCGAGGAGGTCCCGCGAGCACACCAGGTTGCGGTGGTGGGTGGACAGGAAGCGGCGGAACCAGATCTCGTTGGGGGCGCGGGAGACCATGTCGCCCATGATGTGGACGAGGCGGCCACCGCCGGCGACGATGTCGCCGACGAGCCCCGGCACGAGGTCGTCGAAGGCTTTGACACCGCCGCTCCACACCAGGTGCGCGTGGCGGGCCTGGGGCACGCCGGTACGCGGCCGCGGTCCGGCGGGCAGGACGTCGCGTTCGACGAGGGTGACGTCGGCGAACTCGGCGAGCACGGACGCGGCGAGGAGTCCGGTGACACTCGCGCCTATGACGAGCGCGGTGGGCCGGCCGGCGGTGGCTGTATCAGGCATGCGGTTTCACGCTTTCTGTGCTGATCACCTGGTGACGGATGCTGTCGACGATCCGCGGGCGGTGCATGGCCTGGGAGACGGCGTCCATGCGGTCGCTCAGATCGGTGGTGGACTGCGAAGCGGGACTGCCGGAGTGCTGCGGAGGCCCTGATCCTCGATAGGCGTCGGTGGCCGCACGAACGGTGATCGCCCCGGCGATGCCGTGTGCCGCCGTCTCGGTGTGAGTACCGAGCGCCGCCGTGTACGCCCGCTCGTAGAGACCCTCGTCCACGTACGGAGAGAGCAGACGCAGGGCGTCGTGAATCCGCTGCCGACGTTGCAGCAGACGCAGGTCCATGGGTGCCCACACTCCGATGCGGGCCTTGGCCGCGGCCGGGGACAGCACGCGGGCCGCACGCCACAGCGGGTACAGCCGGCGGTACTCGCGTCGGTCACGGATCCACTTCTGCAGGAAGGGGCCCGCCTGGGGAACGATGAAGCCCATGGCCACCAACATGGCCTCCAGAAGTGCGAACGGCGGGGCCGCCTGTGTGCTGAGGGCGTCCCAGTCGGCTCCGGACCAACGGGCTCCGATCGCGGTCCACTTCGCCGCGTCGTAGACAAGGCCGAAGGCGAACCCCGTTTGCAGGAAGACGACTCCCGACTTCATCCAGCGGTTCTCCACCTGGGGAAACCACTTCCAGAGCATGTAGGCGGCGACCAGGGCCGACACCATGTGGGCCAGGAGGTAGAGCAGGATGTGCTCGCGCATCCAAGGGGTGCCGGCGTAGTAGGTGTCCAGGTCGTAGATCCGCGGGACGGGGACGTCCGCCAGAAGGAACGTCACCCACAGAGCGGCGATCACGCCCGCGTAGACGAGGTAGATGAGACGCATCCGGCGCCGGCGCCGCTCGGACGGCTCCTCCCGCCAACGCATGATCATGGTCAGGCCGGTGGCACAGAACGCGGTGAGGAACGAATACGACCACGGCGCCGCGATGTTCGGGACGCCGGTCCATTGGTTGAGCCGCTCGATGTTGACGGGCGTGATGACGACGAGAACGGCCGCGGCCCAGGTCAGCAGCAGCGTGGTCGCCCGGACGTCCGGGTCGCGCCAGGCACGCGCGAGCGTGGGGAACTTCAGGACGAGCGCCAGCACCAACAGGACGGTCGGTATCGCGTAGGGAATGTGCAACTGCGCGACGGTCACAGGATGCGCCCGCTTCTGTGGCTCAGCGAAAGGGTGATGCGCCCTTCGACGGTGGCCGGGCTGAGGGGGCCTTCCGCGTACCGGCCCCGCATCCAGGTGCGCACTTCCCTGCCGAACAGCAGGCCGAAGGTCTCCGCGTCCACTTCATGCCGGTCGGCGGAGTCGGCTCGGGCCGCGACGGCCAGGACGGCTTCGCGAGGCACTTCGTGTGCGGCAAGGAACTGCTCCACGGCGCGCCGGACCGCCTCGGGCGTCCGGTCGGCGGTCAGCGCACGGGCGGCGGCCGGGTAGCCGACAGCGTGCCCGCCGCAGTCACCCTGTTCTTCGTGCCATAACTCGTGCCCCAGGATGACCAGTTGGGCTTCGGGTGCGGTGTGTTCCTCCACCACGATGATGGAATGGTCCACGCAGTCGAGGCGCATGCCGGAGACGGGGATGTCCGGCGGGAACGCCCGGAACACCAGCCGGATGGGCCGACCGGCGCGCACGCTCATGGCCCGGCAGAACTCCCGCATCACGACCGTGGGTTCAGCCGGCCGTTGGATCGACCGTGCGGCCTCCACGCCCAGGGCGGCGATCAGGAGTTTCATGGCCTTGGTACTCATCGTCAGGGTCTCCCTTCTGGGGCAGCACGGACCGCAGGACTCCGCCCAGGACGCGCTCGAGCTGATCTCGGGTCATGGAACCGTCCGTCCGCAGATCCGCGCTTCGCACTCCGAACTTCTCCATCAGAGCCAGGACGGGGTCCGGTTCAGGACTCTCCAAGCGACGCAGGACCGGCAGGAGAACCCGGTTGAGGGCCTCGTCGGCCGGTGCGGTGAAGAATGCCTCTCCTCCGTCGACCTGGAAGAAGTCCACCAGGCCGTGCAGGAGTTCGACGCTCGGCACCTTTTTGCCGTCACAGACCTGACGAGCCCAGTACTCGGACACGCCCACCTGCTCGTGGATCTCGGCAGTGAGGTCCGACATGCGTGTGCGGGTGCGGTCCAGGCGGGCGGTGGTCAGCGTCTTGATGCGCGCGCGGACACGGTCGTTGACGCTGTCGTCGGGCGCGCTGCCGCCACCGAGCAGGCCGCGGACGGTCTTTTCGGGCAGTGCTGTCTTCACCGCCAGCTCAACGGGGTCGAGCAGGTGCGACTGCTTGCCGTCCTCGCTGTCCATGTACGCCCTGAGGCGTTCCAGCGTCTCGCGGAGAGGCACCTTTGATTCCACTGGTGTACTCCCGGGGTCGGGGACTGCGACGCCGCGCTTCCGCGGCGCGCCTGGCAGCCTACGCACCCCACCCCCGTCCATCAACGATCGATGAGTAACCGAATTCGATCGTTGACATGAGGTGCTTGCGGGGAGTCCGATCGCCGACGACGCAGATGAGCCAGCCTTGCACCGACGGCCGTCCCGACAGCCGATTTCGGGATCGCCGACTTGGCTTCTCCTGGTTCGGGAATCCCTGCTCGCACCCGGAACTGTGGCTTCCGTCATGGCGACTGTGATCTTGTCCTGGTGAGATCGCCGGACGCTCGGATTCCTCCTCCGTCTTCTGCCGTTCTGGGTCCGCGAGCCCCTGCTCATCGCGGTCGGGTCCGTTCTCGGTATACGCATCATGTATCTGGCCGTCCACGATCACGACCGGGTGGCGGCCGGTCTCGGCGTGGTGTTCCTCGTGTTCACCGCATTACGCGTGCACGTGGTGGTACGGGCCCTGCGCGCACGCCGGAATCCAGATCCGCCGACCTCCGCCGACGGGGTGGCGGTCGACGCCGTCGTCCAGCCCCCGGCCCCTTCCCGGCCTCAGCCCCGGGCCCAGGTCGGCACTGGGCTGCGTCCCGGCCCGAGCACTGCGACGAAGGAGCCCAACGCATGGGGCCAGGCCGTCGCCGCCGTGGCCGTGGTCGGGGCACTGGCGGCCGCCCTGTGGGTGGGCCCACGCTTCATGCCGTCCGATGCCAATTCCCCTGAGCCCGCCTCGTGTTCGGACGGTTCGCGGGAGGCGCCGCCGAAGGCCTACCAGCGGACGCCCCGGCCTGTGACCGGTGAAGAGCTGTGCAGGGCGCTCAACCGGCCCGACCTGGCCCAGCTCCTCGGCACGCCCGGCGAGACCGCGACCACTGCCTACGGCACCAGCAACACCGCTCCTCTGACCGCTGGAAAAGTCGCCGCGCCGGAGGCCGAGGTCGCGTTCGACACGTACACCGTGAATGTCGCGGCCACTTACAACCATCTGTCGATGGACCAGTACGTGAAGCTGATGAAGTACGGGGACGAGCAGGACATCAAGACGCTCACGGTTCTCGGCCGGCCCGCGGTCTTCTCCTCGGACCACACCATGAAGGTCGAGATCGATCTCGGGAGCGGCGCATCCGGCGGTCCGGTCGGGCAGGGCCCTCTGGCCAGGACGCTGACCGTGGCCCTGGACCGTGAAGACCGGGGCGGCTACTGCGACATCACCGTGTGGAGCACGTCCGGAGCCCTCCCGGACGACAGCGCTCTCCTCGACATCGCCGGGAAGGTCCTTCCGAGGATCCCCGAACGGTCTGTCCGATGAGACACCGACAGCATTCCGGCCGGCGGCACCGGGGCAGTTCCGGGCAAGGTCCTGACCGTTCCTTCTGAGCTCGCAGCGCGGCGTCCCTCATTCCCGGTCGTCGGCGAGCCGGTCCAGTGCGGCGACGGTCAGGGCCGTGATGCCGGTGTCCAGGGTGGGCTGGACGACGGGGGCGAAGGCGGGTGAGTGGTTCACCGGGATGTCCTGGTCGACGGTGCCGTTGCGTTCGGCCTCGGCGTACCGCTCGGAGTCGATCCCGCCGATGCCCCAGTAGCACAGCGGGATCCCGAAGGCGTCGGGGATCTCGCTGAAGTCCTCGCTGGCGGTCTGCAGGTCGATGGTGCCCGCCGCGTCGCCGAATCGGGCGCGGAAGGCCCTGTCGAGCCGGGTCGCCGTCCCGGCGTCGTTGGACGTGGGCGGGAACGTGGTCAGCGTCTCGATGTCGGGTTCCCTCGCCGCCGCGGACGCCTGGCTTTCGGCACGTACGCAGCGTCGGATCGCGTCGAGGATGCGGGCACGGGTGACGTCGTTGTGGCTGCGGACGTTCAGTTCGAGGGTGGCGCTGTCGGGAATGACGTTCGGGCTGGAGCCGGCGTGGATGCTGCCGACGGTCAGCACCGCCGGATCGGTGGCCGCGACCTCGCGGGAGACGATGGTCTGGAGCCGAAGGACGCACAGCGCGGCCAGGACCACCGGGTCGATCGCGGACTGGGGCATGGAGCCGTGGGCGCCGCGCCCGTGCAAGGTGATGCGCAGGCTGTCCGCCGCGCTCAGGAAGGGTCCAGGACGCACCCCGACGTATCCGGCCGGGTAGGGCAGCACATGCTGGGCGAAGGCCACGTCGGGGCGGGGAACACGCTCGGTCAGACCGTCCTCGATCATCGCGTCGGCGCCGTCGCCGTTCTCCTCCGACGGCTGGAAGAGCGCCACCAGCGTGCCCTGCCAGGTCGGCCGGCCCTGCGCCATGAGCTGCGCGCATCCGAGCAGGCAGGAGACATGCACGTCGTGTCCGCAGGCGTGCATGACCGGCACCTCGCGGCCCGAGCGATCGGTGCCGGTGGCGGTGGAGGCGTACGGAAGACCGGTGGCCTCCCGCACCGGGAGGGCGTCCATGTCGGCGCGCAGCAGGACGGTGGGTCCGCTGCCGTTGGACAGCACGCCCACCACGCCGGTTCCCCCGATGCCGTCGGTGACGGTGAACCCCCGGTTCCGCAGCCGCTCGGCCACGCGGGCGGAAGTGCGGGTCTCGGCCAGCCCGAGTTCGGGATGGGCGTGCAGGTCCCGGTAGAAGTCCTCCACCTGGTCGCGGATCGAGTCCAGGCCGACCAGCACGCGCTCAACGGCGTTCGTCATCCGGCGGCTCCCGCTTCGTGTGCTCGTACGAGGACCGGGCCCGGTGCCTGCTCGTGCGGCCGCGGACCCGCTTCAGTGCCCGCGTGGGCTCCAGTGGCAGACCGCCAGGCAGACTCCAGTTGCGGTGGTCGGCGACCAGCCTCAGCACCATCCCGCCCAGGACGCCGACGACGATGCCGATCGTGGGGGCATCCAGCCGCGCGCAGACGATGTACACGCCGGACACGGCCGCAGCGACGGTGGCGTACAGGCCGTTGCCTCCCAGCACAGCAGGTACGCGGCTCAGCAGCAAGTCGCGCACCGCTCCCCCGCCGACGGCCGACACCGTGCCGATCAGGATCGCGGCCGGCCAGGCCAGTCCGGCGGCGAGGGTCTTCTGGGTGCCGGCGATGGCCCAGAAGCTGAGGACCGCGGCGTCGAGCCACGCGAACAGCCGGTTCCACTGGGCCTCGCCGATGGTGAACAGGAACGTCAGAAACGCGCCGGCCATCGCCGTCGGCAGACAGGCGGCGTCCGTGAGCGCCACCGGGGTACCTCGCTGGAGCAGGGTGTCGCGGATGATGCCGCCGCCCAGCCCGGACACGGCGGACCGGGAGCGCGTACAGGCGACCGCGCAGCACCGTCGTACCCCCGGAGCGGGACGGGACTTTCCGACTGCCGTATGCGTCCAGTGGCGCCCGTGAGGTTCAGGCGACGGATGGACGCCTTGGATCGGTCGGGACGATCGCGTGCTCGTCGAAGAGCCGTTCAAGGGCTTCGTGGCCGTGTTCGCGGCGGTAGGCCATCTCGGCCGCGGTGACCGGCAGAACCCAGAGGATGCGGGCGTGGCCGTCCGGCAACGGACAGTGCTCCAGGTCAGGGCCGTGCAGGTAGGGAAGGCTGATCAGCAGGTGGTCGCAGTGCGACCCGGGCAGCCACGGCTCCCCGATGGGCAGGCCGTGCTCGAGGTCGAGGTGATGATCGGCGTGGTAGTACGCGATCATGGCCAGGAGGTCGGCGAAGCGTTCGTCGCGGACGGGCGCGGTGAGGACGAATTCGAGGCCGTGACCGTCCGCCTCGGCCGTGGACCAGCAACCGGCGGTGAGGTACGCCCAGCTGTCGGCACGTGGTCCAGGACCGACGGTGAGGATCCTCAGGTCCGGAACCGCTTCCCTTCGGCCAGGTCCCAGGTCGTAGTCGTCGACCGTGATCGCGTGGCCGGTGAAGAAGCCGCGAACGTGGGCCTCGACGCATGCCATCGCCCGTCGGCTGCGCTCGCTCTCGATCATGGTGGAGAGCATCTCACGGGCCGGTCGAGGCCGGCCGAACCATCACTGGGCGGCCCCGGGCACCCGGCCCGGAGCGCGAGTCGGGCCCACGGGGAGTCAGCGACTCCGGTCCTGCTCTTCGGAGTCCGCCGGTCCGACGTAGTCCACGGTTTGCATCATGCCGAGGTCTTCATGCTGGAGCTGGTGGCAGTGGGCGAAGGCACGGCCGGTGAAGTCCTCGTACTTGACCAGGAAGGTGGCGGACTCGCCGGGCCTGCCGCCGGTCAGACCGATGGTGTCGTGCCAGACCGGCGGGTCGAGTCGCTTGCCGTTCTTGTGCGTGAGCAGGACCTGGTTGGTGTGCAGGTGGAAGGGGTGACTGTGCGCCGGCACGGTCTCGTCGGTCCGTACGGTCCATCGTTCGACGGTGCCGAGGCGCAGGGTGTGGTTGGTGTAGTGGGGGTCGAAGAGGCCGTAGGCCGGGTCGCGGGTGAGGTCGCCGCCGGGATCGGCCGCGGGGGTGGCGTTGGTGCCCAGCATCCGGAAGGCGTTGGGGAACGCCCCGGCGAAGACGCGCCCGTCGGCGTGGAAGACCACTTCCCGGTCCGCGTCGGGGTTGGCGATGTCCTTCTCGTCGAGGAACGGCCTGCCCGGCGGCAGCGAGGCCGGCAGCTCCATCGGTGGTTCCAAGGGCTCCCCCGCCACCACGATCGTCATCAGCGGCCCGGGCACCATGTCGGATCGCAGTTCGTACCTGCCGGGTGCGCCGCCGCGGATCAGGACGTCGGCTCGGTTGCCCATGGCCAGATCCAGCTGCTTTCGCGCACGAGGCGCGTCGAAGGTGACGCCGTCCTGGGCGATCTGGTGGATCGTCAGGTTGCCGCTCTTCCCGCTGACTTGAAGGCGCAGGGCGGTGAAGGCGGTCGCGGCGACCAGCCGCCACCGCTGGACCTCGCCGGGGCGCAGCGTGATGGTGGGGTTGACCGCGCCGTTGACGGTGAAGGTGGAGGGGAGGCCGGTCGCCCAGCGGCCCGAGGTGAAGGCGGGGACCTTGCCGTCCTTGAATTTGAGTTCGTTGATGCATACGACGATGTCGGCGGCCTTCTTGATCTCCGGGACCTCGTCCACGTCGCCTTCGACGATGATCACCCCGGCCATGCCTCCGACGATCTGCTCGGCGGTGGATCCGTGCAGGTGCGGGTGGTACCAGTAGGTGCCGGCCGGATGATCGGACGGCACCTGGATGGTCGTCTCGTACCGCGGCTCCGCGGCACCGGCGGCGGCCTCCTCCTCGGTGCGCGGCGGGAACTCGCGCAGCACGTTGTCGGCCTGCCCCGATGGGGAGACGTGCATTCCGTGGGTGTGCAGGTTGAAGCTGTTGGGGTGATGCGGCGCGTGGGAGTCGCCGCTGTGGGGCGGGTTGGGCGGCAGGCCGTTGATGTGCGTCAGCCGCAGCGTGTCGCCGCCGCGCACGCGCAGGGTCGGCCCCGGGATCGCTCCGTTGTAGGTGCGCGTGGACACCTGGCGGTAGCCCGGGACGGAGACGTCGGCGAGCCGGACGTCGAGCGTCTGCTCGACCACCCCCGAGGCTGAGCCCGGCGCCCGGCGCGAGGCCGACACGGCAGGCTGCGGAAACGACGTCGCCGCAGCCGCACGCTGCCGTGCCGCCAGGATTCCGCCGGGCACCGCTGCGATACCCGCGACGACGATGCCCTTCAGCGCCGCTCGGCGACCGATCCCACCATTTTCGCTCATATCTCCGCAATCTAATCCCAATCGATCAACCGACTCGGACGGCACACCGAGCCGTGCGGAACGCGGCGAAGCTGCTTGCGGGCCGGCGGCGGAGCGGTTCGACCGGGAATCCGGTCGGCGCCGGACTTCGATATGCCGGAGAGCGGGACGGACCGGCGCGGAGTCAGGTCGGTCCGTCAGTACACCGACCGGTTTCCGGGACGGCTCCGACGCCGTGACCGCACCAGGCGTCGCTGGATCGCCTCACCCGCCGGGAAGGCAGTTGGCGAGCCAGTCCGCTCGTTCTGCACGATCGACGCCGCCATCGCCGTCCACCACGTATGCCAACGCCTCCATGAAGGTCGAGCCCAGAGACCACAGCCAGTTCGGCCCCACGGCAACGACCTTCCCGCTTGCCGCGATGTACGACCGGAACTGGACCGACCACATACCCAGAGGGCTGTGGTTCGCTGCGTAGCGACGCGTCAGTGCGCTTGCTTCCTCAGCGGTATCAACGCAGGCGTCAACGGGGTCGACGCGCAGTGACGAGCCGGGGACGCGGGCCGGGGAGCTCTTGATCGTCAGCTCACCGAACTCGGCCCAGACCCCGAGAGCCGCGTCATTCAGCTCGAACCCCGCTCCCGTCAGTTCCTGTACCCAGCCCGCGGTGGCGATCTTGCGACCTGCTCTCCACCCAGCAGCGCCAAGCGCCTCGAACACCGACGGACCGGGCATCATCGACTCACTGATGCGATCTATGCGCTCTCCCCTTCCCCTCAACATTCCTGGTCGGTGTCGCGTCGGCCGCCCGCACAATCATCCGTCACGACTGGACCTGACATCTCGACCGCACCTGTCGCCGCCGTGGCACTCATCAAGGGGCGTCGACCCTCTGGATTTTCACGGGAGATCACAGCTGTGGCAATCGTGTCCGGCGCCGCCGGATTCCCTGCTCGTCGTGCGCCGCAAGTGTTCGTGATCACGGACGCATAATGAGTGCTGTCGTCGACCTCCGAGACGGCAGCATGCAATGGCATGGCAGACGGCAGCACCAGCAGGTTTCAGGCGGGCCGGACGGGACTCGTCGTCAGGATCCCCGAGGCGGAGCCGGTCGTTCGCGCCTGGCGTGAGCGGTTCGATCCCTCGGCTGTGGCAGGAGTACCAGCACATGTCACGGTGCTGTTCCCGTTCCTCGAGGAGAGCCGGATAGATGCGTGCGTCTGCTCGGCTCTGACTGACATGCTCGGTAGCCATAAGGCCATCGACCTGCGATTTGAGACCTGTGGACGGTTTCCTGGGGTGCTGTATCTCGCTCCTGAGCCAGACGTGCAACTGCGGCGGCTCACCGAGTCGATCGCTGACCGATGGCCTGAAGCCCCGCCCTACGGCGGCCAGTTCACCGAGGTTGTGCCCCACCTGACTGTTGCCGAGGGTCAGGACGACGCAGTTCTGGACGATATTGAGGCTGACCTGGTCGGCAGACTCTCCTTCGCGTCCCGGGTCGAGTCAGTCGCCCTGATGGTGCACGACGGTGCGAAGTGGCAGGAGCGGGCGTCGTATGCGCTCCTTGGATGAACAGAACGTGAGCTCGGCTGGCTCACCGCACGAGCAGCGGGCCGGCCCGAAGACGTCTGTCAGCCGGCCTTCGCGGCAGCTTCCAGAAATGCTGCGATCTCGCGGGCGGCCTTGGGCGAGGCGGCAGGTCATGAGGTTGATGGCGGCGAGTTGGTCGGCGGACCACGGTCGTATACCGTTCCGCCCGAAGTGATCAACGGGGAGGGGATCAGCCGTGAAGGTGGGTCGACGAAGACTGGCGGCCGCGACCGTGGCGATGGCTGTGAGCGGTGTGCTCCTGTCCGCCTGCGGGCCGGTCACGGACAGCGGAAGCGCCCGGGACGCGAGCAGCTCCGAGCAATCCGACACCGATGCCTTGGCAGTCAAGATGCTGTCCTTCGACTACGTGGGCGACTCCGGCGTGGACGAGACCATCAACCAGACCCTCGGGATCACGAACGCCTTGCCCACCTCCGTGGTCCCGGTGCTGTCGTTCGAGGCATTGGACAAGAACGGCCACGTCCTGCCCCAGGTAGTGGTGAGCACGGTCTACGGGAGTGACCGGGGGCAGCTGGTGACCCCTCATGGAACGAGCATGGACATCCTGCGATTTTCCGGTCCGGGCAAGCACGACGTGACCGATGTCCGTGTGACGGTCCAAAGCATGGCGGGCGCCTCCATTCCCGCAGGACTGCACGATGTGACAACGCAGGCACTGGACAGCGACGGACGCGAGATCACCAAGTTCGAGCGTTTCTCCGCAGTCGAGCTCACCAACGAGGACGACATCCCCGTCTCCGTGCGGATCGCCTACATCCTCTGGGACCAGCCGCCCAAAGGCGTCACCCAACAAGCCGTCGAAGTCACCCCTATCGGCGGCCTGACGCGAGTACCGGCCCACGGCACCGCAGTCGTGCGGGTGACCGGGCAAGCGGCCGCCGCGGTGGCCCGCAATTCCTACGGCCCGGCCGTGAGCATCAAGGCATACAACTCGCAGTAGTCATGCGGCGAAGCCGACGTTGGTGACGTACTCGTACTGGCCCCACTGCTAGCCGAGGTCGACGACCTGGTCCATCCACGCGTCGTCCAGTGCGCGGCCACGCCGGCCGTCCCGATCAGCGTCACGCCGCGGCCGTGGCGGACCAGTTGCGCCAGGCGTACGGGATCGGGGTCGGGCGACTGCTCGACGACGGCGCCCGCTGCGGCCGGCCACCGGGGCATCCGCTCCAGCGTCGCCGGCCGGACGGCGGAGGTGATCATGATGACGCGCCGGGCGTCCAGGGCGCCCACGGCCCTGTCGGTGCGCCGTGCGAGTTCGTCGTCGACAGGCACCACGAGGCCGAACTCGTAGCGGGCCAGGGGCATCACCCGCAGGTCCGGCTCGTCCAGCGGACGGGCATGTGCGGATCTGCCTGCCGGCACCCCGCCAGTGGCGCGGCGTGCGCGCATTGCTGGGCGAGCCCGACGAGTTCGCCGACCCCCACCCGCGCTACGTCGTGGCCCGCGACCAGGTCGACCAGGGCGCCGCGGTCCTGCTCATGCCGGTCGGCGCCGCACGGCGCCTGGGCGTGCCGCAGGAGCGGTGGGTGTTCCTGCACGGGCACGCCGACCTGCGGGAACGGGATCTGCTGGAGCGCGCC
Organism: Streptomyces sp. NPDC104096; assembly: GCF_055584385.1. Lineage (NCBI taxonomy): Bacteria > Bacillati > Actinomycetota > Actinomycetes > Kitasatosporales > Streptomycetaceae > Streptomyces > Streptomyces sp. NPDC104096. The sequence continues at coordinate 90,270 of NZ_JBVJMD010000016.1, forward strand.
GACCTCAGCAGCGCACCCGCCTCGGTGATGGCCGCGCGGCACGCGCTGGAGGTGGCGGGCATCGGCGTGGACGAGGTGGCTACGTTCGACTTCTACAACTGCTTCCCCGTCGCCGTGTTCAACACCGCCGTCGACGGACTCGGCCCCCCGGGTCATCGGCGCGCTCTTGAGGGGCAGGACCGGTCGGCACGTCAGCAACCAGGGCCAGGTGCGCCGTTCACGCCGCGGCACGACGAGCCTGAAGCGCGGCCCGTGCGCCCGAGACATGCGTCGCCCTGATTGATGCAGACTACATCTAGATGCATAATGCGCCTATGTATAAGCAGGTTATGGACCACCGCGCCGGAGAGAGCGGCTCCGAAGACCTCATCAGCGCCATGGAACAGACGGCGCGTTACGTGAGGCAGAGCACGACCGCGGGCGGCCTTAGCATCGCGGCCTCCTCCGTCCTGGCCCGGCTGGGCCGCGAAGGCGCCCACCGGCTGACCGAACTGGCCCGTTCCGAGGGCGTGTCGCAGCCGAACATGACCCAGCTGGTCACCCGCCTGGAGCGGGACGGTCTGGTACGGCGCACCGCCGACGCCAGCGACGGCCGCGGCGTGCTGGTCGAGGCCACCGGCGAAGGACTCGAACTCTTCCGCCGACGCCGCGCCGAACGCATGAACGTCCTACAGGAACTGATCGGCGAACTCACCGCGGACGAACAGCAGGCCGTACTGGTCGCCCTGCCCGCTCTGGCCCGCGCCGTCCAGCAACGGCAGGACCCGGTCTGACGCCGCCGCCGACCTCCGCCGGCTTCAGGTCTCGTCCCGCTCACCCCGTGCCGACTCAAGTCGACTCGTGCCGACTCATGTCGACGTCCAGAAAGAGATCTCCGATGAGCGCTCCGCACCAGAAGGTCGCAAGCCCGTTCAAACAGCCGAAGGCCGTCTGGGCCGTGGCGTTCGCCTGCGTCATCTCGTTCATGGGCATCGGTCTGGTGGACCCGATCCTGCCCGCTCTGGCGAACGACCTCCACGCCACACCCAGCCAGGTCTCGCTGCTGTTCACCAGCTACCTCATCGTCACCGCGGTGGCCATGCTGATCGTCGGCTGGGTCTCCAGCAGGATCGGCGCCAAGTACACCCTCATCGCCGGGCTCGCCGTCATCGTCGTCTTCGCCGCCCTGGCGGGCATGTCGGGCTCCATCAACGGCATCGTCGGCATGCGCGCCGGCTGGGGACTGGGCAACGCCCTGTTCATCGCCACCTCCCTGGCCGTCATCGTCGCCTCGGCCAGCGGCGGCTTCGGCGGCGCGATCATCCTCTACGAGACGGCTCTCGGCCTCGGCATCGCCGTCGGGCCGCTGCTCGGCGGCGAGTTGGGCGCCATCAGCTGGCGCGGCCCCTTCTTCGGCGTCGCCGCCCTCATGGCGCTCGCGCTGATCGCCACCGTCGCCTTCGTGCCCCAGCTGCCCAAACCGGCCACGCGCACCTCCCCCCTCGCCCCGCTGGCCGCCCTGCGCCACCGCGGGCTGCTGACCATGGGGATCATGGCCCTGCTGTACAACTGGGGCTTCTTCACCATGCTCGGCTACGCCCCCTACCCCATGAAGCTCGACGCCCATCAACTCGGGCTGGTCTTCACCGGCTGGGGTCTGCTCGTCGCCGCCTTCAGCGTGTTCTTCGCCCCCCGACTCCAGGCCCGCTACGGCACCGCGCCCGTGCTCTACGCCAACCTCGTCGGCCTCGGCATCGTCATGGCGGTGATCGCCGCCGGTGTCGGCACCCCGTCCGTGGTCATCACGGCCGTCATCGTCAGCGGCATCTTCATCGGCATCAACAACACGCTCACCACCCAGGCGGTCATGCTCGTCTCCCCCGTCGAGCGCCCCGTCGCCTCCTCCGCGTACGGCTTCGTCCGCTTCATCGGCGGCGGGCTCGCACCCTACGCGGCCGGAAAGATCGCGGACGCCACCGACCTCAGCGTCCCCTTCTACGTCGGCGCCGCCACCTTCCTGCTCGCCATTCCGGTCCTGGCCGGCGGCCACAGGCTGCTCACCGCGGCCGAGCAGCGCCCCGCGGAAGCGGCCCCCCTCGGTCCCCTCCTGGTCCCGGTGGGCGCGCGGGCGGCACACGGCGCGGCCGCCGTCATCGTCGCCGTCGGCAACCACCCCGGCGCCGGCGCGGTCGTCGACGCGGCGGCCCGGCTCGCCCACGACACCAGCAGCGCCCTGGAGGTCGTGCACGTGCAGCAGACAGCCGTCGCCGAGGAGCAGGCCGTCGACACGGAGACCGACGAGCAGGCCCGCGCCGCGGTCGGCGCGCACCTGTCCCGTCTGGCCGCCCAGGGCGTCAGCGCCACGGGTCAGGTCCTGCGAGGCGTCGGCGACCACGCCGCGGCGGGCCGGGCCCTGGCCGCCCACGCGGACCGGGTCCACGCGCGCGCCGTGGCCATCGGCCACTCTCCCCGGGGCCCCCTCGCCCAGTTCGCCGACGGCAGCTTCACCACCGCCCTGGCCCACGGCACGCACAGCACCGTCGTCCTGGTCGACCCGCGGCACACGCCCCGCGAGCTCACCGCCACGACCATCGCGGAACTGCGGACCGCCGCTCGCTGACGCGTCACGCCCACCCGACCGAACGCCCGGCGATGCCCGCCCACGATCGCCTCTCGCCCCCGCGTCCCGGCACGACCGTCACTCGGACCGCGCGGCCTCCGACGGTCCGGCGGTCGCGGCCGTGGACGAGGGGGTGAGCAGGGTCCAGAAGTAGGCGAGTTGGTCGGCCATGTCGATCTCGGGGTCGTACATCCACTGTGTCTGCAACCCGTCGATCAGGGCGAAGAGGAGACCGGCCAGGCGGTCGGGGTCGAGGCCCACGGGCAGGGCCCCGGCCGCCTGCCGGTCCCGGACCAACTCGGCGACGAGGCCGCGCGCGGTCACGTAGCGGTCGCGGAAGTACTCGTGTGCCGGATGGCCGGGCTCGGCCGCCTCGGCCGCGAAGCGCGAGAAAAGCTGTGTGAGGCCCGGAACCTCGGCGTTGTGGCGGACGAGCGCGGTGAAGACCTGACCCAGGTCCGGGGGCGCGTCGGCGGTCGATCCGAAGGGTTCCTCCAGGAGGCGCCGGTCGACCTCGTCGCGGCGGCGCAGGATCTCGACGAAGAGCTGCTCCTTGGTCCCGAAGTAGTGCAGCAGTCCCGTCTGGCTCAGGCCGACCGCCTGGGCGAGTTCGCGCACCGTCGCGCGGCTGTACCCGACCCGCGCCACGATGTCGAGCGCCGCGTCGAGGATCTCCTCCCGCTTGGCGATGCCTTTCGCGTACGAACCACGTCGTGCCATGAACACGACTCTACGGCACCGGAAATCCGCTGGTGGGACCCCTTGTCGCCAAAAACCGAATGTCATACTGTTTTTGCGTCGGCAGGGTGGCCGAGGCAGTCCCCGGCACGCGCTCGCCGACGGCATCACACGCGCTCCACCGGCTCTACCGCCGTCCCGTAGGGCAGGCACCGCACAACCCGAGGAGACCCCCGTGACCGCGAACGCCCCCGCTTCCCTGACCACGGCGCAGCAGGCCGCCCTGGGCAGCGGCGCCGACTTCTGGAGCACCGAGCAGGTCGGCGACGTGCCCTCGCTGGTGCTCACCGACGGGCCGCACGGAGTGCGCCGCCAGGTGGGCGCCACCGACCACCTCGGCCTCGCGGGCAGCGAGCCCGCCACCTGCTTCCCGCCGGCGGTCGGCCTCGGGCAGAGCTGGGACACGGAGCTGACCGGCGAGGTCGGTACGGCCCTGGGCGTGGAGAGCCGCGCGCTCGGCGTCGACGTACTGCTCGGCCCCGGCGTCAACATCAAGCGGGACCCGCGCTGCGGCCGCAACTTCGAGTACTACTCCGAGGACCCGCACCTGTCCGGCACACTCGCCGCCTCCTGGGTGCGCGGCCTCCAGGAGACCGGTGTCGGCGCCTCGCTCAAGCACTTCGCCGCCAACAACACCGAGCACGACCGCATGCGCTCCAGCTCCGACATCGCCCCGCGCCCGCTGCGCGAGATCTATCTGCGCGCCTTCCAGCACGTCGTGCGGACGGCGCGGCCGTGGACGGTGATGTGCTCCTACAACCGCGTCAACGGCACCTACGCCGCCGAGAACCACTGGCTGCTCACCCGGGTGCTGCGCGAGGAGTGGGGCTTCGACGGCGTCGTGGTCAGCGACTGGGGCGCGGTCCCGAACCGCGTCAAGGCGGTGGCGGCAGGCCTCGACCTGGAGATGCCCGGCACCGGCGGGGTCACCGACGCGCAGGTCGTCGCGGCGGTCGAGGCCGGGGAGTTGGGTGCGGAGGTGGTCGCGCGGGCCGCCGCGCGCGTGGTCGCGCTGGCCGCGAAGGCCGAGGCGGGCCGCGCGGCTCAGGTCGCCGTGTTCGACGCCGACGCGCACCACCGGCTGGCCCGGCAGGTGGCCGCCCACTGCGTGGTCCTGCTCAAGAACGACCCGGTCCAGGGGCAGGCCCTCCTGCCCCTGGAGGAGGGCCGGTCCCTCGCGGTGATCGGCGAGTTCGCGCAGAACCCGCGCTACCAGGGCGGCGGCAGCTCACACGTGAACCCGACGCGCGTGGACATTCCTCTGGACGAGATCCGCGCCCTCGCCCCGGGCACCGAGGTCGGCTACGCGGCCGGTTTCACCACCGACGGCTCCGGCGACGCGGCGGCTCTGCGGGACGAGGCCGTCCGAGCAGCGGCGGCGGCCGATACCGCCGTGGTCTTCCTCGGCCTGGCGGCCCACCAGGAGTCCGAGGGCTTCGACCGCGAGCACATCGAACTGCCCGCCGAGCAGCTTCAGTTGCTGGCTGCCGTGGCCGGTGTGCAGCCGCGTACCGCCGTCGTCCTCTCGCACGGCGGCGTACTGCGACTGACCGACGTCGACGAACTGGCCCCGGCCGTGGTGGACGGCGCGCTGCTGGGCCAGGCGGGCGGCGGCGCGCTGGCCGATGTGCTGTTCGGGCGGGTCAACCCGTCCGGACGGCTGACGGAGACCGTACCGGCGCGCATCGAAGACACCCCCGCCTACCTGGACTTCCCCGGCGAGCACGGCCATGTCGCGTACGGCGAGGGCCTGTTCGTGGGCTACCGCTGGTACGACGCCCGCGAGATCGAGGTCACCTACCCGTTCGGGCACGGACTGTCGTACACCACCTTCGCCTACTCCGATCTCGAACTGACCCTCGGCGCCGAGGGCATCACCGCGTCCGTCACCGTCACCAACACCGGCGAGCGGGACGGCCGCGAGGTCGTCCAGTTCTACGTCGCCAAGCCCGGTTCGTCGGTCGCCCGTCCGCCCCAGGAACTCAAGGCCCACGCCGTGGTGGTGCTCGCACCGGGTGCGAGGGACCGGGTGAGCGTGCTGATCGAGCGCCAGGACCTGGCGTACTGGGACATCCGCGGCGACCGCTGGGTCGTCGAGGGCGGCGGCTACGAAGTGCGCGCCGCCGCCTCCAGCCGCGACCTCCGCGCCACCGCCACCGTCGAGGTGGAAGGGGACGTGCTCTTCCTCCCCCTCACCCTCGACTCCACGCTGGAGGAGGTCATGGCCGCACCCGGCGCCGCCGGGATCCTCGGGTCGCTGATGCCGATGCCGCAGGCCGGTGCCGGGGGCGACGTGCTCGGCGTCGACATGGCCAGGATGATGGCGTCCGTCCCGGTGGGCCGCCTGATCGGCTTCGCCGCGGGCGCGGTCACCCGCGAGGACCTGGAGAAACTCCTCGCCCAGCTCGACGCCGCCCGCCTCGCCGCGGCCCGGTCCTGACCCTCCGAGCGGGGCGGCGAGGTCGCCCCGCCCTCGCTCGTCGAGGTCACCGCGTCAGCCCAGTACGATCCGGGCGGCCACCGGCAGGTGGTCGCTGCCGGTGCGCGACAGGGTGCGGATGTGGCCGACGGTGGCCGAGCGGGCCATGACCTGGTCGATCCGGGCCAGCGGAAAGGCGGCGGGAAAGCTGAAGGCGAAGCCCTGCCGCGCCGTGTTCAGCCGGGAGGTCAGCGGGGCCAGCCCGCGGTCGTCGACGGTGCCGTTGAGGTCGCCGAGCAGGAAGACCGTCTTCACCGGCTCGGCGGCGATGGCCCGGCCCAGCAGGCCGGCGCTCTCGTCCCGCCACGAGGAGGCGAAGCCGCTCACCCCGACACGGACCGAGGGCAGGTGCGCGACATACACCGCGACATCGGCCCGGGGCGTGCGGACGACCACGCGCAGCCCACGGCTCCAGGACTCCGTGATCCGCCGAGGCTTGATGTCCACCTGCCGCACACCGGTCAGCGGATGCCTCGACCACAGCCCGACGGTGCCCCGCACGGCGTGGTACGGGTAGTCGGGGGCGAGGGTCCGCTCGTACACCGCCAGCGCCGTGGGCAGGAGCTCCTCCAGCGCGATCAGATCGGGCCCGGCACCGGCCAGAGCGCGGGCCGTGCCCGCCGGGTCGGCGTTCTCGTCGCTGACGTTGTGCTGCACCACCACCAGGTCGTCCCGCGAGCCCTGCCCCGTCCCGAACAGCCCGCCGAACAGATGGGTCCAGACCGCCACCGGCAGCAGCACAACCACCAGCGCGGCCGCCGAACGGCGCAGCAGCGCGACGACGAACAGCACCACGACCACCAGCCCGAGCCACGGAAGAAAGGCTTCCAGCAGACTGCCCAGACGGCCCACCCGGTTGGGCACCGCCCGGTGCAGGGCCATCAGTCCGGCCGTCAGCACCGCGAGCACGGCAGCCACCCGCCCCCGCCGCCACGCCGACCAAGTCCGCAAGTCGCCTCGCCCGCTCCCGCCCGCAGCCCACGCCCCGGACCGGACCCGCGCCCACCAAGCCCCTGCCACCCCTGGCTCCACCTGGCCTCCCCTCTGCCTGATCTTGCTGCCCTAGACGGGCCACCAGGTGAAGCCGGTTCCGCCGGCCCCCTCCCACCACACCGCAGCTACCTGGTGAGATCGGCCGGTCGGTGAAGTCGGGTCAGCTTCTGCGGGTTGGACGTCGCGTAGATGCGGGTGATGCGCCCGTTGTCGATCACGAAGCTGACCGTGGCCCCCGCGCCGCCGGATCCGATCCTGATCGCGGGGGCGCCGTTGAGCCACACCGCCGTGGTCTCGAACGCGGTCCGGTCGGTGCCGGTCAGCAGCGTCGCCACGAGTTCGGCACCGTGGACGGGGGCCGGAGCGGCGGCCGTGATCCCGCCGCCGTCGGCGATCAGGACCACGTCCGGTGCCATGATCTCCAGGAGGTCCTGGATGCGCCCGGTGTGCAGCGCCGCGACAAAACGATCCACCACCACCCTGTGCTCCGACCGGCTCACCGTGACGCGTGGCCGTCGGGCGGCGACGTGGTCCCGCGCCCGCCGGGCGACCTGCCGGACCGCGGCAGGGCTCTTGCCGACAGCCTCGGCGACCTCGTCGTAGGGAACGTCGAAGACCTCGCGGAGCACGAACACCGCGCGTTCCACCGGCTGGAGCGTCTCCAGAACGGTCAGCATCGCGATGGAGACGCTTTCCGCGAGTTCGACGTCGTCGGCCACGTCCGGGTGGGTCAGCACGGGCTCGGGCAGCCACTCGCCCACGTAGTCCTCGCGACGGCGGGAGAGGGTGCGCATGCGGTTCAGTGCCTGCCGGGTGACGGCCCGCACGAGGTACGCCCGCGGGTCGTTCACCTGTGACCGGTCGACGTCGGCCCACCGCAGCCAGGTCTCCTGCAGCACGTCCTCGGCGTCGGCCGCGGAGCCGAGCATCTCGTAGGCCACGGTGAACAGCAGACCGCGGTGGGCGACGAACGGGTCCTCGCTCATGCCGTGGCCCCTGCGCGGAACGCCGCCGGACGCCCGGCCGGCGGGATCTCGTGGGCAGCGGAGAAGCCTGCGTACTGCTCGTCGGTGTCGGTCGGCGGCGTATGCGTCATCGCCTCGGCATACCCCATCACGTCCCGCTCCGACGGCGTGAACCGCTTGATCACGCTCCCCCTGAACTCAGCGACCAGCTCGGCCTCCGGCAAGCGCACTGCCATGATCCCCTCCTCGTACACGTCCCTGTGGAACCCTCGGGCATGAAGACACCACCCGGCCCACATATGTGACACCCCCGGCCGCCTCGGCCGCCCCGCCGGTCGACGCCGACCGCGCCGCTCGGCCGACACCGCAGGGTCTCGCACTGCGTCGACGTCAAGGACCTCGATTCCTTCCTCCGGGCCGGACCTCCTGCGGAACACCGCGTTCGTCGGCGGCAGCGCGGAAATCCGGAGAGCGCGCATCGACCTCCCTCTTCGACGACGGCGACACCGGTGTCCAGCGGAGCGCCCCTTCCGAACGGACGTGACCCGTCACCGCCATGAACGGCGGGCGCGCGGCGTGCGAGGGGGTGTCTTTCTGCCGTTCGGGTGCTTCGCGCGCCCCCCTGCGGGGATCTCGCGGTGAGGGATACCGTGGAATGCACCGCGCTTCGCAGTTCAGGGGGAAATCATGACTGACATAGCCTCCCTTTCCGCTTTCGCCTCCTTTCCCGTCGAAATACAGGACGCCGCCCGCAGGTTCGACGCCCTTCGGTCGAGGGACCTGGGACGAGAGGACGTACCAGCGCTCACCCGGATGAAGGAGGGCAGCGAGGGAAGCGAGACCAGCGAAACGAGTGAGAACAGCGAGAACTCCGAGCGCAGCGAATTCAGCGAGGGAAGTGAATTCGGCGAGCGGAGCACTCCCGGCGCGAACAGCGGGTACGGCGGGTACGGCGGGTACGGCGCGAGCCTTTCTTCGGTGCCGGCGGGCGAATGGGGTCCGGTCGTACCGCCGGTCAGTCGTGACTGATGACAGATGACGAGCAGGGATGGGATGTCCGCGACGGTGCCGCATCCGGACTTTTTCTTCCGGTCGGCGCACGTCCCGATGTGACCACCGATCTCGCGCGGAACGCGTGGCAGCTCGCGCTGGCGTTGCACGCGCTGAGATCCGCCGGAGACGACTTTCCCGGCGAGTCGGAAGTACGGGGATCACGGTGACGTTGCTGGTGCTCGCCCCGTCCGATGACGAGACGGCCCGCCTGTTCTGTGCCTTCGCGGCGGAGCGTGGGCACAGGACCGTGATGCCCCGGGGGTTCCAGGAGGTGTGCGTCACGGTGACATCCGGGCGGGACGCGTCGTACCACGTCGATCTCCGGGTGGACGGTGAACAGGTGCGGGGCGTGCTGCACCGGGGAATCGGAGCGCCCGGGGGTGAGGACGGTGACGCGGCGTTCGCGCACGCCGAGGCGCTGGCCACCTGGTGGTCGGCGCTCGCCCTCTGGGAGGGACCCGTGGTCAACCGTGCGACGCGCCATGGCTTCCTGCCACCCCTCGATCCCCTCCTCCTGACGCGGGTGCCCGGGGTGACGCTCCCGCCGTCCTCCCTCGGTCGGCACCTGTACGCGGCGGCGCCCGCTCAGCGCGTCAACGTCCACCGCGAGCGGGACGGCACGTTCCTGGGCCGGGACCCGGAGGATCCCGGCCCGGACGAGATCCTGCGCTTCACCCTGTTCGATCCGGACCGCGTCCGATACGTCCTGCTCGCCGGGGACCAGCTGTTCGAGCCGTCCGAGGCCGGCGGGAGCCCGACCGCCGCCACCCGCAGGGCCCTGGCTCCCCTGCTCGACCGGCTGCGCTCACTCGGCGCGGACTTCTGCCTGCTGGTCCTCGAGCCCGCGGGCGAAGGCGACGGCGAGGGGCTGCGGCTCCTGCACGTCCACGCTCTGCCGACTCACCACCAATTCGACTCCGTACGCCGTCCTGTGTTCCAGGCGCTCCTGGACCGGCTGCTGGCCGGGCCACCGTGATCCTGTGCGTCGGACTGGCCTCCGATCCCACCTTCCTGCACGGGCTGCGCGCCCTCGCCGCCGCGGACCTGCCCTTCACGGTGATCGACCTGCCCACCCTGGCCCTGTACGGCGACCTCACCGTCCCCCTCGACGATCTGCGCGCCACCGTCGTCCGCACCGGCGACAGCGCGACCCGTGTGGTCCTCGGCGAGGTCCGAGCCGTGTGGTGCCGGCCGCTCAACGTCTCGGCCGCCGCCCCCACGTCGGGCGCGGCCCGCCGGGCGGACGGCCAGTACCAGGCGCTGTGCCGGGTGCTGGAGGCCGTCGATCTGCCGGTGCTCAACCCGCCCTGGCGGGAGGCGACCAACGCCGCGAAGGTGTTGCACGCCGTCACCCTGGCACCCGTCGGGGGCTGGCGGATCCCCCGTTCCTGTCTCACCAACGATCCCGCTACCGCACGTGCGTTCGTCCGTTCCTGTCCCCGCGGCACCGTCGTCAAAGGCGCCAGCGCGGCGAAGACCTGGGCCGCGCTCTTCGACGGCGAGCACGAGCGGCTTCTGCCCCGCCTCCGTCATTCCCCGGCCCTGTTCCAGGAGCGGATCACCGGCCCCGACGTACGCGTCCATGTCGTCGCCGACCGGGCCTTCGCCGAGTCGGTCCACTCACCGAACGTCGACTACCGCACCGCTCACGGTGCCAACCGCTACGCGCCCCTCTCCCTCTCGCCTGCCGTACTGGAGGGCTGCCGACGGCTCGTCGTCGACACCCGGATGCCCTTCCTCGGTGTGGACTTCAAGATCGAGGAGACGACCGGCGACTGGTACTTCCTGGAAGCCAACTCCATGCCCTGCTACGAGGGTTACGACGTCCGCGCCGACGGTGCCATCTCGCGGGCGATACTGGACTGGCTGACCGCACCGCATCCGCACGACACGGTTCGACCGCCCGGGACACGCGACAGGCCCTGGATCAACCTGCCGTCTCGTAGCGAGCGACGTTCTTCGAGACCGAGGTGAGCAACGGCTGCAAGTGGTCGACCAGTTCCTGGTACTCGCTTGTCCGGCCGTCCGACCACTGGCCGAGTCCCACCACCATGGCGCGGCCCTGTCCGGTGAAGGCCTGCACCATTCCGCTGTCAGCCGGCAGGGTCGGCAGGCCGGATCCGGGCGGTGGAGCCTGCGCGGCCACCTCGTAGTCGTTGAAGTTCATGGACAGCTGGGTCACCAGCTTCACCGTCTCCTGCGGGTCCTTCATGGTGAAGACGGCCAGGTTGAACTGATTGTCGTGCGTGTCCTTGTACAGGGCGATCTCCTCGCCGAGGCATCCCTTCCCGGCGGCGATCTCCGCGGCCAGGGCCGCCCCGACCGAGTCGGGCTCGGTGCAGGACTTCAGCACGACCTGGCCCAGCCTGGTGAAGGTGCCGCCCTTGCCGTCCGCCACATGCGCGGGAAACGCCTCGGTCAGGGAGACCATGGGCCGTTCTGCCGCAGGAGCGCTTGTCGCTGAAACTCGCGGCGTCGGTGCGGCCGTCGTCGTCCCGGGTGCGGCGGCTTCGTGTTCGGGGGATGACGAGGCCGTGTAACGCACGGCAAGGACGGCCGCCGTGACCACGGTGACCGTCGCCACGGCCAGCGCGGCATACCGCGGCCACATACGCTTCCGGGCGGGAACCGGGCCTTGCTGCATGCTGGCCGCCCATTGCGCGAAGTCGTCGTCGTGCGCCGCGTTCCACCGGTCGCCGTCGGGTCTGCCGTGATCGGGACAGGGATTCTCGTTGTATGACACACCTAGACCGTATGGTGGACCAGAGCTTCCGAGGTACACACAGCCGGGTCACAGCATGATCACTATTCGGGTGTTCGCACAGCACCTCATCGGCGACGAGATCGCCGACTCGGTCGGCCGCGGGCGGATTCGAGGAGGCCGGCGTCGAACCGTTCCGCGAACTCGGGAACCATCGGCAGGCCGTGCGGCGCACCCTCGTAGACCTTGAAGGCCGCGTCCTTGACGAGCCGTGACGACTTCTCCGCGGCAGCCACGACGGGGACGATCTGGTCGTCGTCGCCGTGGATGATCAGCGTGGGAACGTCGAAGGTCTTCAGGTCCTCGACGCTACTCGCACTGCCCCGCTCCGGCGCGCCGGGCGGACCGCGGCGACCGGACCGGCGGGATCAGGCATCGGCCGCCCGGGCAGCGCCGAGTGTGCAGGTGGTTCCGACGCTGGTCTGCACCCACGCGTCCGGGAGGGCCGCGGCGAGCGTGTGCTGGGCGCGCCAGCCGGTGCAGTGACCGGGGACGATCAGCTCGGGCGCGAGTTCGGTGAGCGCGGCCGCCGTCGGGCCGATGACCGGCTCGAAGGCGGGGCCGCTCAGGTGGAAGCCGCCGATGAGGGCCAGCAGTCTGCCGACGCCGGTCAGCCTCATGGCGTGCCGGACGATGTTGACCACTCCGGCGTGCCCGCACCCGGTGATGACGACCAGTCCCCGGCCGCGCACGTTGATGACGAGGGCCTGGTCGTCGATGACGGCGGGGTCGTGTCGCCAGCCGTTCCCGTCCCAGGCCTGGTGTGCCTGCGGCATGCCCCGCTCGAACTCGGTGACGCGGTCCACCTCGCCGGTGATCAGGATGCCGCCGGCCAGCAGCGACGGCTGCCGCCGCTCGATCACCTCGAAGCCTTCGCGTTCCAGGGCACCCCGTGAGAGCGTGGGCATCTCCAGGCCCTGGCCGGCGGGTAGTTCGAGGCGGCGGCGGGTCCAGACCGCGGGGTGGACGGTCAGCGGCAGGCCGGAGCGCCCGCGCAGCCGGGCCAGACCGTCGAAGCCGCCCGCGTGGTCGAAGTGTCCGTGGCTGAGCACGACGCCCTGCAAGCCGCCGACGTCGATGCCGAGCCGCTCGGCGTTCACCGCGAGTCCGTCCGGCGACGCGCCGGTGTCGAACAGCAGCGTGCTGCTCGCGTCCCCGCTGCGGACGGTGACCAGGGCGGAGAAGCCGTGCTCGGCACGCAGCCCCGCGAGGGTCTCACCGCCGACGAACTGCCGCGCGGCGGTCGGCCCGGCACGCAACGGCGCCCGGGTGACGCCTTCGGCGGAGGCCAGCAGGGCGTCGAAGGTGTTGTCGACCATCGTCGTGACCCTGACCTCGTCGACCTCGGGCAGCGTCACCGGGTCGACGGCCGGTCCCTCCGCGACGCGGGGCGCCGACCACGCCGCCTCGGCCGTCGAGTGCCCGTGATCGTCGCACATGCTGGAAAGCGCCTCCCCGCCGATCCGACCGGCCGGGCGAGCCGATCCCGTCACGAGCCTCAGGTCCACACCGGTCGCGCCCGCCGCAGGCGCCGGGCGGTGTCATGCGTCCACCCGCGCGGGCGGTACGACGACGTCGATGAGCCCGGTCGCCACGTCGTACACGAGTCCCGAGACGAGGACTCCGGCCCGGAGCGTCTGCCTGAGGACGTCGACGTCGCCGCGGACGGCGGCGACCGGGTCGGTGACCGCCTTCGCCGCCAGGTCTGCGGCCGGAACGTCGAAGTAGTCGGCCAGCAGCTCGGGGAACGCGGCCAGGTCCGTGATCCCGCAGTCGGTGTGGTGCAGGACCACATAGTGGTTGTCGCCCGGACCAGGGCCGCCTGTGCGGGCCTGGACGACCTTCGAGAGCATCTCCAGCGTCCGGAGTGTCGCGGGAGTGACCCGCCCTCCGACATTGCGGATCACCGCTGCCTCACCGAGCTCGAGCCCCAGTACGTCGGACGGGTCGACACGAGGGTCGACGCATCCGATGACCGTCAGACTGCCGCTGGGCATGAGCTTGAGGTGAGCGAATGACCCGCCGACGGCGAACCCGGCGTTCCGCTCGGCCAACTCGTCCGTGTCGATCACTGTGCCCGTAACCCCGTCCTGCTCCGAGCCTGGTTCCCTGGTGACGGCGACGGCGCCCTCCAGTCGCCGCCCATCCTGACCTGACGCCCCCTCCCCTGCCACTCGACTTTGCGACAGATCGAGATCAGGCGGGTGAACGCCTTGCGTGATCCGACACGGCATGTCGGCGCCGAGGCGTTTCAATGTGCGTGGTCGCGGTGGTCGTGTCCCGGGGCTCGTCGCGCCAGGGTTCGGGCGCGGGAGACGACCTCGTCCGTGGAGACGGCGCCGAGGCCGGCCAGTACGTCCTCCAGGGCGTCCAGCCACAGTCGGTAGTAGGGGTAGGGCTCGTCGGGCTCCCGGGCGGCCGTCCAGCCGGTGATCCGGGCGATCAGCGCGGTCTGGAACTCCGGCCAGCCGAAGGAGCCCGCCTCGTGCAGCGTGACGGCCATGCCGAAGGCACGGCTTTCCCACGGCTCGGCGAACACCAGCTCACCGTTGGAACGGGGAGGTGCTGCCGGGCCGTCGATGTCCAGCGGCGCGCTCACGGGGCCGCCACCTCGGCCACGCCGACCATCGCGTCCCTGGTGATCAAGGGTACGAGTTCTTCCTCCGTGAGGTGCTCGGTGCCGGGTGGACGCTCGGGCAGTACGAGCCAGCGCACCTCGCTGGTGGAGTCCCGGACGACGATCCGCACATCGTCGTCGAGCGTGAGTCCCATCTCGGCCAGCACCGCGCGCGGCTCCCTGACCACGCGCGCCCGGTAGGCGGGGTCCTTGTACCAGCTCGGCGGCAGGCCGAGGACCGGCCACGGGTAGCACGAGCACAGCGTGCACACCACGACGTTGTGGGTGGTCGGGGTGTTCTCGACGACGACGATGTGCTCGCCCTGCTGTCCGGAGAAGCCGAGTTCCTTGATGGCGGCGGTGCCGTCCTCGAGCAGACGCCGCCGGTAGTCGGGGTCGGTCCACGCCCTGGCGACGACCTTGGCACCGTTGAGTGGGCCCACGCTCGTCTCATAGCGGGTGATGATCGCGTCCATGACTTCCGGGTCGATCAGGCCGCGTTCGGTGAGCAGTTGTTCGAGCGCCTCGGTACGCAGCGCGATGGAAGGGCTCTCCTCGGAGCCGCCGGTGGTGGTCATGCGGTGGTCTCCAGATAGCTCTCGTACATGTCCACGGTGACGGTGAAGGGTTCGGCGTCGGTGCCCCACAGTTCGCGTGAGTCGAACCGAACCGAGTAGACGTGCTGGGGATTCTCGCCCATGAAGTGGGCGTTGGTGTCAGGCAGCACATGGGCGGGCTGGATGATCTCGACGACTCCGCCGTGTCCCCGGACGTAGCGCGGCAGCCGAGTGTGCCCGGGCACGGACATGCTCCTGGCGCGCACCCGCTCGCCCACGCCGAAGGCCGGCGGGGTCTCCACGGACCGCAGTGAGCCCTCCGCGGTGGGC
Source organism: Streptomyces sp. NPDC104096 (assembly GCF_055584385.1). NCBI lineage: Bacteria > Bacillati > Actinomycetota > Actinomycetes > Kitasatosporales > Streptomycetaceae > Streptomyces > Streptomyces sp. NPDC104096. The sequence goes on from NZ_JBVJMD010000016.1 coordinate 105,362, forward strand.
GAGTACCGGGGAATGTCAGGTTCCGGTACCGGTGGCTCCTCCACGTGTTCGCCGCGCAGGTTGCGGGCGCGGGCCTCCACCGCACCGGGCGCCAGGACGGAATGTTCGGTGAGCATCAGTTCGCCGCCGTTGAGCCATCGCCCGAAGTAGCCGTCGTCCAGGTAGGCGGCGCGGTCCAGGCGCTCCAATGCGTGCCGGAAGGCATCGGTGTTGGCGCCGCCGCAGGCGACGCGGCCGGAGAGGATCGCCAGCGCGAACGCCTTGCGCTGCCAGTCCTCCGCGAAGACGCGCTCCTCGCGATCCGGTGGATGCACGCGTCCCCAGCCCTGGGTGCCACCCATGTCGGCGATTCCATCCATGGCACAACCTCCCATTTACGGGAAAAGCGGACGCGTGATCCCATCGTATTCGGCCGAGGCCCGTGGCAGCACGCCGCACGCCGCAACGCGTTCGGTGACGAGGAGGCTCGGCCCGGTCATCCCTTGTTACCGAATACGGACAAACCTGGGGGAACAACCCCCACCCCGGCGTCATCTCATGGGGTGCAGCGAAACAGCGGATGCTGCGGGTCGCCCTGCGGGAGCGGGGGAGGCGCCGTGTCCTGACCGACCATGGGGGAGCTTTCATCATGACCACGCATCGTGCCCGCCGTACCGTCCGTCGCGCCGCCCTGGCCGCCGTCACCGCCGCGCTGGCGCTGGGCCTGACCGCCTGCGGCGGCGCCGACGACGGCTCGAAGGCGGCAAGCGGCAACGGCTCGAAGGCGACTGGCGGCAGCCACTCCACCGGTACCGCGCCGAGCCGGTCCGCGTCCGGCGGGGACGGCAAGGGCAGCGCGGCGCAGGGCGACGGTGGTGGTGACACCAAGGAGGGGGCGCGCTCGGCGACCGATTCCGGCGGGACGGACAAGGGCGCCGGCAAGGGCACGACGACCGGCGCCCAGCCGTGCCGCGGAGACGAGATGCTGGTCACCGCGGTCCACCGGTTCGCCGGCCAGCAGGGCGATCACCTGCTGGTCACCGCGTCGAACGAGAACACCGAGCCGTGCTGGGTCACCTCGTACCCGGCCGTGAAGCTCGGCGGGGACGTCGATGGCGCCGCACTGCCGCACTCGAAGAAGGACGTCCCGGGCGGCGACAAGCACATCACGCTCCAGCCCGGAGGCAAGGTGTACAGCGCGGTGAACCTCTTCGACTACGGCTCGAAGAACCAGACGGCGCGTTCGTTCGCCATCGCGCTGCGCGGTGCGGACGGTCACGACGGCCCCTTCTACTCGGTCGACGCCAAGGGCCAGAAGCCGCAGTTCAGCTGGAACGAGGCCGATGTGCTGAACTGGAACACCAGGAAGCCGTACGACTTCTGACGATCGCCGACCCGCACGTAATCCAGAGGGCGGGCAGCCGGCCGGTGCAGTCGTGGATCGGCCGCACCGGTCGGGCCCGTGCTCCGAGGGGCCGATCAGCCCCTGCCGCGCCGGCCCCAGCGGGAGGACTTGCGAGGGCCGCCGTCCTTCGAGGGCGCGTGGAAGTGCTGCGCCGCCTCCGGGTCCGCGGACTCGGGGGCGGTGCGCGGCTGGATCCCCTTGAGTCTGGCCCGCCACGGCCCGTCCGCCATCTCCAGGCAGACGATCACCGGCCCCTCGAGCAGCGGGTGGGTCTCCCTGCGGGCGCCGATCTCGTTGATCAGGCCCTCCCGCTGCGGGAGCGCCGTGGGATCGGTGTGCTCGCCCAGGTCGTAGGTGTGGGCGATGAGGTTGTCGTCGCCCCGGTACCGGATGTGGAGGTCGGCCGGGCCCGTGGTGTGCAGCAGCACGTCCGGGCCGCGGCCCTCCAGCCACTCCTGCGTCAGGCGGCGGGCCGCGGCAAGCGGCATCACCGTGGCCTGCCACGGGCCTTCGGCGTTGAGCCGCAGCCGCAGCGAACCGCTGTCCGGGACCGTGCACAGCAGACGGCCCTGGAAGTCGGTCTCCGTGCTGTTGACGAGCGAGTCGCCCGCCTTGTTGCGGGGTGACAGCGGCTTCAGGCAGGTCCAGCCCTCCCCGCGGACGCTCAGCTCGACGATCACCGGGCCGGGCGGCAGGCCGTCCATCTGGAGTACGTCGTTGTCACGGCCGGTGAGCGTGTACGGCGTGAAGACCGGACCGAACGTCCAGTCCGCCACATCCTGTTGGGGTGCCGGAACGCCGGCCGCGACATCCGGTACGGGCGCGGACACCTGCGCTGGTGCAGGCGCGGGCTCCGGTACGGGCACGGGCTCCGGTGCGGGCGCGGGTGCTGCGACCGGCGACGCACCCGGCTCCGTCGGCAACGCGCCCGGCTCCGCCGCCGGCGTGAACGCCACCGCCTGCACGACAGCCGCCGGAACCGCCGCGGCCCCGTAATCCGCCACCAGCGCGTCCAGGCCGCCCGTATACCCCTGGCCCACCGCCCGGAACTTCCAGCCACCCGCCCGCCGGTAGAGCTCCGCGAGCACCAGAGCCGTTTCGTCCTCCAGTTCCGTCACCTCGTACCTGGCGACGGACGTCCCGTCGTGCGCGTACGCCTCCACCGACGCCACGCCCGTCTCCCGCACCGTGCCACCGCGCGCCGAGCCGACGACGAGCACCCGCTGGACGTCCGCCTCGACCCCGTCCAGTCCGGCCTCCAGCCAGGCCGTGCCGTCCGCGCCCCCGGCCAGGCGCACGGCACCCGACGAATGCACCGGCACGCCGCCGGACACCACGTCGCCGTCTCCCCGCACCCGGCCCTCAGCCGTCAGCAGCAGCGCCGACGCCCGCAGGCCGCCCCGTACCGCGATGCGCAACGGCACTGTCGGCACGAACGTGTTGGCCCCCTTGACCAGACCCCCCACAGGAAACGCCCCCTCCGTCGTCGCCGCCGTCCCCACCGACGGCCGCCGCCCCAGTACATGCATTCTGCACGCACTGAGCACGGTGATCCACAGGCGGAGCATCCCACATGACAGCCCGTCACCACCCGCAGAACCACGGCTCTCCGGCCCGGCGCCGGGGTGAGGTCCGCCGCCCGTCACCCGCTCGGTGCGGCCCCGATCGCGGCAGCCGCCGCAGCGGCATATACCGGGACACGACGGAATGACTCAGTCATATGCCTGTGTCCTTCCGTCCCCCCTCAAGCGGAAGGATCACTCATGAACGCACAGGTCAACGGACCGGTCGGCGGGATGGGCTGGATACCCGACCTGCCCGACATCCGCGACTACACCAAGGATTCACCGCAGGTCGACAAGATTCTCGGCTCCGTGGGCATCCGCTCCCGCGCCTTCGGTGCGTCGCCCCCGCATGTGGACCTCAGGCCGAAGTGCTCCTCCATCGTGGACCAGGGCGACCTGGGCTCGTGCACGGCCAACGCCGCCGCCGGAGTGCTGGAGTATTTCGAGATCCAGTCCACCGGTTCCTACACGCCTGCCTCCCGCCGCTTCATCTACAAGGCGACGCGCAACTACCTCCAACTCCACGGCGACACCGGCGCGTACCTGCGCTCCGCCATGGGCGCGCTGGCGCTCTTCGGTGCTCCGCCGGAGAAGTTCTGGCCCTACAACATCGACCGCTTCGACGACGAACCGCCCGCGTTCTGCTACGCCTTCGGCGGGAACTACCAGGCGCTGGTGTACTACCGCCTGGACCCGCCCGCGACCGACCGCGGCGACCTGCTCACTGACATCAAGGCCACCCTCGCGACGGGACTGCCCGCGATGTTCGGGTTCCCGGTCTACACCAGCATCCGGCACGCCACGGGAGGCGACATCCCGTTCCCCAAGCCGGACGAGAGCGTGCTCGGAGGCCACGCGATCGTGGCTGTCGGCTACGACGACAGCCGTGTCGTGACCAGCCCGATCGATCACAGCACCACTACAGGCGCACTCGTCATCCGCAACTCCTGGGGCACCTCCTGGGGCGACGAAGGCTACGGCTACATGCCCTACGAGTGGGTCACCAAGGGTCTCGCGAGCGACTTCTGGGTACTGGTGAACGCCGAGAACATCGGGCTGACCCCCTTCAACGAACGGCCCTGACCGCCACCGCACCGAAGCCGGAGCCCGCTGTCGAATCGGCAGCGGGCCTTCCGCGCTCCGTCAGGTTCCTCGAGGTCGCGGACTCAGCGGCGCAAGGTGGTCTCCCGTTCCAGATGTGACAGTTTCTCGGGGTTGCGCACGGCGTAGAGCCCGGTGACGAGGCCGTCGTCGATGCGCAGGGCCAGGACGGTGTCGATCTCGCCGTCCAGCCGGACGAGCAGCGCCGGGTCGCCGTTGACCTGTGCCGGTTGCAGCGACACGGCGGCCGCGATCCTGCCCAGCACGCCGGCCACCTGACCGGCCCCCACGACAGGCGCCCGCGCGGCCCGCACGACTCCGCCGCCGTCGGTCAGCAGGACGACGTCCGGCGCGAGGATGTCCAGCAGGCGTTGCAGGTCGCCCGTTTCGACCGCCCGCCGGAACGCTTCGACGGTACGGCGGGTCTCGGCAGCCGACGCGACCCCGCGCGGTCGGCGCGCGGCGACGTGGGTCCGTGCCCGGTGGGCGATCTGACGGACCGCGGCCGGGCTCTTGCCGACGGCCTCGGCGATCTCGTCGTACCCGAGGTCGAACACCTCCCGCAGCACGAACACCGCCCGCTCGGTCGGCGCGAGCGTCTCCAGCACCAGCAGCATCGCCATCGAGACGCTGTCGGCCAGCTCGACGTCCTCGGCCACGTCGGGCGCGGTCAGCAGCGGCTCGGGCAGCCAGGGGCCGACGTAGGACTCCTTGCGCCTGCCGAGCGTACGCAGCTGGCTCAGCGCCTGCCGGGTGGTGATCCGGACCAGGTACGCGCGCTGGTCCCGCACGGTGTCGGGATCGACGCCGGCCCACCGCAGCCAGGTCTCCTGCAGGACGTCCTCGGCGTCGGCGGCCGAGCCGAGCATCTCGTAGGCGACGGTGAACAGCAGGTTGCGGTGGGCGACGAACGCCTGGGTGACGCTGTCCGTGCGGTCACCGCGGGCGACCGGCCCGGACGCGTCCCTCGTCCCGTCGCTCGTGGTTCGGTCGTTCATCGCCGGCTCCCGCCCGTCCGCTGTCGACTGCGCTGTCCACCAGACGCCGGCCCGCACCGCTTTGTGACACCCGCGACCGGTGACGCACGCCACATCCCCGGTCCGTCACAAGGACCGGGCCGTCGGCATCTTGTGTCCGTCCGGTGCGGCACCACGCCACACCACGAGTGAGGACGGCCTCATGGAACCCCGTTTCAACCTGCTCGACAGCCCGACCGCCGCGAAGGTCGCCAAGCGGTTCTACAACGCCTCGTCGGCCCTGGAGGATTCGACGCTCCCGAAGAGCCTGCGGGAACTGGTCGAACTGCGGGTCGGCCAGATCAACGGCTGCGGTTTCTGCGTCGACGTCCACACCAAGGAAGCCGCGGCCGCCGGCGAGACCGCGCTCCGGCTCAGCCTGGTCGCCGCCTGGCGCCACAGCACCGTGTTCACCGAGGCCGAACGTGCCGCACTGGCGCTCACCGAGGAAGGCACCCGGCTCGGCGACCACGGAGTGTCCGACGGGACCTGGGCCGAGGTGCGCGAGCACTACGACGACGACCAGGTCGGCGCACTGGTCTGCCTGGTCTCCCTCATCAACGCGGCCACCCGGATGAACGTGATCGTGCACAACCCGGGAGGCTCCTACGAACCCGGGATGTTCGCCCGTATGTCGAACTGACCGGCGGGCGAGACGCGGCCCGTCCCAGGATCGTCCGATCCGGGCCGGGCCCGCCATGCCTCTGCCCGTGAGGCCAGGCATGCAAGGAACGTACAAGACCAGCGGCGACCAGCGGCAGCACGCTGATCGCATGACCGAACCCCATGCATCCATCAACCTCGCCCGCAAGCTCTCGCAGTTCGACGATCTCTGGACACAGAAGAAGATCGCCGACCTGAACGACTACGAGGTCAAACTCGCCAAACTGAAGGGCGAGTTCGTCTGGCACACCCACGAAGACACCGACGAACTGTTCCTCGTCATCAGCGGCCGACTCACCATTCGGCTGAGGGACGGCGACGTCGTGCTCGGGCCGGGCGAGCTGTTCGTGGTTCCCCGGGGCGCCGAACACTGCCCGGTGGCGGACGAGGAGACCGCCATTCTGCTGCTGGAGCCGGCCGGGGTGCTCAACACAGGTGACGCGGGCGGGCCGCTGACCAAGGCCGCTGAACCCCTGGATCGATCTCACGGCGTCTGAGTACCCTCGGGCAGGCTCACCCGGCGCGCCGTCCGACGCGCAGGACGCTCAGGTAGCGGCGAGCCGCCCGGTCGCCCATCCGCGTGCGGATGCGCTCGGCGACGGCGTCGAGCAGCGGCTCACGGACGTCGGGGGCGAGCCTGCGGTACGGCGACGTCGAGCGAAGGTGATCGGCGAAGCCCTCCCCGCTGAACCACTGAACCGTCGGGTACCAGCGCACGATCGTCGGGCCGAACAACCCTCCGGGGTCCTCGACCAGCCCCCAGCCCTCGTCGGTGGCGCGCACGTCGTCCTCCGAGGGCGGATGCCCCCAGTCGGGGTTCCCCGGACAGAACCGCTCGTGGAGATCGGCGGTCTCGGCGTACACCTCCGGCTCCCCCGGTCGGCGGACGACGACGTTGCCGAGCAGGGCCGTCCAGCCTCCGGGACGGAGGACGTCGTGCGCTCGTCGCCAGCCGATCGACGGGTCGACCCAGTGCCACGACGACGCGGCCACGAGGACGTCGAAGCGTCGGCCGCGGTCGTCCCACTCCTCGAACGTCGACATCTCGACCTCGACGTCGCCGTAGGCGGCGATCCGCCCGCGAGCGAGCGCGGCCATGCCCGCGCCCGGCTCGACGGCGGTCACCGAGCAGCCGAGCGCCGCCAGCGAGCGCGTCGCCTGACCGGTACCGCAGCCCACCTCCAGCACCGACGACGTCTCGTCCATTCCGGTGACGGCGACGAGGTCCGCGAACAGCTCGTCGGGGTATCCCGGCCGGACCCGGTCGTAGAGCTCCGGCACCTCGTCGAACACCCGGCCGAGGTCACGTCGGTTCGGGCGCCGCTGCGGATCGTCGGTCACGAGCGCTCAAGCTATGGGCCCGTCCACGGGGGCGCCACCGGTTCGACGGCGGCTCCCCGACGCCTGCGCCTGACCGGCCGTCAAATCCTCGGCCGCACGCCCGGAATGCTCGCCGGGTCTGATATGTCTTTCGCTGGGGACCGGGCTGTGCCCGGCGCGGCGCCTTCCGAGGTGTCGCGAGGGAGGGGAAAAGCAAGCACATGAGCACCACCACGCGTGACGAGATCATCGCCATCGAGCAGAAGGCGGTGGATCGCGCCTACGGCTGCTACCACGAGCGGCTCACCGAACTGTCCGGCGGCACGATCGCCTCGGCGTCCGCCAGCGGCAAGGACAGTGTCGCCAACCGCATCGACGCCGAGGACAAGGCGGCGGCGTACGGCGGTCTCGGCGACGCCTCGTTGGTCATCAGCCGGGTCGACGTCCAGGACGCCCCCGGCGGGGAACCGGAGACCTGGTACGTCGGACGGCGGGCCGTCTCCGATGTCCACACCCGCGACACCGTGGTGGTGCTGTGGACCACCCCGCAGGCGCGGAAGTGGGCGCAGGCCCTGCCCGACGCGCCCGGCGACGTCGTCCTGCGGCGGCAGCTGCGCTGCACGCGCCAGCGCGTCGACGGCTATGCCGACGACATCGGCGTCGCCCTGCCCTCCCCACGGCCGGCCCCGGACGACGCCGACCGGCAGGGCGCCGATCGGCAGGGCCCGGATCGGCAGGGCGCGGACCATGCGGGCGCGGCCCGTCCGGGCGCGGCGAAGGACGCGGCAGATGACGTACGGCAGCCGACCAGGACCCGGCCGCAGGCGCTCACCCCGACCGATGTCGCACGTATGCACCGGCAGAAGCCGCAGCAGCCCGACGACTTCCTCCTGCGGGAGCTCCAGCGCTCCCGCCGGGGCAGCATGCGGGACATCGTCGAGACCATCCGCCGCGACCAGATGGCCCTGGTCACCGGCTCGCCCTCGGACATCCTCGTCGTGCAGGGCGGCCCGGGTACCGGCAAGTCCGCCGTCGGCCTGCACCGCGTGACCTGGCTCGTCGACAACGGGCACTTCACCGCGCAGGACATCCTCGTCATCGGCCCCCACCAGCAGTTCCTCGACTACGTCAGCCAGGTCCTGCCCACCCTCGGCACCCGCAACGTCAACGCCGTGCAGCTGTCCCGCCTGTGGGACGGGGAGATCCTGGGCACCGACACCCCCCAGGCGCAAATGGTCAAGTCCGACGAGCGCATGGCGGCCGTCCTGCACAGGCGGGTCGAGCGGGAGTGCCGGCCCGAGGCCGTCGACGACTTCACCACCACGCCCTCCTACAAGGACGCCCGGCCGGAGTTCACCGTCACCGCCGGCAGCACCACCCTGCGCATCCCGCGCTCCGAGGTCCTCGCCCTACTGACGGACGTCCGCGCGGGCGACGGCTCCTACCGTGAACGCCGCGACCGCTTCCGCAGCCTGCTCGTCGACCGTCTTCTGCGGGAACTCGTCGCCGTCGCCCCGCGCCGCAGCCGCGACACGACCATCCGCCGCGACCTGGAACGCAACCGCCAGGTCGAGCGCCTGATCGAACGCGTCTGGCCCTCCCCCGGCCCCCGGGAGACCCTGCGCAGCCTGTACGACTCCCCCGACCTGCTGCACGCCTGCGCCGACGGCGTACTCGAAGCCCCGGAGCAGGCCGCCCTGCACCGCCCCCGGGCCGACAAGGCCGACGCGGACCCCTGGACCCTCCACGACCAGGTCTGCCTCGAGGAACTGCAATTCCTCATCACCGGCGAGAGCCCGCACCGCTACGGGCACATCGTCATCGACGAGGCCCAGGACCTCACCCCCATGCAGGCCCGCTCCCTGCGCAGACGCTCCGCGGTGAACGGCTCCATGACCGTCCTCGGCGACCTCGCCCAGGCCACCGGCCCCCACGCCTACGCCGACTGGGACCGGCTCGGCGCCCTGCTGTCCGACCAGGGCGACTGGCGCGTCGCCGAGCTGAACACCAGCTACCGCGTGCCGGTGGAGATCATGAAGTTCGTCGCGCCCCTGGCCCGCGCCGTCGCCCCCGCACTGCCCTACCCGCGGGCCATCCGCGAAGCCGGCGAGAGCGCCGTCCGGACGGTGGCGACCGACCCGTGGAACCTCCTCGACGACACCGTCGAGCACGCCACCCGGCTGCTGGGAACCACCGACGGCGACACCCTGCGCTCCGTGGCCGTCATCGTCCCCGACGACTCCCGCTGGCTCGACGAGATCAGCCGCCACCTGCACCAGGCCACCGGCATCGGTGACGAACAGCGCGAAGCCGTGTCCGTGCTGGCCGCCGCCCAGGCCAAGGGCATGGAGTACGACCATGTCCTGGTCGTCGAACCGGCCACCATCGCCGACCGGGGCCCGGCCGGCCTGCGTCAGCTCTACGTCGCCCTCACCCGCAGCACGCAGAGCCTGACCGTCCTGCACACCTCTCCGCTCCCCGAGGCCCTCACGCACACCGACGGCACCGCCACGCCCCCGCCGCCCATCGAGACCGGACCCGCCATGCCGAACGGTGAACTCCCCGAGATCGGGACCGACTTCCGGGTCCGCGTGCTGGGTCCCGGCCCGGGCGGCCGCTACCGGGTGGAAGCCCTCTCCCCCCTCACCGACGTCCCCCTGGTCCTGGCCGTCCGTCACGGCTCCACTCCCCCGCACACCGGCGACGAACTGGACTCCTGGGTGCTCGCCCACGACCGGCACCACTGCCTGCTCACCACGGACCAGCGAGGACGCCAGCCCATCTCGCCCAGGATGGCCGAACGCTACGCGGCGGCACTCGGCGTTCTCGACGAACTGACCGGCGACGACGGCACCGTCCCGGACAACGCCCGCGAACACCTCTCCGAACTCAAGGGCATGGCCAACCGCGTCCTGCGCCGCGACCAGGCCGACTGGGTGGACGTACGACGCGTCCTCGGCTCCCCCGACAAGCACCGGCTGAACCTGCTGCGCGACCTCGCGACCACCACCAACCGCGCCCTCAAGGACAACACCCTCGACAGCCGGCGGCTCCGCGCGGACCTGGCCCGCACCGGCTGGACCCAGCCCCTGGCCGAGGCCCGCGAGACGCTGCGCGGGCGCCTGACCGCCCAGCCCGAGCCGCAGACCGCACCCGCACCGGCCGCACCGCAGCCGGCACACGAGGAAGCCGAGCCCATGACGCCCGTCGAAGACCTGCCCGCCACCCCGGCGCCCACGCCGAAGGGCCTCCTGGACACACTGGAGACGGCGGCCGCCGCCGACCGCAGGTGCAGGAAGCACGAGGCGGTACGCCACGCCCTGATGTCGGACCTGCTGTGGGCGGACCTTCAGCCGACCGACTCACCCGTCATCGACGTCAGCCGCGTCGACGAGGACGGCCACTTCCTCTACGAGATCCTCGGCGCGGGCCACTCCACCCACGCCGACCTGCGCTCGGGAGCCGCCCGCCTCCTCGAGATCAACCACACCCTGCCGACGCCGGCCGACCGCCTGTACCTGGTCCTCACCGAACCGCCCACCGAGGACTGGTCCACCGACACCCTGCGCGACGTCTTCGGCGTCCACGTCCTGTGGCGCACCCCCGGCGGCTGGGGCGGCCACGACAGCGCATCGGCGCTGGGCGGCGAGCAGTCGTAGCCGTGTGAACGCCTACCTCATCGCGGGCTGCCGGAGCGGACGGTGAGGTAGGTCCACGGGGTGTGCGCGCCGCCGGTCTGTGCGCCGGTGGTCGGCGGCGCGTAGCTACCGCGGATGCGGTAACGGCCGTTGCTCGCGAAGAGTTTCAGGGCCGGGAGCACGGGACGGCCGTGGCGCGGGCCGTCCCGTGCTCCGGCGTACGGTCGGGGCCGGTCGTACCGTGGGCTAGGAGGTGCTCACCCCGACGGTGAGGGTCGCCTTGTAGCCGTCGGACACGCCGTCCCCGAGCGCGGTCAGCGTCAGCAGACCGGACGAGGCGCCGCCGTCGTCGTAGATGCCGTCGTTCGCCAGCAGGGTCTCCTTGGTGGTGTTGGCGGAGTACGGGGACGTCGCCTGGACCTCGGTGTTGATGTCCTGGTCGAAGAAGAGCTGTCCGGTGTGGACGAGTTCGCCGCCGGTGTACGAGGTGTCGGTGAGCGTGACGTCGGTGTGCACCCGCATGTGGACGTGGACGGCGCGGGAGACGTAGTGGCCCGGCCAGATGGAGACGATGCTGCACCGGCCGTTCTCGTCGGTCGTCTGGCCGCCGCGCAGGAACGTGCCGTCGTCGTCCTCCTTGTGTCCGTTGCCCCCGACGAACCCGGAGTACTCCCCGAGCGCGTCGCAGTGCCAGATCTCCACCAGGGCGTCGGCCAGCGGGGCGCAGTCGTTGCCGGTGTCGACGACCGTGAAGGTGTACTGGACCTCGAAGCCTTCCTTGTCCTCCCGGATGTCCTCGCGGACCAGGGCGCCCGGGAGGGAGTACGGGCCTTCGGTGACCTCGGCGGTCAGGGTGCACACGGTGGTGGTCCCCTCGGCGTTCCCGGTCTCAGCGGCGCTACCGGTGTCGGTGGCGGCCGAGGCGAACCCGGCGGCCATCAGGCCGCCGGCGGCGGCGACACCGGCCCCTCCGATCAGGACGCGACGCCGTTTCATGCTGCTGTCCAGGCGGTGCCGGGCGAGGGCCCGGGATGTCTGTTCGGGCGTCTGCTCTGCGGCAGAAGTGTTGTCTGTCATGTCCGGTGAACCTAGGGACGAAGCTGAGGAAGGCCTTGGCGGCGGACTGTGAGACGGCTGGGGAGATAGCTCCCAACTCGCCTCTTTCGTGAGGGAGTCGGGTTTCAATCCGCGTGTCGAAATTTGCTGAACTGTACATAACTTGCCCATGCCCCCGGCTTACGGCATCCTCCGTCGGGGCCCCGGTCGTCACCTCGTTCCGCGCGCCGCCGGCCCCCGGCCCTTCGCCCTCACCGACACCCAGGGGCACCTGAACGGCCCCTTCGACGCCATGCTGTCCAGCCCCTGGCGAACAGGCGTCCTCGGCGCGGCGGCCGAGGCGGACGGCCGGGGGCACGCGGGTGACGGCGGTGGGGTCCTCAGTTCGCCGGGACCACGAGCGTGCAGGTCTTCCCGGGCGTCACGGTCACGGCCCGGTCGGCCAGGACCACGCGCAGCGGTGACTCCTCCGAGTCCGGCACGCTGATCTCCAGCTGTCCGCTCCGGCACCGTACGCCCACGTCCCCGTGGCCGCGGTAGCGCAGCGAGAAGCCGTACTCGGAGAGTGCCGGCAGGGGGACCGGGTCGAACCGGAGGGCGTCCTCACGGGTCTCCAGTCCGGTCAGGCCGCGCTGGATCAGATCGAGGGTGCCGGCCATCGCTCCGAGATGGATCCCTTCGCCGGTCGTACCGCCCTGGATGTCGGCGATGTCGGCCTCCAGGGCCTCCTGGACGAACTGCCAGGCCTCGGCCCGGCGCGCTCTGGCGAGCACCAGGCCGTGGACCAGCCCGCTGAGGGTGGAGCCGTGGCTGGTGCGCCGCAGGTAGTGGTCGACCGTCCTGCGCCAGACCTCGTCGTCCACGTGGTGGCCGAGACGCGCGAAGAGCTGCCCGAGTTCAGCGGGCGAGAACAGATGGGCGAGCATGAGGACGTCGGCCTGCTTCGACGCCTGGTAGCGGTTGACCGTGTCGCCCTCGGCCTCCAGGATCCGGTCCAGCCGCCGGATGCTGTCGTACCGGGCCCGGTAGGCGTCCCAGTCCAGCTCGGCGAGGTCGCCGTAGCCCTCGAACTGGCTGATGACGCCCCGGTGGAACGGGATCCGCAACCGGCGGGAGACGTCGTCCCACCGGGCCGGTTCATCGGCGTCCAGCCTGATGCGGTCGCACAGTTCTTCCCTGCGCCAGACGGGCAGGCGCCGCAGCAGGTCCAGGGCACGGACGAGGACCCAGGCGGCGGTGACGTTCGTATAGGTGTTGTCGTCCAGTCCCGGCCGGACGGCGTCCGGGTAGGCGTCGTGGTACTCGTCGGGCCCGACCACGCCCCGGATGCGGTAGCGGCCGGTACCGGGGTCGAGGACCGCCAGGCCGGCCCAGAACCGGGCGACCTGCAGGAGCATCTCCCCGCCCTTGGTATGGAGGTACTCCGTGTCGCCGGTGGCCTCGCAGTACCGCCAGACGTTGTACGCGATCGCGGAGCCCACATGGTGCTGGAGCCGGGAGTGGTCGGGCAGCCAGCGTCCCGACGCGGGGTTCAGATGCCACGCCTGGCTCTCCTCCCGGCCGTCGCTGCCGCTCTGCCACGGATACATCGCCCCGGCCCGGCCGGCCTCGGCGGCCGCCCGGCAGGCCCGCGGCAGGCGCCGGTAGCGGTAGTCCAGCAGCGCCCTGGAGACCTCCGGGAAGTGCAGGTCGAGGTACGGCAGGACGAACAGCTCGTCCCAGAAGACATGGCCGCGGTACGCCTCACCGTGCAGTCCCCTGGCCGGGACGCCCACGTCCAGGTCCGCGGTGTGCGGTGACAGCGTCTGCAGGAGGTGGAAGAGGTGGAGCCGCAGGACGCGCCCGGCCCGGCCGGGCACCTGGATCTCCGCGCGCCGCCACAGCCGTTCCCAGGCGGCGGCGTGGGAGTCCAGCAGCCCCGGGAAGTCCGCCGCCGTGGCCACCCGGTCGATCGCCGCGCCGAGCGGGTCGCCGATCGCGGTGTCGCGGGAGGTGTGCACGGCGACGGTCTTCTCCACGGTGACGGGCCGGCCGGGGGCGAGCGGGACCACCAGGCGGTACAGGGATCGGCGACGGGTCGGGTGGGATACGGACGTGACCGGGGTGGGGCCGGTGACGGCCGTACGGGCCGCCGTGGCGATCTGGATGCCGGAGGTGCTGGTGCGGCAGGTCAGCCAGACCGCGCCGGGCTCCTGGGAGCCGGTACGCACACCGGTCAGCTGGCGGCGTTCGAGGGTCCGGTAGCGGTGCACGTTGCCATTGATCACGTCGCCGTCGATCCCGGACTCGATCTCGACCTCGCCCGACCAGCCCTCGGCCGAGAAGACGGTCCGCAGTGCGGCCAGGTGGGGCTCCCCCATGTGCACCAGGCGGGACTGTTCGACGGCGAGCACTCCCGCCCCGTCCACCCGGTGGCGGACAGCGCGGGTGAGCGTGGCGTGGCGCAGATCCAGGGTGTGCCGGTGGTCGAGCACCGGGTGCGTGTCCGGGGTGAACCAGGCGCCCCACCTCCCTTCCGTACGGCGTACACGGAAGCGCAGGAGGAGCCAGTTCGGGAGGTTGACCAGATCCTCGTTCACCACCTGCCGTCCCACCACCGTCGACTCCAGGCGGTTGTAGCACCCGGCCACGTAGGTTCCGGGACAGTGCACCAGCCCCGCCCGGCACTCGGGCACCGCACCCCGTGTGGCGAAGTAGCCGTTCCCGAGCGTGCACAGGGATTCACGCAGCTGCTCGCCCCCGGGGTCGTAGCCCTCCCACTCCCACGTCCACTCCGACATCCCGCGCTCTCTCCTCGGTCGGCAGCACCGGGCCGCGCTACTGGTCCGCCGGGGTGATCCTGCGGCCGGTGAGACTCGTGGGCCGGATCGTCACCCACATCCCGCGCCCACCACCCGGCCAGGGCGTGGTGTGCGCCCGCCCGGTGAGCCCGCGCACGACGTCGGGATCCATGACCTCGCTCGCCGTGCCTACGGCGAGCACGCTCCAGCCCTGGCTCAGGACGTCGTCCACGTGGTCGACCTCGAAGGCGACCTCCGCTCCGACGGCCGTCGCGGGCAGCGAGCCGGGGGCGGTCCTGAAGGCGATCACGTCATCGACGACCTCGTAGTTGACCGGGACGACCGCCGGGCGGCCGTCGGGCGCCAACAGCGCGATCCGTCCCACACCGTGGGTCGAGAGCAGGGCGCGGCACTCACCCGGGTCGAGGTCCTCGATCCGTGGGTGCAGCAGCGCGTGGCCCTGCCCCGGCGGCAGGTCGGCACCCCCTCCGCGCAGCACGGCCGCGGTCGTGCCCAGTGCGTCGGCCAGCCTGATGAGAGCCGCCGCAGTCGGGTCCGCCGGGTGTTCCTCGAGGTACGACAGGTAGGCGGGCGACATCCGTGCGCGGCGGGCCGCCTCCTCGATGGCGAGTCCCTGTCTGCGGCGTTCGACAGCCACCCGCCGCCCGATGTCGCCCGGGGTGGCGGACCCCTGAGCTGTCCCGGGCTGTCCGTGCTCCGGATGGTGGATGTGCGCGTCGGGCCCGGGGAACACGAGCACCACCTCGTCCGTGTCCGCCCAGCGCACCTCGTACGGCGGTGTGCCGTCCGTGTGACGGAGTCCCACGATCTCCCCGTCGCGCCGGGCCGTGCCCGGCTTCGTGCTTTCGACGACGAGCTGGTCTCCGAGGTGAGCTCGCATGATGACCGCCCTCTCCTGAAGATGGTCCTGTGTGGTCGATCAGGGCGTAGGCAGAGCCTTCCGCAGCACCTCGTTCGACAGCCGCCCGGACCTCCCGGACCACCCGAGGAGAGCACGCACGCTCGACATGTCGGCGAGGTCCGGACCAGGCGCGCGCCGCCGGGCTCCTGCACCGTCATCTCCAGCTTCGTACGAGACGGAGACCGCCGCCATACAGCCGGTCTCGTCACCGTGGGCCCGGACACGCTCACCCGAGAGCCTCGCCCCCGCCCGCTGGGCCGCCGCCGAGGCCGAGATGCTCGTGCCCGGCTCCCGGAGGCCGGCTGCCGTCTGAGGAGGTGCTCGCCTTCGCCGCTTCCGCTCGGCCTTGGCCAACAGCCCCGTCGCGATCAGCACTTCGAGCGCGTGTTCTCCCGCTCGCCGTACGCCTTCAGCACCGACGCGTCGCCGATGCCGAGTTGTTCGGCGAGGTGGTCCACGAATTCCGCCGGCACGTCGGTGGGGCCGTCGAGGAACCCTCCCAGCTGCCGCGCGGCCGTCAGCTGTAGCGCGTAGCCCAGGCGACTGTGGTCGTCCGTCGGCTTCGCCGCGCATCCTTCGCGGCCTGACCAGCGATTTCGCCCTGGGAATCAGTTCAAGAAAACTTGATCTTCACGTGTTCCACACATTACGCTCACGCTTCCCACCAAGTCCTTGTGACAGGTACAGGACGGCGACCGCACCCGCGAGCAGGCGCACGCAAGGGCCTTTCACCCTGCCTGACCGCGGGTCGACCTGCTGCGGCACGCGCTGCAGCGCGCTCGGCGTCGGCGCCGATCCGACCGCCACCCCGTACCTGTTCCAACTCCGCAGTACGGCAAGCCACTTCGCCATGACCGCTCGTAAGGAGCACGATGCACAACCGCCGCCCCCTCGGCACGGCCGCGATCGCCGCGATCGCCGCAGTCCTCCCGATATCGCTGGCCGCCCCCGCCGATGCCGCCGCCTACAAGACCGTCACGACCAAGGCGTACAAGTGCGCCTACGGGAGCTACATCCCCAAAAAGGGCTTCTCCTGCACTTATCGCTACTACAAGACCCTCACCGCGCGGGTTTACCCCAACGGGTCGGTGTACGTGAAGAACTCCGCCGGAAAGTGGATTGCGGTCAACTACCGGTACAGCACCTCCACCAAGCGCCTGTACCAGAAGATTCCCGCCCCCACCAAGGCCGCGACCACCAACATGGGTCGCACGACCTCTTACGCGTACTCCTCCTCCGGGTCCACCATGGCCTACTCCTACTGGGACAAGTGCACCCCGATCACCTGGAAGGTCGACTTCACCGCGCTGAACAAGCGCGGCGGCAAGGCGACCACCGAACTGAACCGCCTGAAGTCGGCGTTCGCGACCCTGTCGGCCGCGAGCGGCTACCAGTTCATCTACAAGGGCGCCACCGTCGCGGCCAGCGGAGAGGACAAGCACGGCGTCCCCATGGGCGACGGCCCGTCCGGCTGGATCAAGGCCCCGACCGGAGCGGACATCACCGTCTCCTACTCCTCGACCCACGTGACCGGCTACAACTGGGTGGAAATGGCCGGCGCCGGCTCGATCGGCCTCGGCGGCAACTCCTGGATCGGGCCGGTCGCCACCGTGAGCGACGACGATTACGCCTTCGAGAACTTCGATGGCTTCGCGCTCTTCGACGCCGACTTCGTGCACGCCAACGAGGTCGCACCCGACCCGGGCCGGTCCAAGGGGGTCGACCAGATCAAGTCCACCTATCTGCACGAATTCGGTCACGCCCTCGGCCTGGATCACACCAGCGACCGCTACCAGATGATGTATCCGAGCCAGCAGAGGGACGTGCCGACACGTCTCGGCGCCGGCGACATCGCCGGACTGAAGAAGCTCGCCGCCCAGCCGTGCTTCGCCCCGGACAGCGACGAGCACCCGGCCGCACAGTCGCTCCTCGCGCACCCGCATGGTGAACCCTTGGGCACACAGCGTGCCCGAACCGGTGAAGCGCCCCACATGACCCACGTCACCTACTAACCCCGATAGTGGAGCGAAACGGGTAGTTGTCCGCGCACCTACCACCCCTGACCTGCGGATTGAGAGCCGGCTCACACGAACCGACAAACACCCCAATGCGACGGCAACTAGTAAAAGGGGTCATTGCGGACATTGGTCCGGGCTGGTTGTCTTGAGGACGTCGCCAGGCACCACGGCCCCACCGGGTCACGGTGCCGACGCATGCCAGGACCACTTACGCACCACACGGTCCCCCGGCGAGCGAGCGGCCTTCCTGTCCCCGAAGAAAGCGAGTCTCCGTGTCCTTCGCCGCCATCCGCCGCATCGCCAGCCCGAAGAAGGCCCTCGCCGTGACCGCCGTCGTCGCCTCCACCGCGGGCATCGCCCTCGCCGCGGCCCCCGCGCAGGCTTCCACGACGTCCGCCTCCTCCGCCCAGGCGATCGCCCGGCAGATGATCCCGGACACGGCCCAGTACAACGCCTTCAACAAGATCGTCACCCACGAGAGCGGCTGGAACCACACCGCCACCAACTCCTCCTCCGGCGCCTACGGCCTCGTCCAGGCCCTGCCCGGCTCGAAGATGGCCACGGCCGGTTCCGACTGGAAGACCAACCCCGCCACCCAGATCAAGTGGGGCCTGGACTACATGAACTCCCGCTACGGCAGCCCCGTCCAGGCCTGGGACTTCTGGCAGACCCACCACTGGTACTAAACCCACCAGTACCGGGCACACCCCGCCCCCGCAACAGGGCATCACACGCGACACCGACCGCTGCTTCACACGAAGCAGCGGCCTTGTCGTACCCAGGGCCGAAGTCGATCCGATCCGAACGGCTCGGGTCCTCAAGCTCGGGACCGACCGCATGTCGACTGCGACGTGGGTGCAAGACCGAAGGCACCCTCGCCGCAACGCCGTTGTCAGTGCCGCCTGCCATGATCCCCCGGTCGTCCACGGGTTGCGGGGTGGGAGAGGTCATGTCTTTCGGTTACAAGACGCAATGGATCGCGGTTCGGGACGCCGAACCCGAGGCGGTGGCCGACGCCCTCGGTCTCCGCCACCGGCGCAGCATGGACTGGCTGAGTGGCGCCGAACTCGCCTATCGGCAGGGGGTTTTCGTGGCGCGGCCCGTCGTCCCCGGCTGGACGTTCGCCCACAGCCGGATCCACCTCGCACCGGAGGTCCGCGCCACACAGACGGACTTGCCCGCCTGGCTGCTGGGGCTGTCCGCGCGACTCGGGGATCTCCAGTACTTCGGCAGCGACCGCATCGGCGAATGCCACGCCTGGGCCAGGATCGACTCGGGTGAACTGACCCGCGCCTACTGCTACAACGGCCTTCCGGGCGATGTCCCGTTGCGGCTGGGGGAACCCACCGCCATCGAACGGGAGCTCGGCGTCGGACTGATCGGGCACGAGGAGGTCCGGCCCGACTGGGAGGAACCCGAATGGGAGGCCTGGTTCGCCGCCATGCCCAACGAACAGCACGTGATGCGCATCGCCGCGAACTGGAGCGTCTGTCCCCTCGCCATCCCGGAGGACACCGTCGTCGCCCCGGGGATCCACGGGTTCCCCCCGGGCATCGAGCCCGAGCACTCACTCTGACCGGACCCGGTCCCCCGAGATCGGCTGAGTGAGGTTCACCGGGTTGCCGTCGGGGTCCTGGATGTGGGCGACGCGCTGTCCCCACGGCATGTCGTTGGGGCGGCCGCCGACCGAGCCGCCCAGCGCCTCCACCCGGCCGAGCGTCTCCTCGACGTCGTCGACACCGATGCTCAGCAGGATCCGCGGTGTCGCCCCGGTCTCCAGGTCCGGCCTGGCCACCAGCCCGAGGTCGGTGTCACCGATGCGCAGACCGACGTAGAAGGCCGGACCTTCCTCCGGCACCCGGAAGATCTGCTCGGCGCCGAACAGCTTCGTGTAGAAGCCGAGCAGGACGTCATGGTCGGCAGTCAGGATCACTGGCTGGATCGTGGACATGGCACTCCCGTCGAGAAGGGTCGTATCACCAGGTGGACCGTTCGAGGGCTGTGAACTCATCGTCGGATCAGGTGATGCGGTGACCTCCGTCGACGTGCAGCACGGTTCCGGTGATGAAGCTGTTGTGCATCACCGACGTGAATGCCTGGGCGATGTCGTCGGGGGTGCCGACACGACGGGCCGGCAACCGCTCGGCCAGCTCGGCGAAGGCCGCCTCCTTGTCCATGCCGAGCTGGTTCCAGATGTCGGTGTCCACCCAGCCCGGAGAGACCACATTGACGCGCACCGGTGCCAGCTCGATCGCCAGACCGTACGCCAGCGAAGCGAGGGCGCCGTTGGCCGCGGCCATGATCGTGTTCGACCCGTTGGGCCGGTACGCGTTGATGCCCGAGGTGTACGTGATCGAGCCGGTGACCCGCCCGCCCGCGTACTTGCCGACCAGCCAGGCGCCCAGCAGCTTGGTGTCGACGACGGACCGGGCGGTCGCGGTGGCGACGTCGGCGGTCCGGCCGTACACGCCGGTCGCGTCGGCCGCGGTGACCACGACGTGATCCACCCGCTCCACCCGGGCGAACAGTGCGGCCACGTCCTCCTCCCGTCCCATGTCGGCCACGACGGCGCTGATCTTCCCGTGCCCGGAACGCTCCAGTTGCGCCCGGGCCGTCGTGAGTCGGTCGGCGCCACGGCCGACGATCGTCACATCCATGCCCTCGGCGAGCAGGGTCCGGGCCAGGGCAAGACCCATACCGGAGCCGCCACCGATGATGATCGCGTTAGTCATGGTCCGAGGCTGCACCGCCGGACCGGTTCCGGGGCAGGCCGCGTGCTTCCTGGGTGCAGCACGGCCACCCAGGAGCGGGCCGGCCGTGGGAAACTCGACGCCGTGAACGCCATGGCCAACTTCCTCCGGATCCGCCGCGGTCAGATCGGCCCGGCCGATGTCGGACTGCCCATGGGGCCGGGCACCCGGCGCACACCCGGGCTGCGCCGCGAGGAACTGGCCGCGCTGGCCGGCGTGAGCGTGGACTACTACATCCGGATCGAACAGGGCCGGGAGACCGCGCCGAGTGACGCGGTACTGAGCGCGCTGGCCCGGACGCTGCGCCTCAGCGACGACGAGCACGCCCATCTGCTCGGCCTCGCCGACCAGGTCGCGGGGCGGACACCGCGCCGCCGGCCCGCCGACCCGCGCCCGGCCAGCCCTGGCCTGCGGCTGCTGCTGGAGTCGGTCCGCCCCAGCCCGGCCTACGTACTCGACGACGTCAACGACGTACTGGCCGCCAATCCTGAAGGCTTCGCCCTGATGCCCGGGCTCGGCGACTGGCCGCCGGCACAGCGGAACACGATCCGGTACACCTTCTTGCACGCGGCCGCGCGAACCCTGTTCGCCGACTGGGGCCGGGTGGCCCGCAACAGCGTCGCGCACCTGCACACCGCCGAGCTGAGCGCACCCGGGCGCACCGCCGCCCTGGTCGACGAACTGTCCTCGGCCAGCGGCGAGTTCGCCGCTCTGTGGCGCCGACACGAAGTGTGGGTCAAGCGAGCGGGCGAGACCGCGTTCCAGCACCCGGCGATCGGCCGGATCACCCTCGCCAACGAGGTGCTCACACCTGCCGGCGACGGTCAACGCGTCCTGATCTACCAGGCCCCGCCCGGAACGGCCGGACATGACGCCCTCGTACTGCTGGCCATGACCACCGAGAACGCACGCACCACCTGAACTCGCTTCGCCTTCGGCGATAGGCAGCCAAAGGCGCCACGTACGAGGTGAGGGCGTCCGCCCGTATCTCAACACGGCGTCCGAGCGGGGCTGTTGAGATCCGGCTGACCGCCTCCCGGTCCCCGGATCCGAAGCAGCCGCGATCCCGGCCGGCGTCCTGGCGCCGGCGACCGGCCTGGCGTTGCGAGCGCTGCGCGAGCCGATGGCCGGGATCCGCTCGCGGTACTGGGCGGCCCGCAACGCCGCGGCACGGGAGGAGGCGATCCGCGCCGGGCGGATCGACCCCGACGGGCAGCGCCTGCCGCGATCCCCTCAGCCCCCGCAGCGGTGACGAGAGGCCCGACCTCACAGCCTGGTCCTGAGGCGATGAAGTCGGACCGCGTCCTTTGGCATCAGCTCACCGACGCACCCGGCGCCAGTGCCAAGCCGGAGGCCGCGAGGAAGGCTTCGAGAGTGATGGCTCCGCGGCCGGTGCCGTCATCCCACTCGGTCAGGATCTCCGAGAGGCCCTCGTTCCAGGAGTCAGGTGTGTCGACGCCCGGGCCAGGATGCCGTTCGACGCAGCCTTCACCATGTCGGTACCGGAGGAACAAGTAAGCGCCCTCCGTCGTCCATGCATTCCACTGGGACGGAAAGGCGGAACACGTCTGCACGACTCTCGCCAGCAGCGGCCCCTCGACTTCGTTCATCCGGTGATGATCGCGCGCCGACGGAACCCGGGCAATCGGATTCGACTCGTCGCCGCGCCCGCCTGCGGCACCCTGGGAACGCCGTTTTGCCGGACCGGCAACAGTACTGGCCGAGTCGCGGCCCGATGGGCGACGGTGGGCCGGTGACCGACAACATCGCAACAGGATCGCCCCTGTCCGACATCCCCTCCCCTGCCGGCGGATACCTCGGAGACCCGGCCGTACGGGCGGAGTGGGACAGCCGCTACGCCGACCGGCACCAGCTGTGGAGCGGGCAGCCCAACGGTGCGCTCGTGGCCGAGGTCGCCGGGCTCACACCGGGGCGCGTGCTCGACGTCGGCTGCGGCGAGGGCGCGGACGCCGTCTGGCTCGCGCGGACCGGCTGGGACGTGACCGCGCTGGAGGTCTCGGGCGTGGCGCTGGCTCGGGCGGAGGGGCACGCGCGGGACGCCGGGCTCACCGTTCGCTGGATACACGCCGAACTCACCCGCTCGGCGCTCCCGCCGGCCTCCTTCGACCTGGTCTCCGCGCAGTACCCGGCCCTGCTGCGCACCCCCGACGCCGCGGCCGAGCGGGCGCTGCTCGCGGCCGTCGCGCCCGGCGGCGTCCTGCTGCTCGTCCACCACGCGGGGATGGAGAACCAGCAGGCCAACGACAGCGGCTTCGACCCGGCCGACTACGTCTGGCCCTCGATGGTCGCCGAGCTGCTCACCGACGACTGGGAGATCGAGGTCGACGAGCAGCGGCCACGCGTCGCCCCCGACGGCGGCGCCGGCGCTCACCACACCGACGACGTGGTGCTGCGCGTGCGTCGGCTCCGCTGAGGGCGCCCCCGACGGTCCCCGAGCTGGGCTCGGCGGCGGCCGGGCTCGGGGCAGCGGGCCTCGATGCGGACGTCCCGGCCGGTGTCAGGGGGTGAGGTAGGAGTGGAAGACGTGCTCCGGGTCGTACGCGGCCTTCAGTCGCCGCAGTCGCTCCCAGTCGGCCGGGGTGTACGAGCGCCGCGCCCGGGAGGGATCGGCGGTGAGGTCGGTCTCGGCGATGTAGTGGCCGGTTCCGTACGGCTCGACGATGCGCATGGTGTCCCGCAGCCAGCGCGTGTTGTCGGCGTCCGCGGCGGGGTCGTCCCAGATCGCGAAGGGGGCGAGGTAGGTCTCGCCCAGGATCGAGAAGGCCATGTCCCCGGCGAGGGTACGGTCGCGCGAGGCGGGCCACAGGGGCGCGAGGACCAGTGACTGCTCGGACGGTGCTGCGGCGACCGAGGCGGCGAGGGCGGGCAGCAGGGTGGTGTACCCGGTGTCCGACCACAGGGTGTCTACGGCGTTGCGGTGGCCTTGGTGCCAGAAGCCGGACGCCGTTTCGTACAGGTCCTCGAAGGTCGTGGGCCGGTCGGCCTTCCGGTACAGGGCGCGGTCGGCCAGGGGGCAGTCCCGCAGCGGCTCCAGGCAGCGGGCGGCCTCCTCTGCCGTGCGGGCGAAGGCGGTGCCCGTGAAGGTGATCGTCTTGGGCCTCGGCGTCGCCGTCGTCATCTCGGCGGAGGCGGTCGAGAGCATGAAGGACGCCTCGACGTTCGCCGGGAGCCGCTCGGCGGCCGTGGTGGCCCAGCGGGTCACCGGCTCGACGTCGGTCAGCGGAAAGACGTACGAGGTCTCGGCGATCGCTGCCGGGGAGTCGTACAGCGACACCTGGAAGCGGGTGACGACACCGAAGAAGCCGGGTCCGGCACCACGGGCGGCCCAGAACAGGTCGGGGTTCTCCGCGTGGTCGCAGGTGAGGGTGGTGCCGTCGGCCGTGACCACGTCGACGGCCTGCACGCTCGCGGTCGCCGGGCCGAGCGCGCCGGAGTTCCAGCCGAGGCCGCCGCTGAGCAGATAGCCGCCGAGGGCGACGGCTCCGCAGTGCCCAGCCGGGAAGGCGAGGCCGTACGGGGTGAGCGCGGCGACGAACTCACGTCCGCTCAGCGCGGGTTGGACGGTGGCGGTGCGCGAAGTCGGTTCTATCTCGTATGCGTCGAGTGCGGAGAGGTCGATGAGTATGCCGTCGTCGCGCAGTGGTGAGCCGCACCAGCTGTGTCCGTGGGAGCGCAGTGCGATGCGGTGTCCCTCGGAGCGGGCCAGCCGGACGGCGGCCGGGACGTCGCGTTCGGAGGCGACGCGAACGATCAGGTCGGGAAAGCGCTGCGGCTTGAGGCCGTTCCAGAGCATGTCCGACCAGATGCCGTGGTAGGCGGCGTCGCCGCGTCGGACGACGTCTCCCGCCATCTCTTCGGTCTTTCCGCCCATGGCGGGTCCTCAGCCGCTCGTGAGCCCGAAGACATGGATCGCGCGAGAAACCATGCCAGGTAGTCTAATTCACCAGCCGAATACCGAACAAACGCGGCGAAATCATCACAGACTTCCCCACTCCTGCCCCGCCCGGGTCAACTGCTCCCACGCGGCCGTGAGAACCGGACTCGCCGGACCGTCCCGCCGGGACGCCAGGTACAGGGTGTTCAACGGTTCAACCACGGGCCGGTGCATCAGCGCCACCTCACCCGCGATCAGCGCGGGGGCGACGAGATAGCGGGGCAGGACGGAGATCCCCATGCCGGAGGCCACCGCGGCCAGCACGGCGCGCAGGTCCGGGACGACGACCGCGACCTGATTGGGCGGCCGCCGCCCGAACTCGGTGCGCCAGTACCGCCGGACGATCGGAAGGTCTTCCGAGTAGGCCACCAGCGGCAGATGGGACAGCGCGGCGACCGGGTCGGCGGACAGCCGCTCCTGGTCGACGGCATGCGCGAGCGCGGGCGGCCCCACGAGCAGGAACTCCTCGTCCACCAGCGTCGTCACCAGCAGATCCTCGCGCTGTGGGCGGATCGCGGAGACCACCAGGTCGAGCCTCGCGGCGGCCAGCTCCGACAGCAGTGCCTCGGCAAGCCCCAACGTCACCCGGATCCGCAGTCCCCGGGCGGACAGCGGCGCCAGGGCGGGAAGCACCTGAAGCGACATCAACTCGGCCGCGCCACCGAGCCGGACCGTTCCGTACAGGGCACCCGGCTCCCGCGAGGGCTCGAGGGCGGTGCGCAGGCCGTCGACATGCGCGCCGACGCGAGCGGCCAGCGCCGCGGCGCGGGGCGTCGGCTGCGCTCCCTTGCTCGACCGTACGAACAGTGACTCCCCCAACTGCTCCTCGAGGCGTGCCAGCTGACCGGTGACCGCCGGCTGGCTGACGCCCAGCCGGGCGGCCGCCGCGGACAGCGAGCCGGTGCGGTAGATCTCGAGAAACGTCGCCAGCAGGTCCAGCCCGGGCAAGGCGTCTCCTCCCATCGCAGAACTTATGGAGAGCACCGTTCTTCCGCATTCTAACGGCGGATACGGCTCGCTGACCGTGCCCGTACCACTCAGTGCTGGTGGCACACAGGCGCAACAAGCGCGCAACCCTGGTCCATCACATCCCTTATGGATGGAGGGAGGCGTCCGGGCATGCCCGTGATGAATCCTGCCGTTGTCCTGATCGCCGGGGCACTCCGGGCCGCGGCGCACGGGCACCACGTTCACCACGTGGTCCATTGACCGAATTCACCACGCTCACCACGTTCACCACGTGGTCGACAGAGAAGAGCAGGCATCCCATGTCGAAGATCCTGATGATCGTCTCGGCCGCCGACAGCTTGGAGCTCGCCGACGGGTCCACCCATCCGACCGGCTTCTGGGCGGAAGAGGTCGCGGCCTCCCACCGGGCGCTGCTCGCCGCCGGGGCGCAGGTGGACATCGCCACCCCCGGGGCCGTGCGCCCCACGGTCGACGCGCTCAGCCTCGACGCCCGCGGCGGAGTGTCCGAGACCGACGCCCAGGAGTTCCGCGCCTACCTCGACGGCATCTCCGAGCAGCTCTCCCACCCGCTCACGCTGTCCGAGGTGGAGGTGGCGGACTACGACGCGCTCTACATCCCCGGCGGTCACGCGCCCATGGCCGACCTCGCCCAGGACGCGGATCTCGGGCGGCTCCTCAAGGAGGCCGACGCCCGGGGCACCGTCATCGCCGCACTCTGCCACGGTGTCGCCGCCCTGCTCAGTGCCACGACGCCGGACGGTGGCTTCGCGTTCGCCGGCCGCACCCTCACCGCGTTCTCCGACACGGAGGAGAACCAGGGCGGCCTGGGCGAGAACACCCCCTACTTCCTGGAGAGCCTGCTGCGCGAGCGCGGCGCCGGGGTGGAGACCGGGGCGCCGTGGAGCGACACCGTCGTCGTGGACGGCAACCTCGTCACCGGCCAGAACCCCCAGTCCAGCGTCACCACGGCCGAGGCCACGCTGAAGGCGCTCACCGGCCGCTGAGCCGTACGGGGGCGGGTGCGCTCAGAGCATGGCGAGGGATCGACCGCCCTCACCGCCACGGCCGGAACGCGCCCGCCCCGACACCTGGACCTGCGCCGTGTGTGTACCCGGCGAGTTCGAAGGGCGCGTCCGCCCGCCGGCAGAGCGGGTCGAGACGACCAGCGACGACGAGCGTGACGTTCAGGCTCCGGCCTGCAGTCGCAGGCCCGTCAGGGTCAGCTCCAGGGCGGAGCGGAACTGGTCGACGTCGTCGTGGCCGTCGAACTCGTCGACGATCTCGTGCACGAACGGGAACTCCGCGGGGTCCAGCTCCCGCCAGTTCCGGGCGAAGCGGCCGAGGAACTCCTCGCGGCTCACGGCACCCTCGAGGATCTCCTCGGGCGGCTCCTGCCCCATGTCGACGGCGGAGCCGACGACGACGCCCACGATCGCGGACACGGCGTGGAAGCGCTGCCGCGCGGTGAGATCCAGGCGAAGGGTCTGCCGGCCGAGCTTCTCGTACAGGCGCAGGGAGTTGCCCTGGACGTCGGTGTTGCGCATGAAGTAGGCGCCCAGCCAGGGCCGGTGCACGATCGCGTCGAACAGCGTCACGGCCATCGCGCGCAGGTCGTCGATCGGGTCGTCGCCGACCGGAAGGTCTTCGATGTCGGCCAGGATCGCGCCCACCACGTGGTCGGTGGCGCGGTCGAGCAGTTCCTCCTTGCTCGCCACGTACCAGTAGATGCTGGCGACGCCGCCGCCGAGGCGCTGCGCGAGCGCCCGGAAGGTCAGTGCGGGCGCCCCGGCCTCGTCGAGCAGGGCCACCGCCTCGGTGAGCACGGACTCCATCGAGTGCGAAGCCCGTCGACGTCCTCCGCCCGAGCGGCTCTGCAGGCGTGTCATGGCTCCCTTTCCACCGTTCTTGCATCGAACCGAACGCTGTTCTATCGTATCTCATCGTACGTTGTTCGATAACCGTACGTCGTTCGATGAAGAGGACTTGTTGCCATGACCACTGCCACGCTGCAAACCCCCTCGGCACGCACCTATCCGTCCCTACGCGCGGCGTGGATTCCCCTGGCCGCCCTCTGCCTGGCCTTCTTCGTCGAGATGGTCGACAACACGCTGCTGTCGATCGCGCTGCCCACGATCGGCCGCGACCTCGGCGGCGGGACGACCGCGCTGCAATGGGTCACCGGGGCGTACTCCCTGACCTTCGGCGGCCTTCTGCTCACCGCCGGGTCGATGGCCGACCGGCTGGGCCGCCGCCGGGTGCTGCTGGTCGGACTCGCCGCGTTCGGCTCGGTGAGCCTGTGTGTCGTACTCGTCACCACGGCAGGGGAGCTCATAGCCCTGCGGGCGGTACTCGGCATCGCCGCCGCGGCGATGGCCCCGATCACGAACTCCCTGGTCTTCCGCCTGTTCGACGACGCGGCCCTGCGGATGCGCGCCATGACGGTGATGATCGTCGTCGGCATGTCCGGCTTCGTCCTCGGACCGCTGCTGGGTGGCACCGCGCTGGCCCATGTCGGGTGGGAGTGGCTGCTGCTCGTCAACGCCCCGATCGCGCTGATCGCGTGCATCGGCGTCCGGCTCGGCGTCCCGGCCGACCGGCCGGAGGACCTGACCAAGGACGCGCTCGACATCCCGGGCGCCGCGCTGAGCGTCAGCACCATCGGGCTCGCCTGCTACTCGCTGACCAGCGGTGTCGAGCACGGCTGGCTCTCCACGACCACCCTCGCGTCGATCGTGGGCGCCGTCGTGGCCGCGATCGGGTTCATCCGGCACGAGCGCCGCAGCGCGGCACCCATGCTGGATCTGCGCCTCTTCTCGAACGGCACCGTCCGCGGCGCCGCCCTCGCCCAGATCGGCACGTCCATCGCGATGGCCAGCGTGATGTTCGGGCTGATCCTCCACTTCCAGTACGCCTACGGATGGAGCCCGGTGCGGGCCGGCCTGGCGAACCTGCCGATCATCGTGACGATGCTCGCCGCGACTCCCCTGTCCGAGTGGCTCGCGCGCCGGTTCGGGCACCGCATCGCCTGCCTGGTGGGCGCGGCCTGCCTGGCCGGCTCGCTTGCCGGTCTCTCCTGGGGCGTCGACCACGGGTACGCGGCCATCGCCGTCTGCATGGTGTTCATGACCGTGGGACTGCGCACCGTGATGACGATCTGCGCGGTCGCACTCGTCGACGCGATGCCGAGCAACCGCACCTCCATCGCCGCCGCCCTCAACGACACCGCGCAGGAGGTCGGCTCCAGCGTCGGCACCGCGGTCGTCGGCACCCTGATCGCCGCGCTGGTCACCACCCAGCTCCCCGCCGGCACCTGGAGCGGCGACCTCGTCGCGTCGTTCTTCCACGGCGAACGGATCACCTACGCCCTGCTCGCGGTCGTCGTCGGCCTGATCGCGGCCGGCGGTGCGCTGAGCCTCACCGACTCCCACAGCGTCGAGGAGCACCCGGTCGAGGAAGCCGCCTGACGGCAGGGCCCGACGACGGCGTCACGGAATCTCCGTACGGGGACGGCCCGGCGACGTCGTGCAGCGGTGGCGGAGTCGGCCCGGACCACGCGGATCCGGGCCGACTCCGTCTTCACGTTGCCGCCCGCGACGGCTTCGTACCGTCAGGTCCAGGGTGTCCCTCGCGGCGCCGGGCTGGCAGCCGGCCGTACGAGCAGGGGCCGATGTCCTCCTGCGGTGGAACCGTGTCGAACAGGCGCTGGAGCTCGCGCGCCCCGACGGGCGGGGGCAGGAGAGTGCCGAGGCGTGGCGGGACTACGCCGAGGCGCTGGTCCGGGCCGGGCGGACGAGGCGATCGACGTGCTCAGCCCGTACCTGCGTGAAGGGGGGGTGCTGCGGAGCCTGGTGGAGATGACCGACGGCCAAGGATGCGACGAGCGGGTACTGGAGGTGCTCGCCCCGCTCGCCGAGGAGTTCCGGCGTGACCCGAAGCAGCGCGGCAACCGCGACCTGTGGGAGGCCCTGCCCGCACAGGTCCGGGTACTGGAACGGTCCGGCCGCGTCGACGAGGCCATACGGCTGCTCGGCGCGGACGTGGCCGCACGCCGCTACGGGCCGCAGAACACCGTCGACTTCTATGCCGACCTGCTGACCCGACACGGTCGGATCGAGGAACTGCGCGACCTCGCCACCGGCCCCAGCGGTCCACCGCCGCCGTTCCCTACGTCAAGGCCCTGAACGGCACTTCTGGGCGGCACAGAAGCTGAAGGCCTGACGACTGGGTTCGGCCGGTGTCGGCACAGTCCGGTCGAGGGCGGTCAGAGGGTGAGGAAGGCGGTGGTGAGGACGGCCGCGTACCAGTACTCGAAGTAGCGGTAGGTGCGGTGGTCGTAGGCGGGGGTGCGGTGGTCGAGAACGCGCCGGGCGATGGTCCAGCACAGGGCCGCGGTGGCGGCTTCGGCGCACCACGTGGCCGGGGTGGCGGCGCGGATGAGGAGGAAGTGGTCGACGAGCGGGAGGAGGGCGAAGCCCGCCGAGAGGCAGCGGCGGGTGAGGGTCTCACCGAAGGCGAGGGGGAAGGTGGCGCGGTGGGCGGCGGCGTCTCCGTGGAGGTCGCGCAGGTCCTGGGCAGGGATGAGGAGGAAGACCACGACGGCGAGGACGAGCGTCCACCGCCAGGCGTCGGCGGTGAGGGGTGCGGTCATCTGCCAGGCGGCGCCGAGCATGGGCAGGACGCCGAAGCCGATGACGGCGTTCTTGACGATCCAGTGCCGGGAGCCGCCGAGGTTGTGCAGCAGGGTCATGGCCTGCCAGAGCAGTGCCCACTGCCACACCCCCAGTGCCCATCCGAGGAGGGGGAACGCGACGAAGGTGACGGCGGTGCGCACCAGCGCGCCGCGGGTGGTGACCGACCGCTTCACCAGGGGACGGAAGGGCTTGTTGAGGCGGTCCTCGCGCAGTCCGGCGAGCTGGTTGGTGAGGCAGAAGGTGTAGAGGTAGAGCCAGAAGTACAGGGCCGATCCCAGCGCGGTCACGGCGAGGCGGCCCGGTGACTGGTCGTACTTGACCGCGATGGCCAGGGCGAATACAACGCCGGGGTAGAGGCCGGCCCAGGGGTCGTTCTTGATGAACTGCCAGCTCAGCCACGGCTCCCGCACCGCGACCCGGACGATGGCCCGGGCGGCCGCGGGCAGCGGGCCGGGCGCCGGGCCCGGGGACGGCGGTGCGGCAGCGGTGGAGATGTGGTTCCTCGGCGGACTTGCCATGGCGGACAGCCTCCCTGGGGGTCAGGCCGGGCGGAGGGTGGCGGTCTCGGCAAGGTGCCGCAGGAACGCTGCGGCGGCAGACGGGACCGTCGGATCACGCCCCAGGGATGTTCGAGGGGGCGGGGCGGCCCGCGGTGCGGCCGTCGCTGTCGCCGGGTGCCGGTCGGGCTTCGAGGCGCAGGCGGAGGTCGCGGGGGACGCAGGCAGCGGACAGGACGGTCTTCGCGGGGCGGTCGGTGAGGGCCGTGAACTTCCACGAGCCGATCAGCAGGGCGAGGACGATCGAGGCTTCCTGGAGGGCGAAGCGGTCGCCGATGCACCGGCGCGGACCGGACCCGAAGGGGATGAAGGAGGCGCGGTCGGCGGGCTGTTCGGTCCACCGGTCGGGGTCGAAGTCACGGGGCCCGGGGTGGACGCGAGGGTTCCAGTGGACCGCGTACTGGCTCAGCGCGATCGTGGTACCGGCCGGCAGACGCGTGCCGCCGAGCATGGTGTCCTCGGTGACGGTACGGGTGACGAGCCAGGTGATCGAGTGCAGACGAAGGGCCTCGGTGATGACCTGGGTGAGGTAGGTCAGCCCGGGCAGGTCGGCCGCGCGCGGCTGCCTGCCGGCCAGGACCTGGGTGACGTGGGCGTGGAGCCGGTCCTGGATGTCGGGGTGGCGGGCCAGCTCGTACAGGACCCACGACAGCAGCCCGGCCGTGGTCTCCGTGCCGGCGATGAAGAACGTGACGACCTGGTCGGCGACTTCCCCGTCGGACAGCGCCCCGGGCCCGTCATCCGTGTCCTCGGGCTGCTCGGCCAGGAGGAGGGCGGAGAGCAGGTCCTGGTGGTCGGTGGCGTCGGCGCGGTGGGCAGCGATGACCTCGGCGACCGTCTGTCGCAGGCGGGCCCGGGCGCGCTGGAAGCGGAGGTTGCCCGGGGTCGGCGCACGGTCGAAGGGGGCGGGGACGAGCATGCGGCGCATCGCGCCGGACATGATCGTCTCGGCGTCCTCACCGATCCGACGGGTCACGGGTTCCGGCAGGCGGCTGCTGAACATCGTGGTGGCCAGGGCCCGGTTGGTGACGGCGAGCATGGCCCGGTTGACGTCGACGCTCTCCCCGTCGGCCCAGGCTGCGATCGTCTCGTAGGCGGCGGACGTGACCGCGGCCGCGTAGTCGGGCAGCCGCGCGGGCCGGAAGGCCGGCTGGCACAGTCGGCGCTGCCTGCGGTGACGGCCGTGCGGGCAGGTCGCCAGCCCGTTCCCGACCGCTTCCCTGGCCC
The DNA here is from genome assembly GCF_055584385.1 of Streptomyces sp. NPDC104096. Lineage (NCBI taxonomy): Bacteria > Bacillati > Actinomycetota > Actinomycetes > Kitasatosporales > Streptomycetaceae > Streptomyces > Streptomyces sp. NPDC104096. Next base: position 136,974 of record NZ_JBVJMD010000016.1, read on the forward strand.
GGTCGAAGAACGGGCCGCCCTTGTCGAAGGTGCGGTCGTCCCGCAGTACCTCCTGGACGAGGCCGGGGTCGCAGACCAGGACCATGGTGTGCGGCCCGAGCCGAAGCCGCACCAGATCGGCGTGGCGGGGCAGCGAGGCGATGAACCCCAGCCGGTCGCGCAGCAGCGCCACCGTGTGCCCGAGCAGCGGCAGATGCCGAGGGGCCAGCGGAACGGTGTCGAGATCCTTGCCCATGCCGGGACCCTCCTCCGGATCGTGGGCATCCCTTCCCCCGACCGGGACGGGAGAAGCGCACGGGCCGCAGGTCGCGGGGGCGCGCGCCGCTCGCGCCGTGCCCTTCGACCTCCTGCGGTGTTTCCTCAGGTTCCCTGCAAGGATTCTTCGTCAGCCTGGCGGTCCTCGATCCGCTGGTTGCCGTGCTGGTGGCACTCGTGCATCGCAAAGGGGTTCGGGCGGCCGTCAGCGGTGCTCCGGGAGCGGGTCGGCGAAGTGCCAGCCCTCGGCGAGCAGGCCGTCCACCGCCGCCACGGCGGTGCGCAGCCGCTGCTCGGGGCTGCCGGTGACCAGCAGGTACCGGCGGCCGGTGCGTTCCAGTTCCGTCCGGAAGCGGCCGGTCATCCACGGGCGCAGGTGGGGGCCGTCGCGCAGGCCGTCGTCCTCGAAGGGCACGCCCTCGTGGTCGGTGAGCAGGTACAGGTGGCGCGGGGTGCGGGCGGCGACGGCCGCCACCTCGGGGCTGGGCGTGCCGAGGTAGCGCTCGTGCCAGATCGTGGTGGCGAAGGAGTCGGTGTCGCAGAAGAGCACCGGCGAGCCGGCGCGGGCCGCCCACTCCTCGTCGGCGTCCTGGCGGCGGGCGATGAGGGGGAACTCCTCGGAGGTGAAGTCGACTTCCGTCCAGTCGGCTCCGGGGTCGGCGGCGCGCAGCGCGGCGAGCTTCTCCTCGCTGTACGCGCGCCCGTACTCGGGCACCCAGCCGGTGTCCGTCCAGATGCCGCCGCGTGCGCGGTAGTGGTCGGCCAGTGCCTGGGAGAGGGTGGTGGTGCCGGTGGACTCGGCGCCGAGGACGACCACGCGCCGGGCGAGGGCGGCGCGCACGCCGGGGCCGAGGTACGTCCAGCAGCCCACCGGGTCCTTGCGCACGGCCGTGCCGGAGACGGGGTACCTGGTGCGGTCGAGGTCCACGAGAACCTCGGCCGCGCCGAACCGTCGGGCCAGCTCGGTGCCGTAGGGCTCGGAGGTGAACACGGCGTCCACCGGGTCCGGGACGGCCGAGCGGAAGACCGCCATGTGGGCGTCCCACACCGCGGGGTCGTGCAGGTCGACCGGGTGGTCGTCGACGGCGCCGACGACCTCGGCGTCCGGATGGGCCTCGCGCATCCAGGTCACCCGGTCGGCGAGCGGCACCGACTCCACGGAGGCCGCGCAGACGAGGACGGTCAGCCGGTCGCACTGCGCGAGTGCGGTGCGGACGAGGTGGTGGTGGCCGGCGTGCGGCGGATAGAACTTGCCGAGCACCAGGCCGTGCCGGTACGGGCGGGCGGCGGCGCTCACGCGGTCACCGCCGTGGCGGTGCGGGGGCCGGCGGCGAGGGTGCGCCGCCAGCCGAGGAGGCCCGCCACGCACAGGGCGAGGAAGCCGACGTACAGCAGGGAGGTCAGGTACAGGCCCTTGTAGGCGTAGAGCGGGATGTAGACCAGGTCGGCGGCGATCCACAGCCACCAGGACTCCAGCAGCTTGCGGCACTGGCCGTACGTGGCGGTCAGGGAGAGTGCGGTGGTGAGGGCGTCCCAGAAGGGAACGGTGGAGTCGGTGGCCCGGTCCAGCAGGAGGGTGAGGGCGGCGGTGCCCAGCACTCCGGCGGCGGCGAGCCAGGCCCATTCGACACCCTTGGTGCGGCGCACCGGCAGGGCGCCGTCGGCGACCGGTCCTGCGCCGCGGGCCCAGGTCCACCAGCCGTAGGCGGCCAGTGCGATGAAGACGACCTGGAGACCGGCGTCGGCGTACAGGCCGGCCTGGAGGAAGAGCACGATGAAGAAGACGTTGTTGGCTATGCCGACGGGCCAGTTGGCGATGTGCTGGCGTGCCACCAGCCAGACGCAGAGGGCGCCGGTGGCGAAGCCGAGCGCTTCGGTCCAGCTGAGGTTCCAGTTCACGAGCGACTCCTTAATAGTCATCTCGACTATAAACACGGTGGCGGAGGGAGGCAAGGGAAAAGCCCGCGGGCACGCTGCGGCCGGGGCACCGGCCCCCATTCCCCGGCGGGAATTGTCGACCGCCGCCGCACGTCGCACGATCTGGTCCGAAGTGACCCGCCCGGCGAGGAGATCCACATGACGGAGATCGACCCGCAGCGCCTGGCCGACCTGTACATGGCCCAATGGACACTGGCCGACGCCGTCGAACGGCGCGCGGCCATCGAGGGGTTGTGGGCCGAGGACGGCAGACACGTCCTTCACCCGCCCGCGGCGATCAGGCAGATCGCCGCGGAACTCGGCTTCGCCCACACCACGTTGGAGGCTCATGGGTACGACGCCATCGAGGCCCGGGTGACGCGAAGTCACGAACGGTTCGTCGAGAAGGACGGATTCACGTTCCGGGCCCGCGCGGACGCGGTACGCCTCGACGACGTGGTCAAGTTCGGCCGGCAGACGGTGTCCGCCGAGACCGGCGATGTCGCCGGGGGCGGCCTGGTCATGCTCGTACTCGACGACCACGGACGGATCAAGACCGACTACATGTTTCCGGGCGACTGACCCACGGCGGCAGCGGCGCTCACCGGTCCGGCAGCGGCACCCGCCGGTCCGACGGCCGCACCCATCCGTCCGGCGGCCGCCGCGAGCGCCTCGGCTGTCGCCGCGTCGGCCGGCAGGAACGCCTCCAGCTTCAGCTCGGCGAGTGTCACGTCGACGGCGGTGGCGAAGGTGGTCACGGTCGTCATCAGGCGCAGCTCACCGTACGAGGACTCCAGGCGGAGCGGGACGGCGAAACCGAGCAGCCCGGCGGACGGATCCAACTCCGGGACATACGCGCTGAGTTCGGCACGCAACTCCTCCAGGTGGCCGAGGCGGGCCAGGATGTGGCGTGCCCACTCGTCGAAATTGCGGATGCGGGGAGCCAGCCCCTCGGGATGCAGGGCAAGACGGTAGATGTTCGTGCCCGGGCCGACCAGCTCGGGCGCCGCCCCCTCGGCGATCAGGTCGAACGCGGTGTTCGCGGCGATCAGAGCGCCGCCGCGGTCCACGACCAGCGCCGGATACGGCAGGTGCCCGCGCAGGATGTGGCCGATCGCGGTGCGTACGGGCGCCAGCGCCGGATCGTCGAGTGAGCTCTCGGGGTAGGCGGGTGCGTACCCCGCGGCCAGCAGCAGTTCGTTGCGCTCCCGCAGCGGCAGTTCCAGCGACTCGGCCAGGCGCACGACCATGTTCCGGCCGGGGACCGACCTGCCGGATTCGATGAAACTGAGATGGCGCTGGGTGGTGCCCGCCCGAAGCGCCAGGTCGAGCTGGCTGAGACGACGGCCGGTGCGGCGTTCGCGAAGCGCACGAGGGAAGTTCACCGGCCCGTTGTACCGGCGGCGGAGGGTGCCGGGCCATTCCCCGCGGGGAATTGTCGTCGGCCGCACCCGACGTGAACATCGGCGCCATGGACATCGGTGTGCTGCTTCCGACCGCGACCGCCCAGTGGGGCGCGGCCGACGACCCTCGCGAGCTGGTCGCCTTCGGCCGACAGGCCGAACGCCTGGGCTTCTCCTCGCTCTTCGTCAACGACTCCCTGATCAGCCCGCGTATCGAGGCGCTCACGATGCTGGCCGCGCTCGCTCCGGCGACCGGGACCGTGACGCTGGGGACGGCCGCGCTGATGCCGTTCCTGCGGCGGCCGGTCCAGGCCGCGCAGTCACTGGCGTCGATCGACCTGCTGTCCGGTGGCCGGCTCACCGTGACCGTCGGCGCGGGGTTCCCCGGCCGCTTCGGGCGGCCCCTCTACACGCTGTCCGAACTGCCGTGGGAAAGGCGCTTCGCCCGCCTGGACGAGACCGTCGCACTGTGGCGGGCCCTGTGGGACGGCGCCGAATCCTTCCACGGCGAGATCCTCCGGTTCGACCACATCCCGCCTACGACCAGGCCGTACCGGACCGGCGGCCCGCCCGTCTGGCTCGGCGGCGCGACCCCCGCGGCACTGGCCCGCACCGGCCGGTCGTACGACGGATGGCTGCCCTACCCGCCCGACCCCGCCGACTACGTATCCGGCCTTCGTCAGGTCCGTCGGGCGGCGGCCGACGTCGGGCGCGCAGCCGAGGACATCACCGCGGCACTGTTCGTCTCGGTACGGATCGACGACGACGCCGAGAGCGGACGCCGGGCGCTGGACGCCTACGTGCGGGCCACGTACGGCATGCCGCTGGAGGAACTGGAACGGATCCAGGCCGTGGTCACCGGCTCCGCCGACCAGGTGCTCAAGAGCCTGAACCGGTACGTCGCCGCCGGCACCCGGCACATCGTCGCCCGGCTCGCCGCCCTGGACCTGCGCTCCCAGCGCGACCAACTCGAACGGCTCGCGGACCTGATCCCCGCCGTCCGCAAGACAGCAGGTCACGCCGCAGGAGCGGGGTGAACGAGCGGCAGCACCGGCAGGTGGCACCGCCGAGGACGGCTTCCGCGCCGAGCCCGCGGCCCGCTCGTCCGGCCGAGCACGGGGACGCCGCCGACGGGCTTCATGGTTGCTTCATGCGCCGTCTCCAAGGTCCGACTCCATGAGCGAAGTACTGACGGTCAATGCCGCCGAACCAACAAAGGCTTTCGGCTCGCAGTGGATCTTCCCGATGCTCGCGGCACTGGTCGCCGGGGACATCTTCGCCGGCGAGGACCACCACTGCACCTGGAAGACCGTCCTGACCCGGTCGGTCACCCGCGGCCAGATCTTCTGGGGCAAGACGCTCACCGCGACCCTGTTCACCGTCGTGTCGTCGGCCGTCCTGGCCGCCAGCACCATCGGGTCCAGCCTGCTGATCATCGGCACACAGCCCCTGGTCGGCCTGGGCGGTCAGATGATCCCCTCCGGCAGCCCACTCGGACTGGTCCTCGCCGGCTGGGCGACCGCTCTGGCGCCGCAGCTCGGGTTCACCACGCTGAGCCTGCTGCTGTCAGTCAAGACCCGCAACCCGGCCGCGGGAGTCGCCGTTCCCGTCGCCCTCGCCCTGGTCATGCAACTGGTCGGCACCCTCGGCGGCGGCCTCAAGGTCGCCGACGTCGGCCCCGGCACCGACTGGATCTGCATGGTCTCCTTCGACGACGACGACCACCAGCTGCAGATCGGCAAGTTCGAAGTGCAGATCAGGGCCGACTCCGCCTACGTCGCCGGCGGCCCGTCCAAGATCATCGGTCTGGCGACCGTCGCCGACAGGAAGACCCGGAAGGACGTGCCCAACCCGGTGTTCGAGTTCGACGGCACCCTGGACCCGGACCAGCCGTAGCCGCCGGGAGCCGTCAGCAGTCGGATATCCAGCCGGATGCGCAGGCCCCACCGCTCGGCGGTCGGGGCCCGCGTCCGCGTTCCCGGGCGCGGCCGGGTGGACCCGACGCCGTGCTCCCCCTGGAGGCCGTCCGGCGACGCGGTCGGCAGGTGAGGCGAGCCGTCCGGGCGACCTCACGGATGGCCGTATCCGAACGGTACGCGGCCGAGGGGACCGACTCTTCCGGAGGCATATTCAGTGGAGTGCCCCTGCTCCCGGCCTTGCGCGGGTCATGCCATGCCCCTTATAACCGTCCGTGCAGCATCGGTGGGGGTGGCTGGAAAAGGCAGTTGCCTCCGGCCAGGGGGATCCTCAGCTCCGCCGGGAACGGACCGCAGCGTACGCAGACCCACGGAGACCCGAGGACATGACCGACAACGCCTTTCGCGATGCCATGACCCGTCTTGCCGTCGACCCGGCCTTCCGGGCCGAACTCGACGGTGACGCCGAGGAAGTGGCCCGAAGACTCGGTCTGACACCCGCACAGGTCGGCGAGCTCCGCGCCCTCCGCGTCGAGTCCGGCACCGCCGACGGACCGGCCGCACTCGACCCGCGCCTGTCCAAGTCGTCCCTGTTCTTCGGCAGCGCGGCACACGCGCTGGCACACCATGACGTCCCGCATGTCCCGGTCGACCACGTGTCGGCCGATCAGGCCTCCATGGAGCACACGACCGACCTGCCGCTCGCCGGTGACGGCCACGCGGGCGCCCACGGCTTCGACGTCTCCGCCACCGGCGCCCAGAGCCTGCTCGGCGGGGGGCTGACCCAGGAATCGCCGGTCGACGTGAGCGGCGGATCGGGTGAGTTCGGCGAATTCGGAGGCTTCGGGAACGAGGCCGGGTCGGACCTCGGCGGGCTCGGCGGGCATGGCGGTGCGGGTCCCGACGGAGGGTTGGGTGACTTCGGCGGCTTCGGTGACGGTGGCTTCGGTGACGGTGGTGCCGGCGGCGGCTTCGGTGACGGTGGTGCCCACGGCGGGTTCGGCAGTGGGTTGGGTGGCGGCGGTACCGATGGCGGGTTCGGCGGCGGCTTCGGTGACGGCGGGGCCGGATCCGGCGGCGGCCTCGGCGGGTTCGGCGGCGGTGGTACCGACGAAGGGTTCGGCGGCGGCTTCGGTGACGGTGGTGCCCACGGCGGGTTCGGCGGTGGGTTGGGTGGCGGTGGCTTCGGTGATGGCGGGGCCGGATCCGGCGGCGGCCTCGGCGGGTTCGGCGGCGGCCACGGCGGCGGCTTCGGCGGCGAGGGCGGCGGCGACGTCGGTCACTTCGGGCACGGCGGTATCTACGACCGCGGCGACGGCGGTGACGGCGGTGGGGACAGCGGCGGCGGTGAGGGCGGCGGCGGAGACAGCGGCGGTGGCGGTGGCGGCGACCAGGAGAACACCGGACGCCGGCCCGGCGGTGGCGAGGGCGGCGGGAGCGGCGGTGGCGACGGCGGCGGCAGCGGTGGCGGTGGCGGTGGCGGCGAGGACGGCGGCTCCGGTCACGGCGGCTCCGGCGGCGGCGAGGGCGGCGGCCACGGCGGTTCCGGTGGCGGCGACGGCGGAGGTTCCGGCGGCGACGGCGGGGGCGGCGAAGAGGGCGGCGGTCACGGCCACGACGGCGGCTCCGGCGGCGGTGGAGAAGGCGGCAGTGGTGGCGGCGACCAGGAGAACACCGGCCGACGTCCCGGCGGCGGTGGAGAACCCGGAGGCGGCGACGGCAGCGGCGGCGGCAGCCAGGAGAACACCGGACGCCGACCCGGCGGCGGCGGTGGAGAACCCGGCGGTGGCGACGGCGAGGGCGGCCGCGGTGGCCGCGCGGGCCTGGCCGACGGCACCGAGCGCATGCGCGGTGGCGTGAGCGCCCCCGGCCTCGGCAACGTCTCCACCCATCTCTCGCCCTCCGCGCCGGACACCGACGGCGGCTTCACCGACGGAACGTTCATCAGCGGATCCGGCGCGGGCTGAGTCGACCCATGCTCTGCCACGCCTGCCGCGTCCATGTGCGGCGCGACTTCCCGTACTGCCTGCACTGCGGCACACTCCGCCGCGGCGCGGCACCGACGTCGTACGCCGCGCCGCAGCTGCGCGGCCTCGACGACCCCACCCTGCTCGTCCCGCTCACCGGCCCGGTCACCACACTGGGCCGGGGCGCGGACAGCGACGTCGTCCTGTCCGACGCCAGCGTGTCGCGCCGTCACGCCCGGATCGTGCGCACCGAGTCGGGCTTCCGGATCGAGGACCTGGACTCGTTCAACGGTACGGCCGTCGCGGGCGTCGACCTGCACGGCGGCGCCGCCCAACTCGCCGACGGGACCGAGCTGTCCGTCGGCGACGTACGCCTGGTGTTCGAGCAGCCCCGCGACGCCCACATCGGCCAGCGCACCCAGGTCGTCGGCACCCAGCTCACCCGACTCCCCACCGCGGCACAGGAGGAGGCGGCACCGGAGGCGAACGGCCCGCTCACCGCGCGTCCCCGCCGCCGCTCCGGGTGGGCTCTCAAGCAGCTGCCCGCCGACCGCGGCGAGGCCCGCTGGGTGCTCAACAGCACCCGCACCGGCAGGTATCTGGAACTGGACGAGCGCGAGGTCTTCCTCTGGCAGGCCGTCGACGGCGAGAACACCGTACGGGACCTGCTGTTCGCGTACGCCGACCGCTTCGGCGAGCTCGCGCTGCCGCGCATCGAGGCGGCGCTCGCCGCGTTCGCGGACGCGGGACTGCTGCGTGGTCTGCCCGGCCGACCCGAGCAGGTGGAGCGGACGGGCTGGCGGCGCGTGGGACACGCCGTGTACCGGGCGCTGCTGAAACTGGAGATCTCGGTCCCCGGCCTCGACCGCACCGCCGCCCGCCTCTACCAGACCTTCGGCTGGCGGTTCTTCACCCGGACCGGAGTGACGCTGGTCTGGCTCTCGGTGGTCGGCGGGCTGTTCGCGTTCTTCGTCGCGCAGGGACGCCGGCAACTGCTGGACTTCGGCGGCGCGGGCGTGTGGGGCCCGGTGCTGCTCGGCGCCGGATACATATCCGCCCTCGTCGTCCACGAGTTGACGCACGCCCTGGCCGTGAAGTCGTACGGCCGCAAGGTCAGGCGCGGCGGCTTCCTGCTCATGATGGGCATGCCGTTCGCGTTCGTGGACACCAGCGACATGTGGTTCGGCACCCGCCGGTCACGCGTCGTCGTCGCGCTGTCCGGACCGCTGTCGACGGCGGCGCTGGCCGGCTGGTGCGCGGCCGGTGCGGCCTTCCTGCCCTCCGGTGCCGCCTCGGCCGTCCTCTTCCAACTGGCCTTCGGGCTGTACCTGAACACGCTCTACAACTTCAACCCGCTGATGCCGCTGGACGGTTACCAGGCCCTCACCGACGCGCTGCGGGTGCCCCGGCTGCGCGAGGAGGCGAGCGCGTACTTCCGCAAGGGGCTCTGGCAGGACCTGCGCGCGGGCGTCCGGCCCGGGCCGCGGCAGGCGGGCATGGCGGCGTACGGACTCGCGGTCGTCGTCGGCACGTACGGCTTCCTCGTCCTCGCCCTGCTGGCCTGGCGCTCCCGGATCGGCGACCTGCTGGACGGGTGGCTGTCCCCGGCGTGGACCACGCCGATCGAGGCGGTCGTGGTCGCCCTGGTCGCCTTCCCGGTGTGGTCCGCGCCGGTGCGCTGGCTGGTCCGCCGGATACGGCGTCGGCGTGGCGCTCGGGGTACGGCACCGGCTCCAGCGTTGGGCGCGGCCGTGGAGGGGACGACATGAAGGAGGACACCGGCAGCCCCGGTCAGTGGGCCGTCCCCGGTTACGCGGAGGTGCGTACCCTCGGCGAGGGCGCCGGCGGACGGGTCGTCCTGGCCCGGCACACCGCGACCGGGATACCCGTGGCGATCAAGTACCTCGGCGAACACCTGCGTACCGACCGGGAGTTCCTCGCCCGCTTCCGCGCGGAGGCCCGACTCCTGGGCGAGTTGCGGCACCCGTGCGTGGTGCGGCTCTACGAGTACGTCGAGGCGCGCGGCGGTGCCGCCATCGTGATGGAGGCGGTGGACGGCGTCAGCCTCCGCCAACTGCTGCGCCGGCACGGGTCGACCGGGCCCGAGGCCGCCCTGGTCCTGCTCAAGGGCTCGCTGCTGGGCCTCGGCGCGGCCCACGCGGCCGGAGTGGTCCATCGCGACTACAAGCCCGAGAACGTGCTGGTCCGCGCCGACGGTACCAGCGCGCTCGCCGACTTCGGCATCGCCGTGCGCACCGGCCGCGAGACCGAGGCCGCCGGCACGCCCGCCTACATGGCGCCCGAGCAGTGGCAGGGCGAACCGGCGGGACCGGCCGGCGACGTGTACGCCGCGGCGGCCGTCTTCCACGAGTGCCTGACCGGGCGTCGCCCGTTCACCGGCGACGACGTGACCGCGCTGCGCCTCCAGCACCTGCGGGCCCCCGTCCCCCTGGACGACGTACCCGCCCCCGTACGCGGGCTGCTGCGCCGGGGACTGGCCAAGGACCCGGCGGACCGGCCGGGCGTCGAGGCGTTCCTCACCGACCTCGAGCGATCCGCCACCGAGGGGTACGGCGCAGGCTGGGAGGAGCGGGGACGGCGCAGACTCGCCGAACTCACGGCGCTGCTCGCCCTATTGTTCCCCTTCACCGCGACGGCGACCCTCGAAGCTCCGGCCCGGGCCCTGACCCTGCTCGGTCGGCTGAGGCGCAGCGGGTGGAAGGCCGCCGCCGGGGCGGCCGCCCTCGCGGTCGTCGCGGGCGGGGCGACGGCGGTGGCGGCCCGTCCGCACGACACGTCGACGACAGTGGCCAGCTCGGTGCCCTCGACTCTCAACTCGCCGACTTTGTCCACCTCTTCGCCCTCCGTGTCCGTGTCCGCGTCCGGCGCCTCCCCCACGACCGACACCACCCCGACCGCAACCCCCTCGGACGGCCCCGCGGTCTCCCCCACCCCCACGGCGAGCACCGCCGCACCGGCGGAATCGCCCGCACCGACGACCGCGAGCCCGGCCACGCCCACACCCACGCTCATTCCCACGCCCGGCACGGTCACCATCACCATCGGCTCCTGGCAGCGGGGGCAGACCCCTGGCACGCTGGTCGCCGACGTCAGCGTCGACACGACCGGCACCGGGCCGGTGACCGTCACGGCCGACTACTACGTGAACACGCCCGCCGATCCGTACGGCCACCGGACGCAGCAGCTGTCCGGCAGCACGCACTACCCCGTGACCTTCGTGGCCGACTTCGCCAACCACCCGTGCCGGGGCACCTGGACGGTCACGCTCACCAGCACTCCGGCGGCCGCGAACGGACCACAGACGGCCTCCTTGGACGCGCCGCCGTGCTGAGCGCCGTACCGAGCGAGAACGAGAGCGAGAGCGAGAACGGATCGGCATGACGACAGCCACCACCGTCGCCGGGCGAACCCTGTCGGGCTGGTCGCGCGACGCCCGCCACGGCACCTGGCACGCGCTGCTCCCGGCCAGGTCCGGCGAGCCGGTGCTCGGCGCGCTGCGCATCGACCGTGCCCTGCTCGCGCCGGAGGGCACACGCGAGCGGCTCGCGGCGGCCGTGCTCGCCGTCGCCAGGCTCCGGCTGCCCGGAGTGCTCGGCACGGTCGACCTGGTCGTGGAGGCCGGGCAGGTGTGGCTCGTCACCGCCCGGCCACCGGCTCCCACCCTCGCGGACCTGCTGGCCCGCGGGATTTCGGGCCCCGGCGCGGGCAGTGCGGCCAGTGTCCTGAACGAGACCGCGCAGAGCCTGCTCGCCCTGCACGCGGCCGGCCTCGCCCACGGAGCGTTGGACGCGGACACCGTCGTCCTCGCCCCGGACGGGGTCGCCCTGCTCGCCGAGGCCGCGCTGGGCGCGGTGCTGGGCGACGCGCCGGACTCCGCGCGCCGCGAGGCGGACATCGCGGCCTGGGCCGTCCTGTGCCGCACCCTGGGCGAGGCCTGGGTGACACCTGGTACCCCGGCGTCGGCCCTGTTCGCGCGGTGTTCCGCCACCGCCGGTTCCGACGGGCTCGCGGCGGCCCGGGCGGCACTGGTCGCCGGGCGCGCGGCGCTCCCGGCGGGTTTCCTGCGGCGCACGGAACTCCGCGCGGCGGTGGCCGCGGCCGGCCCGGAGATCACCACGGCTCCGACGGGGGACGAGACGCGGGCGGACACCCAGCGTGCGCGCCCTCGGGGAGAGGAAGGCGAAGCCCTCGGTGCCGCAGCGGCCGGTACCAACGTCGCAGGCCCCGCAGACGCAAGTCCCGAAGACGCCGGTACCAACGTCGCAGGCCCCGCAGACGCAAGTCCCGAAGACGCCGGTACCAACGTCGCAGGCCCCGAAGACGTGGTCCCGGAAGCGGACAGGCCCGGCCACGGGGTGCCGGACGAGCAGCTCACCATGCCCAGCCGCGCCCGCTCCGCCCCGCACCGGCCCCGCTCCCCCGCCGCGGACGATCAGGCCACCCTCCTCGGCAAGCGCAATCGCGCCCCCGCCGGATCCCCGACGGCGGCGCCCGCCGGGGCGACGACGCCGCCCCCGGCCGGCGAGGACGACGGCGAGATCCTGCTGCGCTTCGGCCCCGGCGTCCCTCTGGAGGCCCAGGACGTCCTGCGCGCCCAGTGGCGCACCGCCCCCGTACCGCCGGGCAGCCGCCCCCGCCGTCGAAGGCGGTGGGCCCGGATCGCCACGACGGCCTTCCTGACCGCCGCGGCCGTCCTGCTCTGGCTGCTGCTGCGCCCGGCCCCGGCCCCGACGGTCACCGCGGTCGAAGTCCGGGCGCCCGTCGGGCGGTTGCACTGCGGACAGACCGCCGATCTGGTCGGTGTCGTGACCACCGACGGCAGCGGCGGCCCGGTGACGTACCACTGGCTGCGCAGCGACGGCCAGGACTCCGGCGAGCTGGTCCACATGGCCCGCCGGGGCGACCGCAGGGTCACCGTGCACCTCCGCTGGACGGTCCGCGGCCCCGGCAGCTTCCGGGGGTCCGCACAGCTGCGGATCGCGCACCAGCGCAAGCCGATCGAGGCGGAGGCGTCCTTCAGCTACGCCTGCTCCTGACTGGCCACCAGGGCCGTGACCAGCCGCCGGATCAATGGTTCGGGAGCCTGCGGTTGCGGACCCGGGTGCATCAGGAGGTGGTGGACCGTGCCGGTCAGGGCGAGGGCCAGCATGGGGCAGTCGGCGTCCGGGGCCACCCGGCCCAGCCGTTGTTCGGCCTCCAGGTAGCGGGTCATCGCGTCCTCGACCGCGCCGGGTCCCGGTGTGCCCTCCGCCCAGGACCGGGCCACGCGCTGGGCGACCTGGTTGCGGGAGAGGGCGGCCGCGGCGATCGCGGGGCCGCTCGTGCCGAGCATGGCGAGGGCCGCGGCGGTGAGGTTGTCGTGCACGCTGCCGCTGCCCGCCCGGTCGGGCAGCGGTCCCACCTCCGCGGCGATGCGCGCGAACCGGTCCAGGACGAGTTGGGTCACGAAGTCGTCCAGGTCCGCGAAGTGGTTGTAGAGCAGCCCCTTCGCGCAGCCCGCCTCCTCCGTGACGGACCGGTTGGTCAGGCCGGCCGTGCCTTCCCGGGCCAGTACCCGCTCCGCTGCGGCGAAGAGCCGCTCCCGGACGTCGGGGATCGCTACTCCGCGTGGTGACATCGGGTCCTCCCGGACGACACTTGCCAGTATGGGCGAACGCTCATACCTTGGTATGGGCAGATGCCCATACTAGCTCTCCGGCAGGAGCGATCCCATGTACGAACTCGTCAACACCGCACAGTCCAAGGCCTGGAACGGCGACGAGGGCCGACACTGGAGCGACCACCACGACCGCTGGAACGCCGTCAACGAGGGGTTCGACGCACCCCTGCTCACCGCGGCCGGGATCGGCCCCGGGGACCGCGTCCTCGATGTCGGCTGCGGGGCCGGCCAGACCACGCGACTGGCCGCCCGTGCCGCTGCCCCGGGATCGGTCCTGGGCCTGGACCTGTCCGGCCCCATGCTCGACCGGGCGCGCCTGCTGGCCGCGCGGGAGGGCCTGGACAACATCGGCTTCGAGCAGGGCGACGCCCAGGTCCACCCCCTGCCAGAGGCCGGGTTCGACGCGGCCTTGAGCCGCTTCGGGGTGATGTTCTTCGCGGATCCGGCCGCCGCGTTCGGCAACGTCGCCCGCGCCCTGCGCCCCGGCGGACGGCTCGCCTTCGTGTGCATGGCGGACCCGGCCCGCAGCGAGTGGGCCCAGCTGTACGGCACCGTGAGCGCGGCACTGTCCTCCCTGCCGCAGGCGTCCGGTGACTCTGCCGGCCCGGGCATGTTCTCGCTCGCCGACCCGGACGTCGTACGAGAGGTTCTCGGACAGGCCGGCTTCGACGACGTACGCACCGAAGCCGTCACCGCGCTCGGAGACTTCGGCCGCGACGCCGACGACGCCGCCGGGCACCTCCTGGGGTCAGGACCCGGACGGCATCTGGTGGAACAGCTCGACACCGCGGACGACGGCGACGGAGCCGAGCGCGTGCGGGCCGCGCTCCGCGCCGCCCTCGCTCCGTACGAAGACGCGACCGGTGTCCGTATGCGGACAGGGGCGTGGCTGGTCACGGCCGTCCGCCGGTGACCGCGACGCCCGCGCAGGGCGTCCGGGCCTCCGGCCGTCAGGCCGCCTTGCGCTGCCGCCTGATCGGCTCTCCCACCCGATGCAGATGCGTGAGTGCCTCGCGGTAGGACTGGATCAGCCCGGTCTCGTGGTACGGGACCCCGATCTCCGCGCAGTACGCGCGCACGACGACCTGCGCGCGCCGCAGGTGGGGAGTGGGCATGCTGGGGAACAGGTGGTGCTCGATCTGGTAGTTGAGCCCGCCGAGCAGCACATCGGTGAGCCGGCCGCCGTGGACGTTACGGGAGGTGAGCACCTGGCGGCGCAGGAAGTCGGGCCGCTCGTCGCCGGTGAAGGTGGGCATCCCCTTGTGGTTGGGGGCGAAGGTGCAGCCGAGGTACACACCGAAGAGGCACTGGTGCAGGGCGAGGAACGCCACCGCCTTGCCGGGTGAGAGCACCAGGAACAGCGCGGACAGGTAGGCCGCCAGGTGCAGGAAGAGCAGACTCCCCTCCAGCAGACGGCTCTTCATGGACGGCGAACGCAGCGCCCGCACGCTCGACACGTGCAGGTTGAAGCCCTCGAGTGTCAGCAGCGGAAAGAACAGGAGTGCCTGGTGACCGCCGATGAGGCGGGCCAGGCCGCTGCTGTCGCAGGCCTGCTCGGTGGACCACACCAGGATGTCCGGGGCGACATCGGGGTCGAGTTCCTCGTGGTTGGGGTTGGCGTGGTGGCGGGTGTGCTTGTTCATCCACCAGCCGTAACTCATGCCGATGCCCAGGTTGCCGTAGAGCCGTCCCCAGATCTCGCTCGGCCGCCGCCGTCGGAACACCTGCCGGTGTGCCAGGTCGTGGGCCACGAGCGCGACCTGTCCGAAGAGCAGGGCCATGACGGCGGCGACCGCGAGCTGCCACCAGGTGTCGCCCAGCACCACGAAGGTCGTCCAGCCCGCCACCAGCAGCCCGGTCACCAGGCCCAGGCGCAGCGTGTAGTAGCCGGGGCGCCGTTGCAGCAGGCCCGCCTCGGTGATGCGCTGCGTCAGCCGGGCGAAGTCGCTGCCCGCGTCCGGGGCGGATCCGCGTGGGCGGACCGTGGACGTCGTGCTCGCGACCGTGAGATCGGGAAGAGTTGTCATGCAGTGAGTCTGGGGAGGGGCGTCCCCTCGGCAGAAGCCGGTCAGTTGCAGACTTCCTGGGGGGCTGTCCCCCCATCGCCTCGGGGGGCCGCCACCATGCCCGCACCCCTGACCTCGGGTTTCCTCCGGTGCTCAGGAGTTCGAGCCGCCAGCCGGTGGCGTACCGAGTCGTCACCGATCGGCGTACAGGGTCGCCAGATCACCCGAGAGCGCGGCGCGTACCTGGCGGGTGCGCTCGTCGACCAGCACTTCCTCTTCGTCGTCGAGCAGCGCGGCCATGGTCTGCTCGGCCACGTCGGCCGCGCCGATCTTCGGCGAGTCGATGTCCGCCGCCAGATCGGTGTCGACGTAGCCGGCGTGCACGCCGACCACCAGCGTGCCCTGCTCCCGCAGCGCCAGCCGGAAGGCGTTCGTCAGTGACCACTGGGCGGACTTGGAAGCCGCGTAGCTCGGCAGCCTGCGGTTGGCCACCCATGAGGCCACGGACAGCATGGTGACCAGCGCTCCGCCTCCGTTGGCGGCCAGTACGGGTGCGAACGCACGCGAGACCGCCCAGGTGCCGAAGTAGTTGACCTCCATCTCGCGCCTGGCCCCGTCGAACGACCCCTCCAGCAGGGACGGGCCACCGGCGACGCCGGCGTTGTTGATGACGATGCCGACGTCCCCGGCGGTCGCCGCGGCCGCGGCGACCTGTTCCTCGTCGGTGACGTCCAGGCGCAGCGGGACGAGCCCCGGGTCCCCGACGGTCTCCGGATCCCGGACCCCGGCGTACACCTTGGCGGCGCCGTGCTCGAGCAGTGCCTGGGCGAAGGCCTGCCCGATTCCACGGTTGGCACCCGTCACCAGGGCCACCGAACCCTTGATGTCCATGATCGTCCTCCCTGTGGGCGGATCCGAGGACTCCCCTCCTTCGACGCTAAGCCCTCGGCAGCGGCTCAACCACCTGTCGGCCGGGGCGGGCCCAGGGCTCCCGCCCCGGCCGGGTGATCGTGGAATGGTGCCGTTCCACGATCACCCGGCCGGGCGTCCACGCGCGCGGGACGCCCGGCCGGTGCGCGGGGACGGGTCAGCGAAGCGCGGCCTCGGCGTACGGGGTCACGGTGACCGTGCCGAGCAGGCCGTCGCCCTTGGGGGGTAGGGGGTTCGAAGCTGCTGCTGTTTGACCGTGCACGAGTGAGCTTTCGTGAGCATGGGCGAGCGGCTGGTGGCGTGTGGTGGGTGCTGTGGGTGGGAACGGGGGTTTGCCGGTCGAATGCGTGACCTTTTCGGCTGGGGTTCGTTGGGCGGGGTGACCGGGCTGGTGCGGTGCTGGGTGGGGGGTGG